>JBGSVE010000091.1:0-19913 GCA_041753075.1 Pirellulaceae bacterium
GCGCCCAGTCCTGCCGCACCCGTGTTGCCTGCCGCGCCGCTCGTGCGGCGAGCACCGCTGCGCCCACGCCGTCGCGGATTCCCTTGGATGTCCGTTTTTTTCTCGTTGTTTTGCTTGGCAAGCATCGCCGTAATGGGTGGCATTCTTTATTTCGTTAACAAGAATGGCGGTGCCACCATCGTTATCAGCACCACGCCTGGCGTGCCGGCCGGAAGCGTGTTGCAAGGCGGCAGCGTCGTCGCCCAGCCGGCCCCACCAGCAGATCGAGTGCGACCGCCGTTTGATCCAGTGATGGGTGGATTGGCCGGCGACATGCCGCCACCGCAAGTGCCCGAGGAAATCGAAGACTTCGATTCGGAACCAATGTCGCAGATGCCCGCTGCCGAGATGCCGCCTGCCAATCAATCGCCTGCACCGGAGATGCCGTCACCTGAGATGCCGTCACCGACGCCGGAGCAAATCGCCGCTGGGACTTCCGCTATTGCCGCCGTCACGCGGGCAATCAAAAATCACGATTGGCCCCAGATCAAAACGCTGGCCGAATTGGCGGAGTCCAAGGCGACGGATGACGAGCAGAAAGCAACCTCGGCGATGTTGTTTCAGCTTGCCGATTTGGCGACGTTTTACCAGGGTGGCGTTGTCAAGGCGATCGGCCAATTGCAGGCCGGCAACGAGTTTGACTTGACTGCGGATTTAAAGGTCGTGATTGTCGAAGCAGCTCCGGAAAAGTTGATCATTCGCTTCAATGGCCGCAACAAAGAATATACATTTGACACACTGCCGCTGATGCTTGCTCATAAGTTGGCACCGCTGTCGATGTCCGTCGACGCACCGACTTCGCAGGCGGCCAAATATTCGTTTCAAGCCATAGCCGCCGTGACGACGCCACCCTATCGCGACGAGGCGATCGCGCAGTTGCAGAAGATCACCGAGCCGATCGAGGGTGCCGACGTGGCGACGTTGGTCAAGGCGATCCAGTACGTTTATGGGCTGTAAAAGCGGGCTGTGAAAATTGCGTCGTAGCGCAAAGTCGCGAACCGGTCCTAATGGTGACTTTCATTCCGCGTTGACTAGCGCAAGCTTGGGTCGCCAAAACTCGCGAGCACGAACCACATCGGCCACGTGCTGAGCAACTTCCTCAGGCGGCAATTGCTTCAATCTGGCTTCGCAATCAGTCAACCACGCACCAAAAAACTCGACCGCTTGGCGACTGATTCGTGGTTCGCCACCGACGTCGAAAAACCACGGTGCGGTCATCGCCATTCGCTGGTGCTCGGGATGCTGCGTCACCACGCGGACCAACGCCCAGCCACTGGACCGAACGACCAACAACGGCAATCGGCCCTGTGCCGCCACAAACTCGTCGAGCTTTGCACTATGAACGATGCGACCATTGTGAATCACTTCCAAATAATCGACGGGATCGCGAACCGACAATTGCAAATCAAAAGATAACTCGCGTTGCTCGCCGCTGGCTAGTGAAAATGTAGTGCCCGGCGATTCACCGTCGAGCGTAGCTCGCAACATCGGGCCATTGGTCAATATGCTGTGCCCCGACCATACGGCCGCCATGTAATCACTCACATTCGCGATCGATTCACCGGTGACGTAAGTTTGGTTGTAGCCGATTGCAGGTGCATCGACGCGGCTGGATTGAGCTGTTGTTCCAGCCATTGGTGCGAGTCGAATGCCGGCGTCGAGCAGGTTCCAGTAAACGCGCTCGGCATAGCGCCCAAGTCCAAGCGGACCGCTGAACCATCGATCATCGGAAGGTCGCCCATTGGAAACGTTTTCAACACGCATATCCTCGCGCAACCAATCGCTGGCCAACACGAATATGCCATCCACTTGGTCCGTGGCGATCCAAATTGGCAACATCCAAGCGAACGGATTGGCAATCGCAATACGCTGTGAATCGTTGTTTCCATGTCGCAAAATTGCCGCCGCGACGGTCTGGGTTTGTGTTGCATCACGCGGGCTATCACCCAAATTTTCGGCTTGCGACTGATACACAATCACGTCGCCTTCGCCCAGCGGTATCGCCGGCGGCGCGAGGCCGATCGGTTGATAGAGCGCGTCCGCTGCGGGCAACAGTTTGCGGTTCTCGCGGATGATCGATTGGCCAACTGGCACTGCGAAATGTAACCCTTGCGAAAACATTCTCAACTTTAAATCTTCGGTCTGGGCAGGGATCGCCAAGTCACCGCTGAGCCAACTGTCGCCGCGCATATCCACCATGCGGGGCAATTTTATCGTTCGCGAATCTTGCGAAGTTTTCTCCAACGTGAACGTGCCTTGGATGACTCGATACTCACCACCGCGAGTCACTCGAAATCGGTATTCCCCGGGGGACAGGTTAAGGTCGAATCGTTCGCTGATGATCCAATCGCCGCCGTCTTTGACGAGACCGCGCAGCGTCGGCGTCTTCGCGCCCGGGCGACTCAATTGCAATCGCGCGACGACCGGTTCGCCGCTGGCTTCATCAACGATTTCGATACCCAACACACCGTCCGCCCCAAGCGCTGGCGATCCGGCGGTGAGGATGCCCAAGATCACTACTAGGGCCAGTGTAAACTGGTCCACTGTCTGCCTGACCGATACCCAGATTGGTCGCCGTCTGCCATCATGGGATTTCGGTTGGGACCGCATCGTTGTTTCGTTACTTTCCATCACTCAGCCCGGTTTTCGTTTGTCCATGGCAGAAGATTTGTATCAAACTCTCGGCGTTGCGCGCGATGCATCCAAAGACGATATCCAAAAATCGTATCGTAAATTGGCACGCAAGTATCACCCAGACTTGAATCAAGGCGACGAACAGGCGAGCCAAAAGTTCAAACGCGTACAAGAAGCGTACGACGTTTTGAGCGACGAGGAGAAGCGCGCCGCCTACGACCGCTACGGTGCCGATTTCGAGCGGATGCGAACCGGCGGATTCAATCCTAACTCCGCGGGCGGTGCATCGTTTGAAGGCTTGGATATCGAACAAATTTTTCGCAGTTCAGGTGGCAAAGGCGGCGGCGGTTTTGAAAACGGCTTTTCAGATTTCTTCGAGCAAATGTTCGCTGGCGGTGGTGGTGGCGCTGGCACACAGCGGCGACGTTCCGCCGCGCCGCCGACGCCTGGAAAAAACATCCGCCACGAGATCGAGATTCCGTTCGCCAAGTCGATCAATGGCGGCACCACCGAATTTGTTTTGCGCACGACGACCGAGTCGAACAAATTGTCGGTCAATATTCCGGCGGGTATCGAATCAGGCGCGAAGATGCGGCTGCGCGGCAAGGGCGAACCGTCTGGCAGCGGTGGACCGGCGGGCGATTTGATTTTGGTGGTCAACGTCAGCGACCATCCGTATTTCCGGCGACTTGGCCAAAACCTTGAGCTGACTTTGTCGATCACGTTGCGCGAAGCCGCACTGGGTGCCAAGATCGATGTGCCGACTCCGACTTCGACGATCGCGTTAATGGTTCCGCCGTGCAGCAGCAGCGGACGAAAGTTGCGACTCAGGGGCCAAGGCGTGCCTGGGCGCGGCGGCGGGCGGGGCGACTTGATCGTGCAATTGCAAATCGTCTTACCACCAACCCTCGACGCCGAAGCCCAAGCCATGATTGAGAAGATTGACGACAACAATCCCACTCTCGCTCGCGAAAACTTAGCCTGGTAATCACGCCATAGGATACATGAATCAAGAAATCGACCTCGCGGAATTTGAATGGAAGATTGCCGTCCGTCCGATGACGATCGATGACTTTGACGAGCTTGTCGCGTTGCAAAAGCAATGCTTCGGCGACATGCCAACTTGGAAACGCGAGCAGATTCAAAGCCAACTGCGGCTTTTTCCCGAGGGTCAATTGGTGATCGAGTGCGACGGGAAATTGGTCGCCAGCAGCAGCGCCTTGATTGTCGCCGACGACGACCAATTGGAATGGCACAATTACCACGCCGTCAGCAACGATGGCTACATTCGCAACCATGAACCCAAAGGCGATGTGCTGTATGGAATCGAGATCATGGTGGCTCCGGAGTTTCGCGGTTTGCGATTGTCACGTCGGTTGTACGACGCGCGAAAAAGCATCTGCCGCGAACGAAATTTGCGCGGCATAATCATTGGCGGACGCATTCCCGGTTACCACATGCACCAGCCTGAGATGACCGCTCGGGAATACGTTGACGCGGTCAAGATCAAGGCACTTTATGATCCAGTACTGACGGCGCAATCGGCCAACGGCTTTGTGCTCGAAGGCTTGATTCCCAACTACTTGCCAAGCGACACCAAGAGTTGCGGTTACGCGACGTACTTGCGTTGGAACAATCTTGAATACCAAACCAGCGTCAATCGCAAACGGTTTCGTCGCAGTGTGCAATTGGTTCGCATTGCCGTCGTCCAGTACCAAATGCGGACCGTCGAGAGCTTCGAGGATTTCGCCAAACAATCGAGATACTTTGTTGACGTGGCCAGCGACTACCAAAGCGACTTCGTGTTGTTTCCCGAACTATTCACCACCCAGTTGTTGCCGCTGATTCCGTCGCAGCGCCCGGGTTTGGCCGCGCGTGCCTTGGCCGCGTATACGCCCCAGTATTTGGAGTTGTTTACGGAGTTGGCCGTCAAGCACGATACCAACATCATCGGTGGATCGCAGTTCGTTGTCGAAGACGATGTGCTCTACAACGTCGCGTTTCTGTTTCGTCGAGATGGCAGTATTGGCAAGCAATATAAGATTCATGCGACGCCGAACGAGCGACGTTGGTGGGGCGTTACTGGCGGCGATACGCTCGAAGTCTTCGACACCGATTGCGGTCCGATCGCGATCCAGATTTGCTATGACAGCGAATTCCCGGAGCTGACTCGCATGGCTGTCGATAAAGGCGCGAACATCATCTTTGTGCCATACAATACAGACACACGAAACGGTCATTTACGAGTTCGCACCTGTGCCCACGCGCGATGCATTGAAAACCATGTCTACGTCGCCATCGCGGGCTGCACTGGCAATTTGCCGTTCGTCGACAACGCAGATATTCACTATGCCCAGTCGGCGATCTTGACACCGTGCGATGTGATGTTTGCCCGCGAAGGCATCGGTGCCGAGGCGAATCCGAACATCGAAACGGTGATCATGCACGATGTGGACATCGAAGTGCTCCGCCGCCATCGGTTAAACGGCAGCGTACAAAATTGGAATGACCGCCGCACCGATTTATACAGCGTTCACTACAAAGACGGCGACCAAGACCGATCGATTTAATGTATTGAGGACAATCGTTCTACAATAGGGCAAAACAATCTGTTGACTTTTGTATGGACGTCCTTAATCAACGCGCAACACACTCAACAGATTGTGTTGTTGATCGGTCCAAACCGGCGCTTCGCTCGCGGGCGTTTCGACGGCACGCGCCGCGAATCGCAATCTCTCATGTGACCACGCCGGATGATTTTCCGCAGCAACAATCATCCACAGCGCCGGCAGCGTGCGATCGTCATGCGAACCAGGCGACATAACCAGCTTGCTTGTCCAACCAGCTTCTTGCGCTTGGCGTTGGACCAATGACACCAAGTCCAGATGTTTGTTAGACACGTGAATCGCCATCATTGCATCATCAAACAAACGTTCGCGGTACAGCGTAAACGCCTCACGCGTCAGCAAGTGCGCCGGAATCGCATCGCTGCTGAATGCGTCGAGCACCAACAGATCGAATTGGTGATGCTCCATTCGCTCGAGCACAATCCGGCCATCGCCCAGGTGCGTGTCGATCGTTGCCGGAGATCGACTTAGAAACGCAAAATGCGTTTTTGCCATACGGATCACCGCCGGATTGATTTCGATGAACTCGTATTTGTCGCCTGGGCGACCGTAAGTCGCCAGCACGCCGCAACCCAATCCTACACCACACAAACGAAGCGGCTTTTCTCTATTGTCCGATGAGTTCATCGCGGCGATCACGCGCCCCACGCCACTTTCGCCGCCGTAGTAGGTCGTTGGCTCGGCGGCGTTAGGTGCGCGGCGCTGGACACCATGGATGGTTGATCCATGCACCATGCAAAGGTCGCCGCCACTGGACTCGACTCGCACGACGCCGAAAAAATTACGTTCGGATTGAATCACTCCAGGCGTCGTGTACGTCGTCGCCGCGCCAACGCTCAACAGTGGCAAAATTGCGGCCGCGAATCGCAATTCGCGAACCGCTTTCCAATTGTAAATTTGCCCTGTCCAGTTGCGTGCCGCGAAGAACAACACCACAGCCAACGAACCGCTCAAGGCGATCGCAATCGATTGCTCGGTGTATTGATTGAAGACCAGTGGGCAAAGAATCGCGACGACAATTCCGCCGACCGCTCCGCCCGCCGAAAGGAACAAGTAGTATCGCGTCAACAAAGCAATCGGCGGCTTCAACCGCGCTGCTTCTCCGTGGCACAGCAAACAAATAAAGAGCATGAACGCAAGCGCTGCAAACGCTTCGATCACGAGGTGGCCGCCGCTGGGTAACCTGCTGGAAACTTGCATCAGCGCTAACGAAACAAGCGCCATCCCCGCGTATGTCTTGGGGTGATAATACTTTGGCGAATCAAACGCGATGATGAAACTGATCAAATAGAGACTCAGCGGCATAATCCATAAAAATGGCATCACCGCCACATCTTGGCAAATATGGTTTGTGGTTGTTAGAAGCAACGTAGAGGCCAATGCCGCCAATGCCATCCAACCGATTGGCCGTGTCGATTTGATAATTGTTTGACCCTGAGCATAGACACTTTTCGTCTCGATCGCGATCGGATTTCGCGCTGCACGGACACGCCACACGTTGATCGCAACGATCGCTTGTAGCGCCACAAATCCCGCGAACATCCATGACCATGCCACCGACTGAGTCGTCACGCTCCATAGTGGCTCGACGACAAACGGGTAACTTAGCAATGCCAACAGCGACCCGACATTCGATAACGCATAAAGCCGGTAGACACGATCGCTCGGGCAACTGGCGCTGTACCACGATTGAATCAGCGGCCCGGTGCTGCTGAGCAAGAAATACGGCAAGCCGACATGCACCGCCAGCAGCATCAACAGATGGATGGTTGGCGACGAATCACCCAGCGGCTTCCAGTCGTCTGAGGGGCTGATTGGCAGCACGCAACAGGCGATTGCCAACAATGCCACATGCAGCAACGCTTGTCCGCGGATCGGCAAAAATGTTCGTAAGATGTGAGCGTACAGGTAGCCTCCGAACAACAACAATTGAAAGAACAACATGCAGGTTGTCCACACTGCGGGCGTGCCACCATACCATGGCAATACGCACTTGCTGATGATCGGTTGAACCTGAAACACCAAAAACGCGCCAAGCAGCGTCGTGGCGGCGAAGGGTGCAAGCGAATGGGTATCGGACTTCATTCGGGGCGCTAAGTGTGCGTATCGAAATAATCGGTCGCGAAACCGTAGCACATGCCCAGCGAGCCCGACGAACGCCAGCGATATCTGCGGCGTAAAACTGTACGGCTGGCGACGAATGCGACGAAGGTACTGATCGCGCCGGTTCGGGTCGTCGAATTATGAGCCGCCGGCGTGCGATCCGGTCTGTCCGATGCGATCACTGAAGCGTTGCACGCGCTCTCGAGTCGATACCAACGTGACAAACGTGCCTTGTTGAACCACGCGGTTATTTTGGTTGACCAATTGCCGCAACCAAGTCACACGCCCGGCGCGACGACCGTGCGATGACGTTTCGACCACCGTTGTGATCACATGCACAACATCACCAAAGAAAATCGGCGACTCAAATCGCCAATCCGAAATACTGACCAATGCCAGCGTCGAGATGCTCGGGTGTTGACTCGACAATCCCGCCAACACGCCCAAGCCCAACAACCCATGGGCGACCGGCTCGCCAAACGGCGAACCGCTGCTGGCCAATTGATCGGTGTGCAACGGATCATGGTCGCCTGTCAGCTCGGCGAAATCGGCGACATCATCGGCGGTGATCTCGCGCCGGTCGCTGATCCATTGATCGCCTTGTTTTAGATCTTCAAAGTAGAGCGGATCGAGCAAGGAATTGTTACCGAGTTTGAGTTCTGTCCACGCCCGGAAAGCATGGCGATTCGGCGAAGTTTTTGAAAGTCGGAAGTTTAGAAACTAACGAAATATAGTGGCATAAGGGTTGCGGTTGTCCGTCTTGGGCAAGCTTGGCGGTTACACTTTAATCTGTAGCACCGCCCTTCCCATCCATTCGCCAACGCATAACGAGAAAAATGTCACACCTATTGCTGGGCAGCCGATTGAAACAACCCTCTGTTTTTGCGTCGCGGGCGGCCACGATGTTGGCGTTGTCGTTGGGGCTCGCGGTTGCGGGGTTCGCTCAGGGGCTCAGTTTTCGTGTCCAACCCTTGGTGGTCGATGCCAATGAGGGGATGGCCGTTGGCGACATCGACGGCGATGGCAAACCTGACCTCGTTGCCGGTCGAAATTGGTATCGCAACCCTGAATTCGTCGGCCGTCCGCTGCGATCGATCGCCGACTGGAACGGGTACATCGAAAGCAATGGCGACTATTTGATGGACGTCAACGGCGACTCGCGGCTCGACGTGATTGCCGGTTCATTCTTGCCCACGGCGGTCCATTGGTACGAAAATCCCGGCGACGAAACGCTGCGTTTGGGCCAATTATGGAAACAACACCTGCTCGTCGACACCGGCGATACTTGCAACGAAGGCCAATTGCTCGAGGACATCGACGGCGACGGTCGGCCCGAATGGATCGTGAACAGTTGGAAAAAAGGTGTGCCGATGCGAATCTGGCGCTTGGTTGATTGTCCGCCCGGTGCTGATGGTGTGGTGTTCAAATGCGTTGCGGTAACTTTAGGCGAAAGCGCCAACGGGCACGGCGTGGCGGTCGGCGATATCAGCGGTGATGGCCGCGCCGATGTGCTTGTCGGAGAAGGCTGGTACGAACAACCGGCCAGCGATCCTTGGTCGACGGCGTGGACACTGCATCGCGATTGGGATCTTCACAGCAGTCTGCCGATGATTGTTACCGACCTCGATGCTGACGGAAAAAACGATTTGATCTACGGCAACGGGCACAATTACGGTTTGTATTGGTGGAAGAACCTCGGCCCCGACGCCAGCGGCAAGATCTCTTGGAAAGAAACCCTCATCGACCGCGGTTACAGCCAACCGCATGTGCTGGTGATGGCGGACCTTGATGGCGATGGTGCGGACGAATTGATTACCGGCAAGCGTTACTTTGCCCATAACGGCAAAGACCCCGGCGGCACCGAAATGCCGTGCCTATACTATTATACCTGGGATGCCAAGCTAGCCAACTTCTCGCGGCATGTAATCGAAGAAGGCCACATCGGCAGCGGATTGCAAATCGTTACGCATGATCTGAACGCCGACGGCAAACTCGATCTCGCGGTGGCCGGCAAAAGCGGTACGTATGTTTTGATGCAAGAATGAATGTCGAGTCATCGCCGCCATCCGCACCGGACGACTGGACCATCGGCCAGACCCAAGAGCGCGTTGACCAATGGATTCAAACGCTCGGGGTTCGCTACTTTCATCCATTGACGAACCTCGCCCAGCTTGTTGAGGAGGTCGGCGAGGTGGCGCGAATCTTGTCGCGAACACATGGGGAGCAATCCGCGAAGCCCGATGAGCAAATGGGCGATTTGGCGGATGAGTTGGCCGACGTGTTGTTCGTCGTGATTTGCTTAGCCAATCAATCCGGGATTGATTTACAACAAGCGATATTCGCTAACCTTGCCAAAAAAACAAATCGCGATGCCCGTAGACATCGCGATAATCGAAAATTGCAGTAGGGTCCGTGATGTGAGCGGCTCGGCGCTAGCCGCCGGTATTTCGCGGCACCGGTGGCTAGCGCCGTTCCGCTCACAACCCTAATTCTAAAACTTGACCAACCCCTAGCCGGCTAGTCGCGTGATGCGGTTCGCTGGGTTGGCTAGTTCTTCCGGTGTGGCTTTGTAGCGGTACTGCATCAGATACGCATCTTCGACGGTATCGTCGTAGAAATCACGCAGCACCGAGATCGCACGGAAGCCAAGCCCTTTGAAGAACAATTGTGCTTCGAGGTTGGTTTCGCGAACTTCGAGCATGATGCGATTGCGGCGTTCGTGTGACAGCTTGCTGAGCAGCTTGCCGACCATCGAACGGCCCACACCTTGGCGTCGCGATTCTTGGGCAACGGCAAAATTGAGAATGTGCAAGCGATTCTTGTGCAGCTCATAAATCATGAAGCCGACAATTTGTTCGTCCTGCTCGGCCACCATGCCAATGCAATTCCGCTGGCGCAAGCAGCGGATAAAGTCGTCTTCGCTCCAGGAAAACTCGAAGCTCTGGCCCTCGATGGCCAGAACAGCGGGCATGTCACGGCGAATCATCCAGCGAATATGAACGCAGGTCGTTGAGATATCATTTTGAGGCACGTCGGAACTCCTTTTCCACCGTGAGCATTGAAGGTGTGCAAGTCGGACTTTATCAAAGCGTCTCAACCGAGCCAAGACAAGTCGAACGGATTTTTTCGAGTGCCCAAAATTGTAGAACACTAAGCTGAAACCGATTCGTCGTTATCTACCGGAGGCGAGGCCGATGCTCGCTGCGAACGAAACGGATACAAAAATTGTCGCCAATAGCCGTGCGGCACCGGATGGTTCTCGATTCCATAACCCGTGGGCCACGCCTCAGGCGGCAAATGGTACGTCCCAAAAATTCGATCAAGAATCGGGAAATGAACCGCAAAGTTGACGTCGATCGCTTCGTTGTCGATGCCGTGATGCCAATGGTGATACCGCGGCGTCGCCACCAGATACTGTAAAAAACCGAAACTCAGACGCAGATTCGAATGCACAAAGACGGATGATAAGTAAACGAAAAAAATGTAGGCATACAGCGCCGGTTCGGCGAAGCCCATCAAATACATCGGCATCGTCGTAAAGGAACGCAGCAGCAGAGTTTCCAACAAGTGCATTCGCGACCCGGCGATCCAGTCCATTTTCTGGGCCGAGTGATGCACGGCGTGAAAATTCCACAACCAGGGCACGCGGTGAAACGCGCGATGAAACCAATACTGGACCAAGTCGGTCAAAAACATGATCTCAAAGAATTGCAGAACCAACGGTTGGCTGGCAATCATGCCGCGTAAGCCGCCCGCCCAGCGGGTGTGAGCCAGTGCCGTCATCGTTGGCGTCAACGACAGATACGCCATCGATTGTACGAACAAGCTGCTGAAGAAAAAATAAAACAGATCCTCGCGCCAATCGTCACGGAAGATCGGTTGATCGCGTTTCTTGAACAATCGTTCCAGCGGAATGAAGATCGCGCCGAGCAGGATCAGGTTGAGCAAGAAGAAATCCAAACCAAAGTAAATGTCGCCGCTGGTTTCCAAGCGGCTGGTTGCGCGCGATCCGCCGAGCAGCGTGGCGATGAGAACCGTGGTCATGCCGGCAAAGCCAAGCAACTTGCTTTGCCGCATCGCGACGCTGACCGCGCCCATAACAAACGCGACAATCAATACGACGTGCAGCGCCAAGCGAATCAGCCCGACGTTGTAATAGCCGCGCACATCGGCGACGGTCAGTAGGCTGGGATAGAGCAAACACAGAACCGTCGCCAACCCGACGACGCCCAGAACCAAACTGACCATTCCGCTGATCCAGCCCGAACCTAAATGCCGGTCTGCCGCGTCCACTTCTTTCGCCAGCCGTCCCATCGTCATCTCCGCTGAGCTTTGGTGATTGTTGCCAAACCGCTGTGTGACGTTTATATCTACGATGAGTGATTACAAAAAGTGCTCGACGACGCTCCGCCGTCGTTACGCGGACGGAAAAAAGTGTCTGAACCCATGATTACGATCATCGATTACCAGATGGGCAACCTCCGCAGCGTCCAGAAGGCTTGCGAAACGATCGGTGCCGAAGCGAAGATAACCTCAGATCCAACCGAAATCGCGACGGCTGAGAAGTTGATTTTGCCGGGTGTTGGTGGGTTTGGCGAAGCGATCGCGGAACTGCGACGCCGCGATTTGGTCAATCCGATTCGCGATTTTGTTGCCAGCGGTCGGCCCATGCTGGGCATTTGTCTGGGGCTGCAATTGTTGTTCGAGACCGGTTACGAAGGCGGCACCCACGAAGGGCTGGGCCTGCTCGCCGGAGACGTGGTTCGATTCGATTGGCCAAACCTCGGTGTCGACGAGCCGCTGAAGGTGCCGCACATGGGTTGGAACCAAGTTCGCAAGACCGCCGCCGCACCGTTGATTCGCGACATCGATGACCTATCTTATTTCTACTTTGTGCATTCCTACTATGTCCGTCCTCGTGACGAATCGATCGTGGCGTTGCGTTGTCAGTACGGAATCGATTTCTGTGCGATGGTCTGGCGCGACAATGTTTATGCAACCCAGTTTCACCCCGAGAAGAGCCAGTCGGTCGGCTTAAAACTGCTTTCCGGGTTCGCCGCATTGGCAAGCGAAGTGCAGTCGGCGAGAGGTTGATCGCCAAGTGACAATGCCCTTAGTGCTTCGTGCCGTTGGTGCTGGCGGCTGGTGTTTGGAAGCTCGGTTCGAGTTTGTCCAAGGTCGCTTTCAGCATGTAATCTCAGCGATTAACGAAAGTGACAATGTCGTGGCGTCGTGGGTCGATGAATTTGAATCGGCCGACGAAGATTGGCCTGCGTCACCGCCAATCCAACAGCTTTCGTTGGAATCAATTCAAGACAAGCTGACGTTGCTCGGCGTCGGCCAAGCCGGCAAGTCGCACTGGAGCATCAGTGTGGAGACCAGCGATGGCGACTCACCATTGATTCTTTTTGACATCGCCTGCCGAACCAAACAACAACCGCTATGGTTGGGATCAACCTATCGAGCTACTGCCGAAAGTTCGGTTTGCTTTAACGTCGTTGCAGACGATCGAAGCAAAGTCGAAATGCAGGCAACGCGAACGGTGATCAACTGTGAATTGCCCGACGCCAATAAATTGCCGAAAACGTTTCGCTGGACTTATCGCGTTCTACTAACAGCGCCGAATTCAGTATGCGGGCGGGCGGTAGCTCCCGGTATTTCCCGATCGGAACCGGCGGCCAGCGCCGATCCGCTCACAAGCCAACACTAAATATAGTTTGCATTTGGCCGCTTGAGCCTTTACTTTAGTGGTCAACTCACCGCTCAAAACCCTTTTCACGGAATCACGCTGATGCGATTACGCAATGACCGTCGCTCGTTTCTTGCCACAACTTTGGCCGCTGGCACAGCGCTCGCCCTACCAACTTCGCGATCTTTCGCCGCTACCAATTCACTCGGACCCAATGACGAGATCGGCGTCGGCATGATTGGTGCCGGCGGGCGGGCGGGCGAATTGTTTAATGCGATCAGCAAGGTACGCGGCGTCAAAGTATTGGCCGTCGCCGATCCGGATTCGGCTCACGCCGCGGACCTAGCCAAAAAGGCCGGTGCGACAGCGCACGAAGACCTGCGCAAAATTCTCGACGATCCCAACATTCACGCCGTATTCATTGCGACGTGTAATCATTGGCATTGCTTGGCCGCCGTTTGGGCAATGCAGGCCGGCAAAGATGTTTACGTCGAAAAACCATTGTCGCACACCCAATGGGAAGGTCGCCAAGTTGTCCAGGCGGCCCGCAAGTACGATCGCATTGTCCAAGTCGGTACCCAGCAACGGTCCGATCCAATGCAGGCCGAGTTGAAGAAGTTTTTGCATGAGGACAAGGAGATTGGCAACATCCAATATGCCCAAGCCAATCGTCTGGGCAAACGCGAGCCGATCGGATTGCGTGCCACGCCATTGACACCGCCGAAGGAAGTCAACTACGACCTGTGGCTCGGCCCTGCGGAAGATCAACCGATCATGCGCGACAAACTGCACTACGATTGGCACTGGTCGTTCAACACCGGCAGCGGCGAAATGGGCAACTGGGGCGTTCACGTTTTGGACGATGTACGCAACGTGGCCTATCGCGATTCGGCCTCGTTGCCCAGCAGCGTACAAGCTGTCGGCGGACGGGTCGCTTGGGACGACGCCGGCAATACGCCGAATGTTCATTACGCGATTTTCGAGACTGATTCGTTCCCGACGCTGATCGCACTGAGCAACTTGGCTGCGGGCAAAAACCAGAGCGATTCGTGGAGCTCCAAGGGCGGACGACCATCGTCGGGTCCAGGCAGCGGTTACGTCGTCGCCTGCGATGGTGGCTATTTGCTCGGCCAACGTCAAAACGCGCGAGCCATCGATCGCGACGGCAAAACAATTCGCACTTTCAAGGGCGGTGAGATTGTTCCGCTGCACGTCAACAATTTCTTCGATGCAGTGCGCAGCCGCAAGCGCGAGAATCTGAACGCCGAAGTTCAGGTCGGCCATGATTCAACCGGCTGGTGCAATTTGGCCAACGTCGGCTACCAAGCCGCCTCGACCTTTGCCACGGACCAATTGGCATCGCTCGGTTCGGGACTTGAAGCATGGCCGGTACTGATGCAAGAAATGGAGTCGCAGCTCGAACCATTGGGCGTCAAGGTCGCGGATTTGAAGGTCAGTCCGAAGCTTGCCCACGACCCCAAGACCGAACGCTTCATCGGCGACCATGCTGCTGTCGCCAACTCGTTCCTAAAGCGAACCTACCGCCCCGGCTACGAAGTGCCTGAGATCGGGTAAGACTCGCATCAGCTTGCAATGTCAATTGCTTTGCCACGCTACGTCATTCTGCAGCACAGTCCCACGCCCGGCAAGAAATTGCCACGCGATGCACCGGAGCATTTCGATTGGATGTTCGAGCTTGGCGAAACACTGGCGACCTGGGCAACGGACGAGTTGTCGGTGTTGGATCGTGATGTGACGATGCCGGCCACCAAGTTGGCCAATCACCGCAAAGAATATCTCGACTACCAGGGCGAGCTTTCCGGCGGGCGCGGCGTGGTTGCGAGAATCGAATCCGGTCAGTTTGAACTGCTGGAGCAGAGCGATGAGTGCAGTCGGTTTCGCTTGATCGGCGTGCGGTCTGGCGTGATCGAATTTCAGCGGACGCGTGCCGATTTGGACGGCGGTTGGCAATTGTCGTTTCGCTGTGACCGCGATGACGCAAGCTGATAGATGGGGCTGCGTGGTCGATAAGTTTGCCAAGCCTGCGTTCCGGTGTGGCCGGCCAGTAACAATTGTCCGGCTTGCAGTTTTACCGACTCGATGATGACCGGCGTTTTCTCGTAAGCCGGATGATCGCTTGGTACATTCACCAGCGCCACCGGTCCTTTCTCGTCAAAGTCCCATTTGACCTCGAAGTCGCCCTTGGCCGCCTCGGCGGAAATGCCGCGCAGGAATCCCTGGAGCGGCAACGGCAACGAGCCGGCGCGAAGGTTTTCGATTCGCACGGCCAGCACGTTCGCGTGTTCGGTCAAGGCGACCTTGATCTCGAACGACACGATCGTATCAATCCGCGAACTCTTGTAGCGCGCCGCCGCCAGGATGCGGTTGTCTTCAATCATAATCCGTGGAGCTGCGACGCCGTCGGGCAACAATTTGGGGAACTCGGCGGGCAATTGTTGAACCAGCCACGCGTTGATTTGGGCTTCGGTAAACAGCGCCTGCCAAGAACCAAGCTGCGCCGCGGCGTCCTGTAGCTTGACGACGTCCTGTTCCAACTCAGCGCTGGCGGCCTTCAAGTCGACGGGCAATTGGCTGGTGGCACGCGTGTAGAATTCGGGGACATGCCGTGTTTGGCCAACCGCCCAGAACGTGGTCAGGCCCGCCAATCCGGCGAAGACCGAAACCGCGATCAATGTCGCTTTGAAGAATCGTTTCATCCGTTCGTCTTTCCCTGGGTGCGTTGAGTGAGCGGATCGGCGCTAGCCGCCGGTAATTCGCGTCACCGGTGGCTAGCGCCATTCCGTTCACGATCCTAAATTTGAAATCGAACAAAGCACGAGTGTTCAATCTGATGCATCATTAAAACCTCAATGGCCGGGGTAACCAACTGCGCAACCGATCGGCGACACCCGGACGGCTCGGCGGCGTCGCTTGTTTATCTGGCATCGCGGGGGCTGTGTCCAGCAATTGATTCGGGTTTGATTCTAAAGCGGGAATGATCGGCCGTGGGGCGTCCGCAGGTGCCGCCAGGACTTGTTGGACCCAATGCGACTCGAGCAACTTCGCCGCCGCAGTCCAGTCGCCATCCCCAATGCCGCGGGCCGCCAAGAACATTTGGCTCTGCAAACCTGACCGTTCGCTTTCGGCCATAAATTCGGCTTCGCACTGAATTGAATCAATCCAGACCGTGCCTTCGCTCATCACGTCGATCGCCAGCCGCAGCGAATCGACATCGTGGGTGGGCAACGATTCGATTGCAATCCGCAGCGGTGCGTCGGACCATCGGCCATCGCGGCGGACGTTGGTCGAGACGACTTGTCGCATCGCCGTGCCTTCGCAAACGCATTCCAGTGCCATCCGCAATTCAATTGGCTCCTTCTTGTCGGGCTGCTCCGACGGTTCGCCGCGAACTCGCATCGAGACCGCCAAGCGGCCCGTTGACGGCGGTCGAATCGGTCGGCTCATGATCCAAGTGCCACCGGGGCGACCATCGCGATTGCTCAAGCGAATCGATCGGCTGCCTTCGTGCGCGATCGAATCATCGATCGCGACGCAATTCGCTGGATGCTGGGCGACGAGCCAACCGGCCACGATTGGCGACCCTGCGATAATGTTTGTCGTCGTGACGTTAGCCGTTGCCGCGATGCCGGTTGCCGAAACGGTTTCAAAGCCACCGTTTTCGACGAGTGGTGTGAACTGGGGAACCGTGATCGCGGCCAATCCATCGACAAGCGATTTGACCAGTTCGGTGATGCCCGTGGATTGTAATTCGTCGATCGCCACGCGCGCCGACCAAGCGGCGACGACGGGCCCGCTGGCAGTCGCGGACCTGGCACGCAGCGTCACCAACTCACCGGGCTGCAGCGATGATTGCCAAACCCCATCGGCAAGCGTCGCCGCGGGATCATCGGCCAGCACCGATGACGCTGCGTCGATGCCGATCATGGCGACTTCGATCGTTGCTGGCCAACGCGAAAAATTGATGGCCTGCAGGTAGACCTCGCTGCCTTGCCGGAGCCAACGCAGCTTGACCGTTTTCGCCGAGCCGTCGGTGGCCGCGACTTCAGTCATCATCGCCGCCGGCAAATTTTGGAATCGCAGCAACGAACGGCGGCGAACATCGTTTGGCGCGATTGCCAAATCACCGCCGATCACAAGGTTCGTGCGGTCGCTTCGCTGGATCAATCGCGGCACCACCATTTGCGCCGTCAACGGGTCAAGCAGCGGCACCGTTTGCGTCAGGCCCAGGGCGTCATCGCTCGCCGCCACAAGCGTCGTGGGAGCGAAGTAAAACGCCGTGGTTTGCGTCGCATCGGACGATGAGCCACCGATGGCATGAGTCGCGTTACTGACCACTTCATCATGGCAACGCGCCGCCAGCGGTTCCAATTGGCTGCGGCGGTACAAACGCACCGGTGTCAGCGGAAAAGGTGTCTGACCCCGATAGCCGGTACGGCCCTGCGGGTGCTTGGCACTATCGGGTTCAGACACCTTTTCCGCTACCGATACCTTTTCCGCTAACTGCGAATTGGTGGACATCAACCACAGCGACTGGTCACCAATCGCGGCAACGATTGCTTCATACGACTTCGCCAATTGGTTTGAACGCCACGTTTCAAACGCCGCCGCTCCATCGCCACGAATCCAGGCCAACGTTTGTGATCGCGCCGGTGAACCAGGCGGCTGCGAAGCGTGAAATTGATCCAGCGTCACGGAATCAGACATCGCTCCGGCAACGGGCAAACGTAAACATCCCGGTTCATCGCACATAATCGCAAGCGAGCGGACGCAGGACCGATTTTCGCATTGCTTGGCCAGCTCACGAACCAACTCGACCGCATGACGCATAACCAACGGATGCACCGGATTATAAATCCCCAGACGGCGAGCGTCGTCGCTGGTGATCGCCTGCTCGGCCGCTTGGCCCGCCCACGGCGACGACAGCGAAATGCCCGACGATTTGCGACCTTCGGCGTGAGCAAACGAAATGGATTGTTCCAGGTGTGTCAGCGGACTGGTTGGCGAAATGCACGGCACAAAGGCTAGATTTTCACGCTCGAACAGTCGCAGCAACATCTCCAGTGCAGAGGATTGTTTATCTTCCGCTGTCATCAGATTGGTTGGATACAACGACCGACCGTTTTCGTTCACCGTCAATATCACGCCGCCGTAGCCTCCGGCGCGAATCGCCGCAATTAAACGCAACGCCGGATGCAAGTAATCGGTTTGCTCGAACGGTCGCGTCGATTGATCGGGCGGCAAGTCGCCGCAGCGGTCGAGCCATTGTTGCAAACCGAATTGCATCAGCGCCAAACGGCCGCCGAGCGATTGAATCGAGCTCGTTGCCATCTCCGGTGCAACGAATTGTTTGTCGTCGATGACGCGGACGTCGATTGCTTCGAATGCGGCGGGTAGATTCGTATCGCGATTGATCAGCAGCAACTGCGGCGAATCGCTTTGTGGATAAAAATCGACCTCCACCGTGGCCCACGGCGTATCGTTGGTCTTCAACCGCATTCGCAACGCCGTAGCGTCACGGATCACTTTCGGATCGCCCGCATCCGGCGGTGAATCAAGAATCACAATGCCCAAACGCATCGGTTGGCCGTCCGGAATATGCACAATCACGCGGTGGCGGCGACGCGGATTAGTGATCGGCAACGTGTGGGTGTAACGTGAACCCGCAGCCAGCTCGGCGACCGCCCGGCCAGCGACCATCTTCTTGGTGAATGTGCCGGAAGATTCGGTTTGCGACGCAAGCCTGCCCGTTGGCCAACGTGGAATCAGACGGCTGACCGACCACGATCGGCCCAGCGGTTCGATCCGGCCCAACAATTCACTTGCCTCGTTGCTCGGATCAACGCCGGACGTGCCTGCGGCAATCGGCTGGCGCGCCAAGACGACAACCGGCGTGCGCGATTTGGCCAGCGGCGGATCCTCGGCTCGCAGCAGCGAAACGGGCACGCCCATGACCGATCGCTGGTTCGACGGGCGGCGAAGTTCCCAGCGTAATTCATAGTTTCCATCGCCGCTTGGCGGTTGCCAACTTGCATCGGCGACAGTGCCGCGACCGGCAAGCAATTCGATTGGCCAAACCTGGGTCGAGACCGTGCGATCGCGATGGTCGCGGGTTTCCAGTGCCAATTCCAGCGGTTCGTTTGTCGGCGATGTGATGGCGTCGGTTGTAACGCTAATCGTCGCCGTTTGGTCATCCCAAAACAGCGACGCGGCGGTGCCAGTCGGCGATGGCAATTTCGTCAGTGGCAAGGCCGGCGGCGTCAACGAAATGCGCAGTCGGTCACCGGCGGTGCGTTGCAGCGTCCAGGTTGCCCCGTCGCTGAATTGGCTTTCGATCGGCTTGCCAACAACCAGGTCGCTGATATTGATAGCGACCGGTGCCGCCAATTCGTTTGAATCGTCGCGCCGCAGTAGCACCACCAAGCGGTCGCTGGCGGAGCAAGTAACACGAAAGCCGATACCGCCGCTGTTCAGTTTTGGCGAAATCATTCGGCCGCGATCGTCTTGCAATTGATACGAGCTGGGCGACGGGCCGAAGCGAACTCGCTCGCGCACTTCGCCGAGCGTCAGCCCGCCGGCCAAGATTCGGCCCGGTGTAAGATTTCGCAGCTCGGAAACCGCTTGATCCAGCGGCGACATTTCGGCATCGGAAGTCACATAAACTTCGCCAGCCCAAATCCGCGGTGATTCGGATTTCCACGTTAATTCCAACCGCAGATCGATTGTGCCGGTATCGCTTGTTTGAATCGACTGGGCCGACGCGTGGGTTCACGCGCGTGCGAGCAACACCGAGCCGATCATGC
>JBGSVE010000092.1:0-25044 GCA_041753075.1 Pirellulaceae bacterium
CCGAGCCAGCCGCACCGTCGGGCCTCGATGACTTGTTTGGCGAACCAGCCGCTCCCGCCGCCGATGCACCCGCGGCAGACGACATCTTCGGTGCGCCACCCTCAGCCGAAGCGCCTGCGGTTGAACCAGCGGCCGCTCCTGGTTCGGAATCGATCCAGGACTCACTTGACGATCTGTTTGGCAGCACTCGCGTTCGCGTCTGGATCGACAATTCGGGCGAGTATTCGACCGAAGCTCGTTTGATCGAAGTGGGTAGCGGGTTCATCCGACTGATGAAGGCCAACGGACGCACCTGCACCGTGACGAACGACCGCTTGTGCGCTGCAGACTCGGCTTATGTCGCCGCGGTAACTCGCAACCACAGCGACGTCAAAGTCGCAATGGTTAGCGGTCGATAAGGCTGCCGACCGCAGTTGATTTTATTTAATAGTGCCGGTTTCAACCGGCCGGTGCGGTTGTTGGTCCACCGGGATCAATCCGCGTCGCTATTTGATTTGGTTGAGAACAGCAACTTCAATCGCGCGGTGTCGTCCGCCGTCCAATCGACTGGATCCAGCACCGCAGTCCATGCATCAATGTAGTTGGCCGGTGAGTAGTTGTGGCCAAAGCCGATTGGGATCGATGTTGCCATCGGCAGGTCAAAGCCGACCTGCAAAAACGTGATGATCGGATACCACGTCAGCTCCGGTGATACGTCCGGCCCACGCTTGCCGTCGAGCCAAGCCGGTTTTTCATACAGCAACGTCGGCGAGAAAAACACCATCGGGTCGCTGGCATACTCGATGTATACATTGCGAATTGGTCCCCACGCGCGATCCGGCTCAAGCGAGTTGTTTTGTGCGGTGAAACGAACCAAGCGACCGTCACGATACGTCGGCAACCAAAGTGGAGTGCCGGGATTTCGATCGGCCACGATCGCATTGTGCTGACCACTCGGAAACGGCGGACCGCTCCAAACCGCACCTTGGATCGGGTCTTCAAAGATCGAATACAGGTCCGCTGAAACTTCGCTGCCGAGCGATCCGAGGCTGAGCCCGTGCAAGTACAAACGCGGCCGCGCATCTTTGGGCAGCGTGGTCCAGTAGTCGTAGACAACATCAAACAAGGCGTTGCCCGATTTGATCGATCGTCGGGGATCAACCAGAATCGTCAACCAACTTGGTAAGTACGAATACTGAGTTGACACGATTGCCGAATTGCCACCGGTTAAGTATTCGAGCGTATCAACGGCCCCGGGATCGAGCCAACCCGTTCCCGTCGGTGTGGCGACGACCAACACGGCGCGCTCGAATGCACCGACACGCTTCAATTCCTCGAGCGCAAGTTTCGCTCGCTCGTCGGGATCGTCGCCGGACCTCATACCGGCATAAACGCGAATCGGACGCTTGGCGGGACGATCCAAGAACGCCGTGATCTGCTCCTCGGTGGGACCTTGAACGATAAAATTCTTACCGCGACGACCAATCGAATCCCACTGGATCAGCGACTTTTCGCTGCCCGTGGCCAGTCGCAAGGTCGGTTGCTCGACACCATCGTCGATCAACTCGTCGGCGCGCAAGAAAAAGGAATCTGCCGCATCGAGTAGTCCACGGGCGACGATGCCTTTGCCGGCCAACAACAGCACGGTACCGACGAGCAGAATGCTGGCCATCATCGAAATTCGCCGGGGGACGAGATAATTAAGCCGATTGGTTAACATCACACAGCTTTGGATCACCAGTCGAGCAAACCCAATCAGCAACGCACCGCTGGCCAACGCGATCACGGCGGTGCGAAACGGATACGCGGTTTCCAAAATCGGCATATCCATCAGTTCGCGAATCGAATTCTGCCAATACGTCATCCGCCGCAAGAAGTAGACGAACACGATGGCTACCGCAACCACCGTCACGAGTTTTGAAATTCGTTGAATTCGGTCGTTTGGATTGGGCAACTCAAGGAATTGGTACAGCAGCACTCCGGCGACGCCCAGAGCGTATCCAAGGAAAATCGCGAACCCCGACAAAATCCCTTGGACGTAGTAGGTTCTCGGCAACAGCGATGGCGTCACCGAGGCCGAGAAAAAGAGCAATGCGATGACCATGCCGATAAAGCAAAACGAATTCCAGTAGTCGATCATAAGTTTGCGATAGCTCAACTCAATTCCCTTCCTGGGCAGCGCCAGGATCAATGAGCGGAAGGGCGCTAGCCACCGGTGTTTCCCAATCGAAACCGGCAGCTTAGCGGATTGTCAGCATTGAATTTTAGGGTAGCGGGACTGGGGTTTGTATCAAGCGATGTCGATTTCCATCCGCCAGTCGAGGCCGCGTTGAGTGTTGTTGACATCTAGTCAACGATATCGCCGGGATTAAAGTTAACGTCGATTCCAGCTTGACGAACAACTTGCATCAAACCCGCTAAATCACCATACCGCAGGGCATGGGGAACAAATTCGGGGGCGGTAATCGATTGATGTTGGTCGAACCAGCCTTCAATTTGATTTGGCTTTGCGTCGATCTCAATGGTTTTAACTTTGTCGGGTCGAAGCAGCGCCGTTGCCAAGACAAGGAACGCGTTTTCGGCGTTGCTGGCGAGCGTGAAGGTCGATGTTTCATTGGTAGCCAAGTGGTCAAACATTGCTAGCATCACGCCCAATTGACGCACCAGTTGCGGAGCGTTGTAGCCGTAGGTGTAGCCAGCGAAAGGTCGCTTGGCATTGACCGCGAATTGTCCGTTTTCGGTTGCGTCAAACAAATCGTCGAGCCTGGTCACCGAAAACGTCTGATCGGTTTGGATGATTCGGATTGCAATGTCATCCGCTGGTGTTTTGGAATCCGTGCGAGTCATCGCAGCCACCGTTTTGCCGCCCTCGACCGTCGCGACGAGTTGCTGATTGTCGCTGGGGCTGCTCGCGAGCGTAATGGTCTTGGCAATCTCGTTTGCCGGACTTGCGATGACCGTCCAACCTTGCCGGAGTGACTCGGTAGCGTCGCTACGAATCCGCTGCTTCAATAACGTCGCCCAATCGGCGAGCAGGTTTCGCTCGAAGTCGATTCCGCCGGCGGGCTTTGGGTGCGACGCGTCCCATACCGTCATTTCGTCAGGCCCTAGTCGGTCGAAACTTCGTTCGAGAATCGGTTCTGCGAGTCCCAAGTTGAATAGTCGATTGACCCAACCGTATAGCGCGGTTCTCGAAACATGGTTGTAGTTGTGAGGAAAGTGCAAGCTTGCATTCAGCTCGACGTTCTTGGGTTTGCCGTAAAGTCCAAATATCGCCTTGAGTTCTGGAAATCCATCTTGCGGCATATCGCGAGTCCAGTCATTGGCCGCCGTCATTCCCAGTGGTCGTGGTGCGATGGTCGCGGCGATTTCTACGTTGCCGGTACCAACGCGAAGTCCGCAGGCGTTTTCGCATGTGCAGCCGCCTTGCATCGCAGTGCTGACCATCACGGCCGGAAACGCGCCGGCGAGGCGACTGTCGATAGCGGCGGCGATGAACGATTGGGTTCCGCCACCGCTGGCACCGGTGATCGCAAGCTTCGTCGGATCAACATCGTCTAGTGCGCTGATCACATCGATCGCGCGAATCGTGTTGACCGTCTGCAGCGCCATGACCGATTGTCCGTAGCCCTCGGCCCGCGCCGAATACAGCGGCCAGCCATCATCGGTGACCGGGGGTTGTGGTGTTTGGAAATCAAACAGGTGTGACCGCTCGAAAGAGATTTGTTGGCAATCCGCATAACCCAACATATCGAATTGAAAGACGACGCAACCCATTCGCGCCAGTTGGACACAGGCCGCTTGGAACATGTTGATCGCCGCCGGTTCAAATCGCTCCGCGCCGGTGGCGAGCAGTGTTCGCACCTCGTTGTCGCTGGCCTCATAAAATCGCCCGTTTGTCCAATGGCCATGCGCATAGATAACCGCAGGATGTTTCGCGCCGGTTTCTTCGCTTGGGCGGTATAACGAACCGGTCACAAACAGCCCCGGAAGACTCTCGAAGTAAACCTTCTCGACGCTGTATCCATCCATGGCTTTTCGGTCGTGAATCGTTGGCGGCGAGGACGATAGTTCGACATCAGGATGAATCGCGAGCGCGACTTTGGTTTGCAGCCGGACCACCTGGGCGCGTGCTTTCCATTGCTCAAGCGACACCGGCACCGCAAATGGAAAATGACTATCGAGTGTCCGCATTTCGGGCGCCGGAGGCTTCGCGAGGTCGTCGGCAAAACAAGGCGACAGGCGGCCATGCGTTAACGAGATCGAAACGAGAAAAAACGCAAGAAACTGAATTCGGCGGATCGTGACCATGATCGAATGACTCCAAAGAGGAGCCGCTATTGTAGCCTGTCATGCGAGCTCAAAGCGGTGATCACTGCTGAGTCAAATACGTTTGCTATTGTCAACCCAGTTCACCATAATGCTCAGCCGCCGGCCAAGCCAGCCTAGTCACTGTTTTTGCTTATACACTTCTCGGTGGTTTCCAAGATGTCGCGTCAATCGCTCACAACGAAAACTGCATTCGCGTTTGTGACCTTGTTGCTTGTTACGCCAGCAGCCGATGCAGCCGAATTGGTCCAGGCTCCGGCGGATTCGGTGTTTTACGAGCTGTCGAATCTGCGCGTCGAAAAAGGCGTCACCAGTGATTTGATCGCGTTCGATTACAAACGCACTCGCGAAGGCAAAGGGACACCTCAATTGGTCGGGCGAACCGACGAAAGCACGGTCCAAATCACGAGCATGTTTTCGCGAATTGAGGCAACCGGAACGATGCGGCTGGAGGATCGATTTTCGCGAATTCGTTCAGTGCTCAATCGTGGCCAAGGCGAACTGGGAATCGAGTTTTACTTCGTGACCGGTTCGCAGTTTGGTATCACTCGCGACAAGGTATTCTTGGTTTCCAATGCCATTCGCCACGGCAGCATGAGCACGACGATTTCGGCGCGACCTGCGTCCGCGGCAGAAGTCGCTGCACACCAAGGCAAGGCCGAGAACATTCCGCTTGCGAAAATCGCTATAGACCAGCGAACTCTGGCGGACCAAAAGGTCGAAACCGCTAAGGAATCTTTTGCCGCCAACATTGCGAATTATTCAGCCCCGTTCGCCAACTCGAGTTCGTTTCCCGAACCCGCCCCGTTCCCCGGCCAACCCGCGTCGATGGCTTCCTCGGCGGCCTTTCCTCAGGAGCCGGAGACCACGCCGGACGACAACTCGGCGGTCAATCGATTCTGGAGCGACCAATCCGGCAAATTCAATGTGCACGCCAAGTTGACCAAGCGGACGGACAGCGATGTGTTTTTGCAACGCGAAGATGGCAAGGTCATCCAGGTGCCGATCGCAAAACTGAGTTCAGCAGATCGTGAGTATCTCGACCAAGCGCCCAACGCAAATGCCGATCCGTTTGGCAATGTTGTCTCGGCGAACAGTGCGACAGGACAAGGTGCCAAATACAGTAGTCCGCTGCAATTAGTCAGTGGCGTTGGCAACTTAACTTGGGGCGCAAAGTCGGTCGCGATCTCGCCCGACAACAAGCTGTTGATGATTGGCCGAAAAGCGGCCTGCGCGTCATTGTGTGATCTCAAGACGGGACGAATCCTGATCGACTCAGGCCGCATGGATCACATGGGTGACGTTTCGGTTTGTGGCTTTACACCCGACAGCAAACTCGTGGTGATCGGTGGGGACAAGGGCGTGATCGATGTGTTTGAGATTAGCGCCAAAGGCCAATTGAAGACGAAAAGCCAGTTCGCCTCGCATACAAAAGAGGTTATCAGCCTGACATTTTCTGCCGATGGCAAATTTGCGTTGACCGGAAGCGAAGACAAAGAAGCACGCTACTGGGAAGTTGAGACCGGACGGCAACTCGCGGTGCTGAGCGGCTTCGCGGGCAAGGTGAAAGCGACCTGCATCAGCCCATCGGGGAAGCTATTGATGGCGACCGATGGCCAAACGCTGCAGGTCTACGATGTGGAGCAGTCGAAGGTCATCAAGACAAATACGGTCGGCAGGTCGTGGGCCGGCGGTCAAGCAGCGGCATTCTCGCCCAACGGTTTGTTACTCGCGGTTGGCGATTCCTACGACATTCATTTGTTGAATCTGCAAACCGAAACGGAGTTGCCGACAATGAAAGGCAGCGAAATCGCTTGGTCGATGAGGTTCGCACCTGACAACCAACATTTGCTCAGCGGCGGCAACGGCGTGATCAACATTTGGGATGCAAAAACGCAATCTCGCGTGTTGTCGCAAAGCGTCACCGAAAGCTATTACATTCAAGCGCTCTGCGCTAGCGCGGATGGAAGTTTGGTCGCCGCTCCGTCGGGGCATAACTCTGTGTCCGTGTTCGGAACGGCACCGTAGCCCCGGTTTAATTTTTAGTCGTCGCCGGCTCGATCGCTTTCACGTCATAGCGAAGCACCTTGCCGCTGAAGCGATTGGGTTCTTTGTAGTTGCCTGCGGCCGACCGCTCGTCCAGTCCAATGCTGAGTTTGTCTTGCGGTTGAACCGGAATCAGGCCTGGCGAGATTGTGGTGAGCGACGGTTCGCCGGTAACTTGTAGCGAGATTTGCGAAGCGTCGAACGTCGCCACGATTTGTACGCGACCACTTACCGATTTGTCTCCCATCAGTCGCGTGACTTGGCCGTTAACGCGAACGTCAAAGGCAGGTTTTCCGTCAACAAAATGTAGCGCGTAACCGTGTTGGCGTCCGCCCTGGGCCAGCACAACGCCGACCGGTTTTTCGCCTTCAATCTCGGCTTCAATACGCAGCGGTACGTTTTGAATGTTGGGTGAATCGGGATCATCCGACTTTTGAAACGGCTCGGCACCGACTTGCTTGGCCCACGATTCCCATTGGTCCGTCAAGTCTTTGACAATCGCCGGATACTCGGCGGCAAGGTTATGTTGTTCACTGCGATCCGTTTCGAGATCGTAGAGCTCCCATGTCGGCTCGCTCGATTGGCGTTTGCCCCACGTCAACTTCCAATTACCACTCCGCAGGCCCCGCGCGGCTTGGTGCTCGAAAGCCAGCGCTCGCGGTGCAGTATCGATGCCCTCGATCATCGGCAACAACGACTGGCCCGCGACCGGCGTGACGTCATATCCACCGCGTTGTGTTGGGTAGCTTACTCCTGCCGCGTCCAAGATCGTCGGCAAAACGTCCATCAAATGCGTCGGCGTGCGAATCCAATCTTGAGTTGATTTAATTTGCTCGGGCCAATGAACAATCAACGGGCTGGAAATGCCACCTTCGTGACAAAAATGCTTGTACATGTTGAGCGGCGTGTTGCCCAGACTTGCCCAGCCACTGCCGTAAGAACTGTGTGTATCTGCCTGGCCAAAATTATCGAGCATCTCGCCGATATGCAATTTGGTGAGGCCATGCCGCGATGGTCCGTCGAAACCAAACGGTCCCCATTCGTAACAAGCTCCGTTGTCAGACAGAAACACGATCAATGTGTTATTGAGTTCGTTGTTCGCCTTGAGGTCTTCGATGATTTTGCCAACGCCTTGATCGACGTGCTCAACCATGGCGGCAAACGTTGCACCGCGCCTGGCAAGGTCTTCGCGTTGGCTTGAGTCCAGTTCCTGCCAAGCTGGATTGGGCTTGCCGCCGTAACCGCTGGTTATCTTGGGATCATCAACGGGCACTTTGCTGCGCGGTGGCAGCAGCGTCGACTCGGGCATCAATCCGATCGTTTTTTGTTTCACAAAACGTTGCTGACGCAGCGTGTCCCAACCCGCGCGGTAAGTTTCGACGTGCCGATCAATCGATTGCTTTGGCGCTTGCAACGGAAAGTGCGGCGACGAATGAGCGAGATATAGAAAGTATGGTTTGCCAGCCGACCGTCCTTGCCGCATAAACTCCAAGGCATAATCAGTAAAGACATCCGTTGCGTAGAACGAGCCCGTTGGCGAAAGCTCCGCCTTTGTTCTTGCCGGCAGACGAACGTACTTCGATGCGTCCCATTGGCTCTCGGCGTAGCTGAGAAAATTTTGGTAGCCAAAATAGTTTTGGAAACCACGCTCGATCGGACCTGGTTCGCCCATGTGCCATTTGCCAACCATCCAAGTTGAGTAATCGGCATCACCAAGCGTTTCGGCAAGTGTCACGCAGGTAGGCAACAAGTGTCCGGTGTACGCCGGCCCCCAACCCTGCTGCGGTTCGCGATTGGCGAACGATCCAATACCTGCCTGGTGGGGATGGAGTCCAGTCATCAACGAGGCGCGCGACGGACAGCAACGTGCCGACGTGTAGAACGCGGAGAACTTTGCACCGTGGCTGGCAAGCGAGTCCAAGTTCGGCGTCGGGATCTCGCTACCATAGCAGCCCAAGTCGGAGAAACCCAAGTCATCGGCAAGGACCACGATGACGTTTGGCGCAGCACCGCTGCGGGTCGCCTTCGACTGCGGCTGGTCGACTTTTTCGCCAGTCGTTCGATCGGCGATGTCTGGCTTGAGCGCATCCGCACCAGGAAACTTGTCGCCGGTTTCCGCCTGCCACTTGGCCAGTGCGCCGCGCATTTCGGTGAGCTTCGTTTGCGAATCGGCGTCGGCAGCAATGTTACTCATGCAATGGACGTCGGCACCAATTGCGAACAGTTCTTCGACTTGTCGCGGCGAAATAAAACTGTCGGAATACTCGCTCGCTAACTTGCCGTCACGAAACATCGCCTGCATCGCCACATTCGACGGAACACGGGTAACGTCGCCCGGTGGTGTGGCGGAAAGTTCCGGCAGTTCGTTTTTTATGTAGACGTAATCCGCAGTGATCGCGGCACGCTCGAAGGCGCGAAAGCTATGCCAATTGTGTTCTGCAAACGCAAACTCGCGGATCAACGCCTGCGGGTTTTCTAACGCAGGTACAAAGCTTTTTCCTGCGGATTCTTTCATCCGCCGACTGCCAGCGATTTCAAGAATCGTCGGGGCAAGATCGACCGCGCTGACAAGTGACGGTGAAACCGAGCCAGCCTTGACCCGCGGCGGATACCGCACGATCAGCGGCGACTTCAAACCCTGCACATTGACACGAGTCTTGCACTGGGGAAACGGTTTGCCGTTGTCGCTGAGCACCAAGATCAACGTGTTGTCCAGCTCGCCTTCATCTTCGAGTTGGTCGAGCACCATACCAACGTGTTGGTCGAAACGGCTGATCTCGTCGTAATACTGCGCCAGTTCCGCTCGCACTTCCGGGATGTCGGGATAATACGGCGGCACGATGACATCAGCGGGGTTGTGATTGATTTCGTATTTGCCTTGATTGTAAGGCCGGTGCGGATCAATCGACGCCGCCCAAAGGAAGAACGGTCTAGCCTTCGGTCGCGCCCGCAGTTGAGCAAGCCAGCGATCGCCCATTGTCCAAGGCTTGCCCCAATCAGCTTTCTCCAAGACATCAAACTTCGCCTGCACCTGTTTGTCGTTAGTCCCGTGCGACTTACCGACCAGCATCGTGTGATAACCAGCTTCGCGAAGCACCTCGGGAAACAGTTCAACACTCGGCGACATGTCCTCGTGAAGATTCATCGCTGTGGTGTTATGCGGATAGCGTGCTGACAACATCGAATTTCGACTTGGGCTACAGGAGCTGGCCGTCAAAAAGAAATTGTCAAAGCGAATTCCTTCATCAGCCAAACGCTGCAGGTTGGGTGTGCGGACAACCCGATTGCCGTACGGCGAGGTGTCTTCCCAACCCAGATCATCCGCGATGAAGACGACGATGTTGGGAGTTTGCTGGGCACGAGCGACGACAGGAAAACACAGCAGGGCGAGAATCGCGAAGCAGCCTGCTTGAGACCTCAGTCGGTTAGCAATCGTCATTTCAAATCGGCCGATACAAATGGTTGAGAACAGAAAAGTTATCAACACGTTATTGTAACGACAATCAAATGCCCAAGAGTTCTACGACGCTCATCAGAAGCGGAAGTCACCGCCGACGGTGACGCCTTGGGCGTAGAAATCGTTTTGTCTGAAAACGAACTGCGGTCGCAGCGCACCGGTCAATGGATTGGTTTCGATCGGGATCAAGCCTGGATTCAAATCGGTATCAATTTGGTCACCGGCGCGGACCACGTTGCTGAAGTAAACCAGCGTGTAGCCAACCGTCAAACTGAATCGCGGCGTCACGTTCCAACCCAACGTCACATCCAACTCAGGCACGACCGCAAATTCGTCGCGCTCGAAGATGCCGATGTTGCTGCGCTGGGCCAGCAATCCACCGGTGAAGGTTTCCGGTACACCGGCTTCGGTCAACCGCGTCGAACCGTTAATGCGTACCGTTTGAGCGTTACTGCCAAGGGCAATCTTCGTGATCGTTTCAAACCAAAATCGTCCGAGCGGAATCTCGCGGATGGCACCGACCTCGAAACCTTGAAAATCGTTTTCGGTCTCGAACGAATCACGCAACCGAATCGTTCCCGCCGCAACATTGGAACGCGATGTTAAGTTTTCGTTGATGCGAATTTCATCGTCGAGGCTGACATGGCGATACCCCAGCAACCAATCGAGTCGTGGCTCGCGACAACAATTGCTGGCCGCCTGGCTGATGGCGCCGGGGGCGTTGATTGCATCGGCTTGAATGTGGATACCAAAGGATTGCAACTGCGTATCGGTGTCTACATCAACGCCACCCGATACCAAATTCGGAAACGCGATTAATTGTGCGGTTTCGCGGCCGGCGACAATGTCAAAAAACGGTCGGCCAAGAATCGGATCGCCGTTGGAGTTACTGCTGAAACTGTCACCGTCGCCAAACAATTGGTAATAGTCGCCGCCGATTGCCCAGTACCGACTCGGATCAACATACCAGCCGCCTTGGACGCGAAAGCCGCTGCGAAAGTCATCGTTGATGTCGCCGCCGAACAAGGTCCGCGTTGACGGGCCGCCGGTAAACGCGGCTTGATTTTGAGCCGTGCCGTTGCGACTGGTTGTGACCAGCGGCGGTGTTTCCATCGCGTCCATTGTCCAGCCCAAGTACTCGCCACGAATGAACATCCGCCCGCGATACGGCACCGGGTTGGCGATCAATTGATAACCATCGCGCAGCGGTGCCATCGGATCGATCGGAGCGAAGTAGCCGTTGGGCTGAATCGCATACGGGTCCGAGCTGGGCAGCGGCACGGGGTCGTACAACAGCACGCCGTTGTTTTGAGCAAATGCGACTGCGCCACCCGCCAGCAAGCTGACGAAAACGACGGAGGCAAGCAGTGCTCGATTGGCCAGGCAAAACGGGGGCAACATCAGCTCCCAAACAATTTCGGAATTCGGCGTATTTCGGCTCAAGTTTGAGCCACGCTGGGCAGATTGCGAAATCGCAGCAACCGGCGTCAAGGTGAACTGGCAGCGGTTTCCGCGCGTTTCTCGGCGGATTGGTAAATACGCGCCAGTTTTAGCATCGCTTTTTCAAGTTGTTTGTAAAACGCATCGTCACCCAATGCAGTTTTGCGTCGTTTCAGCTCGGTGATTTCCGCTTCGATTTCGTCACGCTGGGTTGATTCGGCAGGCGACAATTTAGCGCTGTCAGTCGCTGGCACCAGGATCGCGCGAGCCGCCTGCGGACCATCAAGCGTTGGCGGCGGCGAGTCTTTCTTTGCACCTTTGGTCACAGCGCCGCGGTCGATGCTGGTTGCGCGAAAGACCGATTGGAGCAATGCCGCCGGCGTGCCCAAGGAATCGCCGTTGTCATCGACCATCGCGTGTTCGGTGACGATGCGGCCTTCGGTCAAATAGAACCGCTGCGTCTCGCTCGCTGCCTTGAGTACGGCTTCGAGCAGCGACACTTCGTCGTCGTGATCCAAGTCCGCAGCCGGATCATTGAGCGCCGCCGGCAAGTACTCGCCAATGCGTGCAAAGTTCTGTTCTTGGCCGCTTTTGGTTGCCGTCACGATGATGCGGTCGTCTGCCGATAATGCGTTAACGAATGGACCACTTGACGATGCGCAATTGACAATCACACACGGCACCGCGAACGGTTTTAACCAACCCGCCAACTCGTCTGCCGTCATATCAGGACCAGTCAAATTGAACTTGGCTTGGCCAGCTTGAAAGGTGCCGTGTCCGATCAAGACCAGCCACAATGATTTCACCGACCCATCGTCGGCTCTAATCGCCAACTCGCTAAGCTCTTTACTTAATTCATCGCGACTCGACATCGCTGGCTCGGATGACAGCAGCGTTACGGAGGCTCCGGCGCGTTTCCCGAGCGTTTGCCATTGGTCGGCCCACGCTCTGAATTGGTCGCCATATTCCGGTGTGCCATCGGCACCGACTACGATTAAAAGATGCGTGTTCGGCTCCGCAGCGATTGCCGACGCGACCATGCCGACGGTCAAGGATGCAACGAAGGAAAAAAAGTGTCTGACCCCAATTGTGCGAAGCACCCGCAGGGCCGGTTCCCGGCAATTGGGGTCAGACACTTTTTTCCGCCCAAAGCGAGTTGCGATCATGGCATTCCCTTCCACCGGCGCAGTCCCCATTCGCCACACAGACACAGCATCGCCACCATCATCACCCACGGTTGATGCCAAAGCGGGTAAGTCCAAACCTGGGTCACCGGAACTTTGCGATTTGACAGATCGGCGACGAACGATTCCAGGTTCCGGTCTTCGATCACTTCGCCGCCGGATTGCTCGGCGAGGCGTTCGAGAAACTCGCGGTTGACATCCCACTGGCGAAATTCGGCTTCGCTGGGTTGTGCAGTCCAACCGGCATTCGTCGTCGCAATTTCGCTGCCATCCTCAGCCGTGACACGCACCGCGGCCAAATAGCCACCGGATTGCCGCGTAAAATACCGCGTCTGGTAACGTCCCGCCGTGCCGCCGTCATTCTGTGCGACTAAGTCAATCGATTTGCCATCCGGCCCCGTGACATTGATTTCCACTTTGGCGTTATCCAGCGGCAAGTACGACGCGTCTCGCACATCGGTCACGATCGTAGCGCGACCGCCATCACCGCCATCAAATTGAACTTGGCAATCGACGCGCCGTGGAATATCGCTGACCAACCAGCGTAACATCTGACGCCACAATCTGGCCGGTTCATCTTCCTTACCTTCTTCGCGTCGCATCGACCACTTCCAATTGTCGCCCAGCGTCAACGCCGCCGACTTGCCCTTGCCAAACCGCTGGACCACCAAGCCGGGCAACACACGGCCTTGCGAATCACGAACCGAGGCCATCGCAATCGCACCTGGCTTGGGTGACCCGACGGGGCTGAGCGTGTTGAAATTAGGCATCGCGCGCAATCGCTTGGACTCGGCATCTTCAGTGTCGCGCAACCGCAACCATGGCTGCAACATGCCTTCGCGAGTTAAATCCCAACGATAAACATCGGACACCGAATCCACATCGCGCCGCGGTGCATAAACCGGCGACAATTCACCCAGCGGCGAGTTGGCAAAACGATTCACATCGAACGACTCCTGGCCGCCGAGCATCATCAACCCGCCGCCGCGAAAGGTCACGAAGCGTCGCAACATCAACAGTTGATCTTGGCTGAAAAACTCGGGTTCAATGTCGTCGAGAATCACCGCCTCGTAACCAAACAACTCCTCCGCCGTCCGCGGAAAACCCGAACTCAGCTCATCGGCAACTTCGACGCCAAGCCGCAGCATCACCGGTTCGTCATACTGCTGTGACGCTTCTTCCTCATCGCCACCAAGTCCCGCGAACAATGGATTCGTCGAGCTGACTTCGCGATCGCGGAACGTAAACTTGGATTCTTTGTTGGCGATCCGCAGCAGACCGACGAGCTTGACTTCGGGATCGGTTTGCAACGCGCGGCGAATGAATTTGAATTCCCAATTCGGGCGGCCGCTGACGTACAAAATGCGATGCGGTCCTTGGCCACGGTCGATCGATAGCCAACGCGAGTTATTCGCAAACGTCGACTCGGTGCCGTCGCCGCCGGAGTCGATAGACTTGCCATCCGACTTGCGAAACGCCACGACGCGATAAAATCCAATGCCCGGTTTGGCCGGACGAAACTTGATCGCCAGCGGTTGTGATTGGCCATCGGCGGGCACCCTGATGGTTTGTTCCTCGACGGTTTTCGCCGTCTCCGCGTCGATCAAGCGGACGATGATCTCTTGGCTTGGCAATGCTTGGCTTGCGACCACCACCTTGATCGACACCGGTGCGGTCTCGAAGTCCGATTGGGTCACACTGATGTTGTCGATGCGGATATCACCGGGTGCCGATTCGCCGGTCAACACTACGGGAAACACCGGAAACCCGAGCTTTGACCAATCGGACTGCGGACCGGAGTCGTCGGTCAAATTTCCGTCGCTCAACAGCAACACGCCGCCGACGGGCCGACCTTGTAACCGCTCGCTCAGCGTCTTGAGGCTGGACGACAACATCGATGAAGTCCCGTCGCTGGCCAACACCGGCGGTTCGGAAAGCGGTTCCAATCGCGAGGCAAATTGATACGAGCGGACATCGAAGTCTTGAGCCAGTCGAACGCGCCAAGGTTGGGCCGTATCGAGTTGTTCGGCGATTCGCTCGCCGCGCGACTGGCCACCGGCGACGGACTTCATCGTCATGCTTTGGCTGTCATCAACAAGAATCGAAAACAGGTTCGCCTGCGGTTTGGGACGCGTGCCACTGCGCAACGGATCGAGCAAACAGATCGCCAACAGACCGACGGCGAGCAGTTTCAGTGCCAGCGCCAAACCGGCGACGCCAGGTTTCATGCCGCGCCAACCGTAATTCCAAACAACGGTCGCCGCAATGATCGCCACCATGCCTGCGGCGGGCCAAACCCAACTGGGCGCGCCCCAGACCAAGTCGGTCAGCATCAACGTCCGCTCCCGAGACTCTCGTAATAGCGCTTCACTGCACCGGAGAATTGGTCAGGCACCGGATCGCGATCAATCGGCACCGTCGCAGATCGCTCGGACGACTTTTTCATCAGCTCTTCGCTGACTCTCATTTTCAATTCCCGCAGTGGCTTGGCGATCATTGATTCAACCAATTCCCACTGGGGTTGTTCCGAATGGCGACGAAGTTCTTGCCGCATTTCTCGCGCTCGATCACGAATTGCCGCCGCTTCGGACCGCAGCGCCGGATCGCCGACCATTTCCTCAACATCCCGCAATCCGTCGGAAAACTCGCGAAACCCACCACCGGTGATCGGCGAGACTGGACCACCACCGCCAGCGACGCGGTTCGTTCCGCCGGGCGTTGGGTTCGCTTGGCCGGGCTGGTCGCTTAGCGGCTGGTCGGGTTCTCCTTCGCCGTGCGAACCTAGTTCTTGGCCTTGCCCGGCGGGCGAGCTCGGAGGCTTAGCGCCTTGTGGTTGACCTTCGCCTGGCTGCTGTCCTTCGCGTTGTGGTTGGCTTTGACCCGGCTGCTGACTCTGACCTTCACGCAATTCATTTTGCAGTGAGCGATCAAGCTGTTCCAATTGCGTTAACGCCCGCTCCAATGCTCTTTGCTCGTTACCCAACACCGACTCGGCAGCCTTCTCAATACTCTCACGCAAATTTTTGGTATCAGCCGCGGCGGATTGTTGCAATTGTTGAGCTTGCGGGTCCAAGCCGCGGCGCAGCAGTTCACTGGCATCATTGAGCTTGCGATCAAGTTGGCTTTGTTGCGTCGTGCGAAAAGTCTCGTACAACTCCTGGGCCAACAAAGGTTCCGATGGCTCGGCTTGTTCGACGGTGCTTTGAATTTGCTCCATCAACCGTTCCAGCGTTTCACGCTGCTTGGTCATTGCCTCAGTGATCGCCTCGCGATCGCCGCCTTGACGCAATCCGACGCCCGGCTCACTGGTCATTTCTTCGAGCTGCTCACCGATCTGTTGCTGAGTCTCTTCGAGCTGGCGGGCCTCGGCGCGCAGGTTTTGCATCGTCTCATCAAACTCACCGGCCGCGCGCTTGCGAAACTCCTCGCTCAACTCATCAAGCTGACGTTCGGCCCGCGTACCACCAGCGAGCGCCTCCGCTGCATCGTCTTGTTGAAGTGCCTCGCTGGCACGGCGAACGTTCTCTCGCGACTGCTCCAATTGCTCGGCTTGCTCAGACATTGCATCGCGGTTTGGCGACTGCTGCATTTGATCCGCCAACTCGTCGGAATCACGCAGTAGTTCTTGCTCTTGGTCGCGCAGTCGCTTGAGTTGTCGCCGGACTTCTTCTTTCTCTTCTTCCGTTACGGCGGCTTCGAGTGCCGATTGCAGTTGGGCGACTTGTTTGTTGATGTCTTCTTGACGCTGGGCCAATTCACGCAGCCGATCAAGGATTTGGCGGTCTTGGCGCGCCGCTTCGGATTGGGCCTCCGAGTCGGATGCTTGGGACTGGGTCTCGTATCGATTTTCGTCGTTCTTGAGCTCCAATGCGTCAAGCTGCTGTTGTCGTTGGCGCTGCGAAGCGCTGCCGCTTGATTGACTCTGTTGTCGTTGCGAACGGCTGACTTCGAACTCATGAGCCCGCAGACGCAACAGCGCCTGATACGCCGATTGCTCGGCCGTGAGCGCCGGGTCGAGCGGTTTCTTCATTCGCTGGGCTCCGGCTTGGCGCAGGTTTTCGATCGCCAGTTGCATCGATTTCGTCAATCCCTCAACGATCTCTTTGGAGCGATCATCGTTCGCTTTTTCAGCTAGCTCGGCGGCTTTTTCCAGTGCATCGCTTTGCGATTCTTGCAATAACGTCACGTCATCATCAAACGAACGCATTTCCTCAACCGATCGCGGGTCGCGCGAGACTTTCCAGGTCGCGGAAATGATTTGTTTTTGCAACTCAGCCAGCTCTTCGGTCTCCTGTGACCGTTGTTGCTGCTGTGGCGGCGACTCGCCGCCCGGAGGTGCTTCGCCTTCGCGGAAGATTTCGTCGAACGGTCGGATTTCGATGAAGTAGAGATCACTTTGCGTGCGGCGAATGTCGCCGTCGGCGGAATAATCCTCAGCCCAAAAGTGATACGCCAGCAACTGGTCGGGCTCGACGCCCAATCGTTCCATTTCGACCACGTAGTCCAGCGGATGCTTGAGATTGCGGTCGATCGACTCGGCCAGCACAACGTCTTCGTTGGCACCATCGGCAAACGAATAGGTTAGGCCAGCGCGAACGGTGCCAAAGTCATCTTTGGCGGTCGCGGCCAAACCAAGTTCTTCGAGCGGCGTGGCGACACGATCACCGCCACGAACCATCTTCAAATCAACCGGTTGGTTCGGGATCGCGCGGACGTCGAGCGTGATCGGATACTTATTCTTGCGACCACGATCATCGACAAGCTCAAGCGTCCACTTCTCGGTCTTGCCCAGCGTCGTGGCAAAGCGAAGTTGATTCACTTGTCCCGAAACGGGTTTCAAATCACACAGCGCGCCATCGGCAGTGCGCAAGTTTGCCGACTCGACCGCCTTGTTCAAATGCAGGGTCCACTCGAGCGACGTGCCCTGGACCGCAGTGACGCGAACCGTATCTTCAACTCGCTTGGGCTCCAATTTCGTGTAATCGGGAAACTTCAACACGGCGTCGGCGCGAACCATGTTCGGAAACTCGAACACGGTGATGGAGTACGGCTCGCTTTGCCAATCCGCTGATTCAAGCACGTAGTGAAACGACTCGTTGATCGTTGACACGTAGTGACTGTAAATCGGGTCGTCTAAACTTTGCGTCATCGATGACGGCGAAGTTAAAATGTCGGCGGTCGACGCATCGCTAGAGATTTGCAATCGTAATTCGCTCGGTAAGTCACGCAGCGCTGCGAAGCGAGCGCTGATAACCAAGCCGCTGCCCTTTTCGACTTCGGCATTGCCCGGTTCAACGACGACGCCGCGCAGCGGAACCAAACTCGACCGCGCGCCCGGTAAGTCTTCGGGAAGCGAACGAACCAGCAACGTCGTGATTGTCACGAGTGCCGCCAACGCCGTTAGCCCTGTGATGCGGCTGAGCCACGCCGATGCCTTGGGAACCGTTTCGCTCCAGCGATGGTTGACAGAATGCGTGTACGCGTCACTGATGACTCGATTCTGCAAATAGCCGAGCGGTTCACCAGCGGTTGATGATTGACTCAGTGCCGTCAACAGCCGTTGTTGTAAACTGGGAAATTTGGATTCGATCCGCTGCGCGGTGTCGCGCGAGTTGCTGTAGCTCATTCGCACCGCAATCAATGCGGCCAAGGCGAATGCCGCAAAACATACAAGCAAAATCATCGTCGCTTGGTTTGCCGGAATCGCACCGCTGCGAACGAAATGCCGCAGCATCACTCCGCCGATTGTTGCCACGGACGCAATACCGCTGAGCCACCACCAAAAGCGAACTGCCCGAAACCGCTTGCTAACCAACTCGACACGTTCAAGTAACGATTCGTGTTTTTCAAACATCAACGCTTGCCTCTGCTCACAAAACGGCGGCGGCCCGGATCAGAATATCGTACCCTGGTGGCATCGATGGTTCTAGCTGGACATCGAGAAGATCGGTGAGCGGAATGACGCTAGTGGTTTAATTGAGAAGCCAGGATGATTGCCATGCGACTGGGTTCACCTCCGCCAGGCTACGGCAAATGAAAACTCCGTTTGCTTGCTCGAAAAGTCGTTGAGTTGGAGGTGGTGGAAAGCGTCAGCAATGAAACCGTGCGTCAAACACGAAAAAAATCGCCTGACCAATCGAAACATCGATTACTGGATGAGCAGCCGGTGCAACTGACTAAGGAAACACCTCAACCAATCCCTGCGATTGAAAGATCATCCGCAGCGAGTTGACTATAAATACGATTGCCGAGAACGAACTCAGTAGCATGACGCGGCAGTGTGTCGGCGGACGTCGAATCGGCGAGCTGGGAATCTATTAGGACGCAGTCACTGGTTGAGACGCTTTCTTGATCAAATGACTCAAGCGGCTCTTGGTGCGGGCGGCAGCGTTGCGGTGGATTAAGTTACTGGCCGCCGCTTTGTCCAATTTCTTCGTCGCCACGCGGAACTCAGTCGCTGCCGCATCAAAATCGCCCGCCGTCACCGCGCTGCGAACCTTCTTGAGCTGGTTGCGCAACGCCGTTCGCGATGCACGATTGGCAATTCGTAACTTCGAGTTCTGGCGGAGTCGTTTTTTGGCGGTAGGTGTATTTGGCATGGCTTAGGCGAAATCGCAGGGGCGAACGAGAATGGAAGTAACGAAGCTCGAAATTTGAACCGCGAATTATGTCGATCCGGTCGGCGACTGTCCAGGGCTAAAGATTCTTCCCATATTGTTTAACTATGAATGGAAAGGTTTATTTGATCGGTGCCGGTCCCGGCGACCCCGGTCTGCTGACGCTTCGCGGAGCGGAATTGCTGCGGCGGGCCAGCGTCGTGCTGTACGACGGGCTGAGCAACAGCGAAATTCTCGCCCACGCACCGACGGCAGAGCAGATTTGCGTCGGAAAACACGGCCAAAGTCGTATTTGGCGGCAGGACGAGATCATTGACGAGATGCTCCGCCACGCTCGCGGTGGTGCCTGCGTCGTGCGGCTCAAGGGCGGTGATCCGGCGGTTTTTGCACGCACCGCCGAAGAGGCCGAGGCCCTCCGCGACGCCGGGATCGAGTTTGAGATTGTCCCCGGAATCACCGCCGCGCTGGCCGCTGGAAGCTACGCCGGAATCCCGATCACGCATCGCCGCTTCGCCTCGGCGGTCGCGTTGGTCACTGGCCACGAAGAACCGGGCAAGTCGCAATCGTCTCTCGACTGGGATGCGCTGGCCCGTTTTCCTGGCACGCTGGTGATTTACATGGGCGTTACGACTGTCGCCGCCTGGACTGCGGCGTTGATTGGAGGCGGCAAGTCGCCGGCGACCCCAGCGGCGATCCTCCGCCGCTGTTCCTTGCCCGACCAACAAATCATTCATTGCCGTTTGGATGAAGTCGCGGAGCATTTGACGCCCGCAACCAAGCTTCGTCCGCCGGTAATCGTGATCGTCGGCGAAGTCACCGGTTTGGCCCAAACGATGTCGTGGTTCGAGACGCGACCGTTGTTCGCCAAGCGCGTCCTCGTCACGCGCAGCGAGCAGCAAGCTGGTGAATTGGCCACACCGCTGCGTGAACTGGGGGCGGAAGTGATCGAGCAACCGCTGATCGAAATCGGCCCACCGGAAAACTGGTCCGACATTGATGCCGTGATCGCCGATCTTTTGGGCATCGATACGTTGATCTTCACCAGCCAAAACGGCGTCTGCTCGTTTCTCGATCGACTGATGGCGAGCGGTAAAGATGCGCGCTCGCTGGCATCGACCAAGTTAGCCGTCGTCGGAGCGAAAACGGCTCATGCCCTAGCCCAGTATCACCTTCGCGCCGACGTGGTGCCCGCTGACTTCAGCGCCGAATCACTCGCCGAGCAACTTCGCGACCAAGCTCCGGGGCAGCGATTTGTTTGGCTTCGCGCCAGCCGCGGGCCCGATTTGTTGGCCGAGCGTTTGCGGGAGTTCGGCGGCAACGTCTCCGAAGTCATCGCTTACACGCATCGCGATCTTGAAACGGTTGATCCGCAGACACTTGCGCGACTCGAGCGAAACGAGATCCACTGGGTCCCGGTGACCAGCGGCGCAATTGCTACTGCGCTGATTCGTTTGTGCGGCCAATCGCTGCATCGCACCAAACTCGCCACGCTCGCTCCCGCGATTTCCCAGACATTCACCGACGCCGGATTCACCGTCGCCGCTGAGGCCAAAACCGCCACGATCCAGTCGCTTGTTCACGCCATCCAAACCGCCGAGGCAACCTGATGATTCCGCCGCGTTACCAGCAAATGCACGAAACACATCCCGCGTTGATGAAAGCCTACGAGGCGTTTGGCCAAGCCGCCGGTGAAGCCGGACCGCTATCCAGTCGCGAGATTTCGTTGGTCAAATTAGCGATTTCGATTGGTGCGGGGCTCGAAGGCGCGGCGCATTCGCATTGTCGCAAAGCGATCGAGGCCGGCTGCACGGCCGAGGACCTGCGCCACATCGCGATCCTTTCAGCACCCACGACGGGTTTTCCCGCGATGATGCGAGCCAAGTCATGGGTCGAAGACATCGTGTCCAAGCAATCGCAACAACAACAGCAATAAAACTGTAAAACGATGGTCCCCAATCCTTTAGCGCGTCCAACGCTGGCAAGGCCAGCGAAAAACAATGGAGACAATTGTTCTACATACCTACCATCGCAGCCCAAATCGTTCGCCACCGCCGATGCGATCGTTGCCGCCGCGAAGCGGACCGGTGTGCTTGGCCTTGATCAGCGGCTCGCGCACGGGGATGTCTTCCTCGGCCGTCTCCTGCGCCAATGATTCAGCCGCCTTGTGCAGGGCCTGCTTGATCGACAACGCAATTTTTTGCGAATCGCGATCGACCGACAATACCTTGACCTCGACCTCCTGGCCTTCGTTCAAAATTGATTGCACATTGCTGACGCGGTGGCTGGCAACTTCGCTGATGTGAACCAACCCTTCGATCCCCGGAGCGAGCCGCACAAACGCTCCGAAATTCGCCAAACGAGTGATCGTGCCGGGCATAACAACGCCGGCGGCAACACTGTTCGCGAACGCATCCCAAGGATTTTCCAGCGTGTCGCGATAAGACAAACTCATCTTGCCGGTTTGCTTGTCGACCTTGTCAATCTTGACGCGAACCTTCTGGCCGACTTCGAGCACTTCGCTCGGATGTTTGATCCGTTCCCAACTTAGTTTGCTGATATGGATCAAGCCTTCGAGCCCGCCCAGGTCAACGAATGCGCCGAAGTCTTTGATCGTGCGAACGGTGCCTTCAAGCAGGTCACCGGCTTCGACTTGTTCGAGCTGTTCTTTTTTCTTTTCGCTGCGTTCGCGTTCCAAAACGGCGCGGCGGCTGAGCACCAGATTGCCACGTCGCGGGTTCGATTCCGTAACCACGCAAACCATTTTTTGGTCAACAAATTCGCTCGTGTCTTCGATGCGATGCTCGCTGATTTGGCTGATCGGAATGAAACCGCGGATGCCGCCGACGGTGCATTCCAAGCCACCGGAGTTTGCTGCGGTGATCGTTGCTTCAACCACGGTTCCGTCTTCGATATCGGCCCAATCGGACACATCGATCGCTTCGCCCGGCAATGTCAATACATACAATCCATCGGCGCGACTCAGGCCACGAATAATGACTTCGACAGGCTCGCCGACCACCGGTTCGGCGGTGGTGAATTGGACCAGCGGCACGACGCCTTCGTCGGGACCACCCAGCGACACAAACACGCTGTCGTCGTGAATCTTAAGAATCGTGCCGTGGACCCGTTGGCCCTCTTCGAGCCCTTCCTTACGGCTGGCCATACCCGCGTTGCCGGACAAAAACGCGTCGACGTCGGTGGCGGCCAATTCCGCTTCGAGTTCGGCCATCAAGTCGGCGGACAACCCTTGCCGCAAATTGGGAACCGCGACTTTGGATTGGCGCTCGACATGAATCGGCTTTGCCGCTGCCGCGTCGTCGCTTGATTCACCGGCCAAACGCGGACGCGGAGGTTGTTTCGCAGGCTACGGGCCGCCTCCGTTGCGCGGGGACGAAGCGGCGGTCGCGGTTGCGCCAGCAGGTGCCGATTGCGGTGAACCGAGACGGCCTGCGGGCTGGGCTCGCATGGGAGCGGGCGATGGCGAGTCTGGCTTAGCAATCCCGAGACCGCGAGCGGCCAGTGGTCCTTTGCCGCGAACAATCGACGACAAGAGGTGACTTCGTGACGGCGTCTCGGCGGATGCGTCGTGGGCCGCAGAGGCTTGGGCGTGATCCGCCGATTCGACAGTGGGATCCTCCAGAGACGCGTTCTCCGAGGCTGGGTTTTCGATAACAGGGGTGATCGATTCCGAATCGTCAGGCAGACCGGTATTCATTGCGAAGAGCAGCAGCGAAGGAGTGAAACGAAGTGTCAATGGCCCATCGAGCCAGCCACGATGAACCACCGTGGGTCACGCATTCTAGCGGTTGTTCAAATCGCTCGGTAGTCTTTTCATCCACGCTTCTGTGAAGAATCAATCCATCTTCGATTTGTGTTAGAATTTTACAATGCCAAAACTGCAATGGGTGCCGGTTGATTTGTTGCCGAGCGTACTGGTCGGATTGATTGAATCTGCACCGCTGGCATCTTTGGGACCGGGGCCGGTTATCGGTGAGCTTGGCCAGTGGCTGAAACGCAATGGCGATAACGCGAGCAAGCTACCGCCGTTGTCGATTTCGGCACTGTGGTTATTGGCCGGAGACTTGGACGCATCGCATGAGATCAGCCAGTCGATTCCCATGCCTGACGGTAGCTTTTGGCACGGCATCATGCACCGCCGCGAAGGCGACTTTTGGAACGCAAAATACTGGTTCCGCAAAGTCGGAGACCATCCGGTGCTGCGAGCGCTCAAGGCCACGAATTACGGCGACGCCGAGCAATTTGTCGATCGCTGCGAAAAGGCTGTCACTGCGCCAGGCACCGCCGATTGCGAATTATGCAAACAATTGCAGTGGCTCGAATGGCAGCATATGTTCGTCCACTCGCTCGCAACCCAGAGTCACAGGCAAACATTGTAGAACGGTCGTCCCCAACCGTTCAGGAACATTTCGGTTTCCGCTGTCCAACAAACAACAAGCCAAAAGACCAGCAAATCGCGGCACAAATACATCAATTTAAAAAAAACGCTTGATAGCCGTTGACGACGGCCCGCCAGACGATACATTTCCCATCCCGTGACGCGGACACCCCGGTGCCCAGCAACCACGAGAATGAAGTTGATCGAGTTTGCGTCAGTAAAAAATTGTGAAGAGCAATTGACGACTCAAAGCAAACTCTGTTAACATTCGTGACCCAACGAAATCGACCGACGGCTCAGATTGTCTGATTCGTCGGCTGCTTTCGAGCGGCGTACTTTGCAGTTATCCATTGGGTGATATGCGAAGAATTGATGTTTGACAATTTGGTTGTTTGGTAGATGGCATCTTAAGAAAGATCACCAAATGTGATCTTTGCAGGATAGCCGGTGTGACTTCGGTTGCATGGGTTTGAATGCGAAGAATAATCGGGTGAATATGTTCTTTGGAGCGCAATGCCTCCTGAAGTCTTGGCTCAAGTCCGTCACTGGATAAGTGCTGAGTATGGAAGGAAGTTTGAGACAGGCTTAGGATTCTTTGTTGTGTCGTGAATTGGCTTTTGTCTACTGGATCACGGTCGCGTGGCCCAGCGAATCAAAAGACGGATTCACGGATATCGTTAGTAAGTAGAACCGACTGAGGTTTCTGCTCTGACAATTTGCTGGTTGTCCTTCACGGGATAGGTAGTAAGTCGTCGCGAGTTTGAGATTTCGACGGCCAATCTACGTAAGGGCACACGGGGGATGTCTTGGCGTCAAGAGACGATGAAGGGCGTGGAAGTCTGCGAAAAGCCTGGGGAAGCTGACAAACAAGCGATGATCCCGGGATTCCTGAATGTGATGAACTGAATTCATAGGTTCATTTAAGTCAACCTGGTGAACTGAAACATCTAAGTAACCAGAGGAAGAGAAAGAAAAATCGATTCCGTCAGTAGCGGCGAGCGAAATCGGAAGAGCCCAAACCGAGAAGGTTTCCTTCTCGGGGTTGTAGGACTCCAACATTGGATTGTGTCGTGTTAGTGGAACGCCTTGGAAAGAGCGACCACAGAGGGTGACAGTCCCGTACACGAAAATAACGACACACCATAGGAGCACCTGAGTAGGTCCAGTCACGTGAAACCTGGACTGAATCCGCGGGGACCATCCCGCAAGGCTAAATACTCCTTGACGACCGATAGTAAACCAGTAGCGTGAGCGAAAGGTGAGAAGAACCCCGATTAGGGGAGGTATGTGAACCTGAAACCGTGTGCTTACAAGCGGTCGGAGCCCTATGATTTATCACGGGTGACGGCGTGCCTTTTGCATAATGATCCGGCGAGTTGTGGTATGCGGCTTGGTTAAGATCTTACGGATCGAAGCCCAAGGGAAACCGAGTCTGAATAGGGCGAAATATGTCACATGCTGCAGACGCGAAACCTGTGTGATCTACGCATGGGCAGGTTGAAGCGCGGGTTAAACTGCGTGGAGGACCGAACTCACTTGGGTTGAAAACCGAGGGGATGACCTGTGCGGAGGAATGAAAGTTTAATCAAACCAGGA
>JBGSVE010000093.1:0-10741 GCA_041753075.1 Pirellulaceae bacterium
CACAATTGAGCCGAACGAAGGCGTGGTCAGCGTGCCCGATGGACGGTTGCAACGCATCACCAAATACATCGTTCCCAAAAAGATTGTTCCTGCGGCACTGAAGCTAGTCGACATCGCAGGCATCGTGAAAGGAGCGAGCGAAGGGCAGGGACTGGGCAACAAATTTCTGACCCACATTCGCGAGGTTGACGCGATCCTGCAGGTCGTTCGCTGTTTTGAAGACCCCGACGTGATTCACGTCGACGGCAAGGTCGATCCCGTTTCCGACATGGACACCATCGAAACCGAATTGATGTTCTCCGATATCGAGACGCTCGAAGGTGCCTTGGGCAAAGCCGAACGCGCCGCGCGAAGCGGTGACAAGGAAGCCAAACTCCGCGTAGCCGCAATTCAAAAATGCCTCGCTCATTTTGCGGAGAATTCTCCGCTGCGAACGCTCGACTTGCCCGAACCCGAACGCAAGGCAATCAGTAGCTATGGGTTGATGTCGGCCAAGCCAATACTGTTCGTTGCGAACGTTGACGAAAATGACCTCGAAGGCAAATCACCTCTCGTAGCCAAGGTTCGCGAAAAGGCGGCTGCTGTGGGAGCCAATGTCGTGACCGTTTGTGCCAAGCTCGAAGCCGAGATCGCCGAATTGGAATCGCCTGACCGCGAAGAAATGCTCCAAGGCGTTGGGCTGAGCGAACCGGCGCTTAATCAAATTGCCCGCGCGACCTACCGCGCGTTGGGATTGCAAAGCTATTTCACCGCCGGCGAAAAAGAAGTGCGCGCTTGGCCAGTTCCGATCGGAGCCACCGCACCGCAAGCCGCCGGTGTGATTCACAGTGATTTCGAACGCGGCTTCATTCGTGCCGAAATCTACAATCTGGCTGACCTGGAAACTTACAAGACCGAGAAAGATATACGCCAAGCCGGCAAACTTCGTGTCGAAGGCAAGTCATACGTGATGCAAGACGGCGACATTTGTCACTTCTTGTTTAATGTCTAGCCGACTCAGTACGTGATTTTAGATCACGGCCACCTTCACACAGTGGATCGGTGGCATTGAATCGAACACGCATTCCCATTGCTCGCCACCGTCGCGACCGATCCAAAGCTGGCCGGTGGTGGTGCCGAGATACAGCGCCGGCGATTTTAATGCATCGATCGTCAGCGCGTCGCGCAAGACGGTGAAGTAACTGTCTTTGTTTGGGAAACCGGCGGTCAGTCTTGACCACGAATCACCACCATTCTCACTCCGCCAAACCGCCGGTTTTGCGCCCGGACAGGTTCGCGTCATCGGCTCCAGCGGCACGACATAGATCGTTTCCGGCCGCTGCGGATGCACGACGATCGGAAAACCAAAATCACTTGGCAATCCCGCCGCGATGGACGTCCAAGTGTGCCCATCGTCATCGCTGCGCAAGACACCGATGCCGGGCCTCTCTTCCCAACCGCCGTGGTTTTGCATGTACATGCGACGGGGCATCGCATCGGTCCTGGCAATCTTATGAACGCATTGACCAAACTCGGGATACGGATCGGGAACAAACCCCGCCCCGACACCACCGTTGGACGCCGCAAAGGTCGAGCCACTGTCTTCGCTCAAATAGTGACCTCCGGTGGAGATGCCCAAGTGAATGCGGCTTCCATTGCGAATGATTGTGTGCATGCACAAGCCGCCATTGCCAGGATGCCATTGGCGGGCGTGCGCATGGTTGCTAATGCCGCCGACCAATTCCCAGGAGTTACCCTGGTCGCCACTGCGAAACAGTGCCGCCGGTTCGGCACCGCACAACAGATCCTTTTTACCTTCGCCTGGTTCCAAACTCCAAATGTTCGCCAACGCCCGGCCATCGCCTGCGGGAAACGCAGGTGCGGACTTGGTGGCTTTGAACTTGTGACCCAAGTCGGTCGACACGAGCAATTTCATCCCAAAAAACGGATGACAACTGGACGCGTAAATGCGCGGCGCAACTCGCTGATCCAGCAGAATCGCATTGACTCCGACACCGGGCCCGAAGGGGCCTCGCAGTTCAAATTTGCCCCGCCGCGTCGACGACTCGGCGATAAAGAGGCCCTTTTTGGTTCCGACGCCGAGCACTATACGTTGAACCATTTCATCCACCTGAAACCGCTGTCCAAATCGTCAACACGTCCCCTGGTTTTAGCTCAGTCGCCAGCGTTCGGGGGTCGCGTGGCGAAATGAAATCGGTGCCAACAAACAAGTGAATGTGTTGACGCACCGTGCCGGTCTCGTCACACACGCCAACGTAAACCTCATGGTGGGTGCGTTTTAACATTGCGATTGCCTCGGCGACGGTGGTGGCCTCGACCGCAATCTCACCGTGCTGATGACTGTAGTCGCGCAGCGTCGGTGGGATTTCAATAACGACCACGGTATCTCAAATTTAATCTGGACGGACTACTGGCGGCAAATAAACAATTGGGACAATTGTTCTACAATAGGCCAACAGCGAAATCTTATCCGAAACTCCGCGAGGCGTACTCACATGACAGATACATCATTCTCTCGCCGAACCTTTGTTGCAACGTCAGGCGCGGTATTGGCTGGCACGGCTTTGCTTGGGGATGATCGTGCTCAGGCGGATGAGAACTCTACGCTTGGGCAAGCGATGGGGACTCGAGCGGGCGAGGCCACGGACAGTACCGCTATCGTATGGACGCGGCTTACCGCAGCACCCATTCGCAACAACGATGGTGTCGTTGTTTCCGGTCGGGCCAAAGACTTTAAATCCAAGCAGCTACCTGAAGCCAACGTACCTGTTGAACAACTTGAAGGTGCTTGCCCAGGCGCTGCGGGAAAAGTCAGGCTGCGATATAGCACGCAACCGGACTTTGGCGATGCGATCACGACACCTTGGGCGGAGGTCAGCGCAGAGAATGACTTTATTTATCAGTTCGCGCTTAAATCATTGCAGGCCGCGGCGGTTTATCACTACGAAGGCCAATCGATGGACACCGGCGGCAAAACCCATGGCGTCGTACGCGGCGAGTTTCGGACGGCTCCGCTGAAAACCGCCTCGACCGACGTAATGTTTTGTGTGATGAGCTGCCAAGGCTATCCCGATCGAGGTCATGCGGATGGCCATGACATTTATCCTGCGATGCAATCACTTAATCCACATTTCGCGTGCCTCACCGGCGATCTCGTTTATTACGACAACGATATGCCGCGAGCCACCTCGCCGCCGTTGGCACGTTACCATTGGGAGCGGATGTTCAGCCTTCCGCGACTCATTGAGTTCAATCGAAAGGTTGGCACGTATTGGTTAAAAGATGACCATGATACGCTCAACAACGATTCGTGGCCTGGCGCTAAAATGGGGTCGCTAACTTTTGCGGAAGGCCAACGTATCTTTCGCCAGCAATCGCCAATGGCTGATGGACCGAGCTATCGGACATTTCGCTGGGGTCGCGATTTGCAAATTTGGCTCACCGACGGACGCGACTTCCGCAGCCCGAACAACCAGCCCGATGGACCTGAGAAAACCATCTGGGGCGCAGAACAAAAAGCATGGTTCAAACGCACCGTCAAAGCCAGCGACGCGACCTGGAAAGTGCTCATCAGCCCCACACCGCTGGTCGGGCCTGATCGACCCAGCGGCAAACATGACAACCATGCCAACACAGGGTTTGCCCATGAAGGTGATGAGCTGCGCGGTTGGCTCAAGGCAAACGTGCCGGACAATTGCTTCGTCATCTGCGGCGATCGCCACTGGCAATATCACAGCGTCCATCCACAGACCGGACTGCGCGAGTTCAGTGTCGGCGCGGCCAGCGATGAACATGCCGGCGGTACGCCTGGAGAAAATCTGGACTACCACCAATTCCATCGTGTCAAAGGCGGATTCTTGTCGGTATCAATCGCCCGCGAGGCCAGCCACAGCAACATTCACTTCCGACATCACGATGTCAACGGGACGATCGTGCATCAATGGAGCCAATCTTCGGAATAAGCTGAACAAGAGCGGACGTTGCCCATGCGGTTGCGGCAACTGATATGAATTGATCCTTGCCATGTGGGTCACCATTGTCAAAGAATGGCTGCACCGGTTTAGCGTGACTTTCGAATTTCCATGATCCGTCCGCGAATTGCGTCCGCAACAGAAAGTCACAGCCGCGAGTGATTGCCGGATCGTCCGGCAATACCCCGGCGTTACACAACATGAAAATTGTTTGTCCCGTTGAAAGCGCATCGCTAGGTCGATCGTCTGCCTCGGCCCAACCGCCATCGTTCCGTTGCGCAACCAGAATCGCCTCTCGAACGATTCGCTTTATGTCGTCGTCGCCACCAAGATGTTGCAGCCCCCACAGTCGCCAAAGACGATCTTGCTGACTGGTGAGCGGAACGCCTGCCAGCCATCTGTCGGCGGCGGCACGTGCGATCGCCGCACGGGGCCGCTGTTCCTCCGAAGCGTATTGCTCGATCCCGATGAGTGATAAGACCGTGTCGCCGACCATGGAGGCCTGCAAGGGCGCACGTCGGCAGGATGCGATCCAGCGTCCACTATTGAGTTGTGTGGGGTCCGAGCGCCGGTTGTCGCGTAGCCTCGCGACGCCCTGTATCTGTAGCAAATAGTTCACCATCGCGGTGGTCGTTTGGTCGGAAGGACGCTGGTCCAGGCTCAGAGCCCAGAGTCCATAGCCGACCGTGGCAGCGCCGCCGGGAACATGCAAACCGACATTCATATCGTCAATTCGCTGCTCAAAATAGGAATGGGCCGTATCCGCCTGCGACTTCATCCAGTCCGAATCCAACGGCAGACCGGCCTGCAGACCTGCGAGAGAAGCCAGCATGGGAAGCGTATGGTGATGACACGAAAAACAGTCGTCGTTCGAGTGCCAATTGACCGCAGCGCGTTGCACGAGTTCGAGCCCACGACGGACCGCCGTCTCTACATCAGCGCCGCAACTTGGTTCCGTAAATGCGCCGCAGACCATCAAGATGAAGACTGCTGTTCTCATTGCATTCTCATGAATTGGCAACTTTCCATCGCAAGTGCAGCCACACAAAAAACCGCTTGTTCCTAGACGCGCTGCAGGCGATCGTTTTCGCTGAACAAATTCATGCGCTTGGTTTCGTCCAGCGGTAAACCGATCGAATAGCCTTCGCCGGTTTCCATTGCCTGAAGCGAACCGCCCAGTCGCTGGACGAACCGTTTTGCCAGTAGCAAATCAAGTGATTCTAGCTCGACCGATTCCATTGCCTTTTTTTTCTGACCGGGCGAAGGCTCGGCCACTACGAGGCACCCATCAATTTCAATCTGCAACCGCAAATGACGATCATCGTAGTAGATGTGAACGGACAGCGGCGTATCCGTTGAATCCGCCACCGCGTGCAATACATAACCAATCGCATTGCGGAACAATTGCTCATCGACCAGCATCGTGGCCGGTAATCGTTCATCCATGGTCATAACAACATCGTCGTCGTCGAGTGCATTGTCGCGCTGAAATCTCTGGACCGTATCTCGAATTAAGCTGCGCGGCGAAATTCGCGAGACGAGCAATCGATCCTCAACACTGTCATCGCCCTGGTTCAGATTCGTCAGCTTGGTCAATGTGTTTTGCACATGGGCGATCATCAACCGACAACGCTGGCCATCGCTCGGAGTCGCGATCGAAAGTTGGCTTAACAAAACCGAATCGATTTCTGCAGCCAAGCGTTTCAAATCGATAGCCGCCGCCGACAATGCCAAGTTTCGTTCCGCAATCGCGTTCTTGGCGTCGGAGGTGGCTGATTGGACCTGTGAAAGCGCCGAGCTAAGGCCGCTGACGGCGTGGCCAACTCGAGTGACCGCAGGACGGAACACGAACAAGGCTTCCAGCAGCAGCAGCAGCAATGTGGCGCAGACGATCAATCGCTCGAGCCAAATCAATTGACCCACTTGCTGTGCCGAATGCGCTGATATCGATTGAACCGTGGCGTCCATCTTCGACAAAAAAACAGAAGATTGAGATGTCATCTGCGCGGCAATTGGCCTCGTCGCCGCCGTGTCCGTCGCACCGGACTGCGCGATCACGAGCAATTTGGATGATAATTCGGCCAACGAATTAACCGTCGGATCCAGTTCTCGCAATTGATCTTGAACGTCGGCGTCAGCCAACGGGAGCAAGCCAAGTTTGGCGTCGCCAAATCGCAATCGATTGTGGACTTGAGTCAACTCGTCTCGCGATCTTTGCAGTTCAGCAGCAAGGATCGAGGTCGATGCTGAGTCCATCCCTGCGGCGAACTGGAGCGAAAGTTTTGCCAGTTGCTGACTGAGCATTCGCTGGCGGCCCGCGATATTCACCACTTGGGCGTGGTTTTGCATTTGGCCGAGTAGTACCTGAACAACGACCTGGGTTGCCAAACAAGTGGCGGCAATCGCGAATAACGCAAACACATAACGAAGCGTGAGCGAGCGTGTCGCTGCGGATGATTCCGAATTCATCGCGCCCTATCAATTACGAAATGCAAAGAGAATGTAATACCGTTGAAACCTTCATTGGCAGTCAACGATACCACGCTTCAGTGAATTTCCAAATCATTATTCAGGGGGTGCGACGGCCAATTCAGGTGCGGGTTGTGCCCAAGTCGCTAGTAAATCGAGGTCAAGGTGGCGGTATTCAACCATAGGCTCCAGCGCCGCATGCAGAATGCCCCGTAGTTCGTCGCTAATATCCATTGCCGGCCAGATGTCCGAAGCCAAATAATGTTTTCGATTAAACATCATTGCCAAGTCTTCTTCGGCAAATAGCAAATGTCCGCTGAGCAGTTCGTAGGCCAAGCAGGCCAGCGAATACCAATCACAAGCTGGGCCGATATCGACGCCCTTGAATTGCTCAGGCGACATGTATGATGGCGTCCCGGCGATCGAGTCGACGCAGCCATCGGAACGGATTAACCGTCCCAATCCGAAGTCGGTGATCGAAACGTTGCCGCGGTTATCAACCAGAATATTGGCCGGCTTTAAATCCAGATGCAGCGCCCCTTGCTGGTGTGCGTACTTCAGGCCGGCCGCGATTTGGCCCAGCACACTACGCACCGTTGCCTCGCACAATTTCCGATGTCGAATTTGCATTCGCTTTAAGTCTGCACCGTCACACAAGTCGAGAATCAGAAAGCGAGTTCGATAGGCCAAAAAGTGACCGTGGGTGCGAACGATATTTTCATGGCGGAGACGACTGAGCAAATTAACTTCAAAATCGAATCGAGATAAGGCGCGCTCGTTCGAGATGAAACGATGGCGCAGCATCTTCAACGCCCGCCGCTGGCCATCACGCTCATCGACAGCCTCGTAGACAACGCCCATCGCGCCGCGGCTGATGCAATGCACCAAGCGATAGCCGCCGAGTGTCTTGCCGCACAGCGCATCGTGCGGTCGTTGGCCAAGTCGATCGCTGACCAATTGGCTCAGCGCGATTTCAAGTTCGGGAAACTCACATCGCAACGACTCAAACGCTTCCACCGGCAACACCAACGCCACGACCGGCAACACAGCCACTACATCGGCCGAGCAAAGTTGCCCGGTGAGCAACGACATCTCACCGAGCACCGAGCCGGGACCGTCGAAATCAATTCGCGTTGATTGCCCCGACGCCGAATCAATCACTTCGACACGCCCGGATTGCAACAAATGCAAACCCGGTCCGGGCTGGCCCTGTTGTATCAATAGCTCGCCGGGAGCAAATTCGCGCCGCTGGATTTGCGACGCCAGCGCAACCTTGGCTTCGTGCGGCAGCCGGCTCAGCGTCGCGCAATTGAACACGACCTGATGGGACGCATCATGCTCACTCAGGTTACTGACCAGATGCGAATGTCCGGCATGGATCATCGGCTGGGCAAGCGAAAAATCCAAGTTCGTCGACATCAGGTCGGACGTTTCACCGATTGCCGATAGGTGCTGGAACTGAAGATGCGTTAAATGGTGTGCCAAACGAGGCCGCAGCGGCGGATCGACTCGTGCCAACCAACTCTCGAAGTCGAACGTGCTGGACCCACAGGCGGCCACTTCGCCGGACAACAAGGCTTGACGAAACTCCTGACAAACGGCTTCGATTGCCGCCGTTGCTTGGGAACCATCAGCAATGCTCGAATCTCGACCCATTGCGAACTCGAACGAGACAATTTCAGGATAGAAACAAAAACTAGTCGTTTATAGCTTACAGCAAGACTGTATTCCCGGCGGGGGGATTTCACAATCTAATAGGGGCAAACATTGTGATTTTTTTCCTTCCTGCGTGTCAATTGGAGCGTCCACGCTTGTTGCCTCGCACCGACGACCGCAAACTGGCGCACCGGCGTCTTTGTTTTCTTCCCCACTATCACGACTATCACGTCTCAGAAAAACGCATTATGCGCGCTGCAATTGTCGGTGTCGGCTTCATGGGCTGGATTCATTATCTTGCCTACCAACGCAGCCAGACGGCAAAACTCGTGGCGTTCCAAAGTCGCGATGCGGCCAAACGAGCTGGTGATTGGCGGGGTATTCAGGGTAATTTTGGACCTCCGGGCGAGCAAATCGACATTTCGCAGATGACCGCGTATGAGTCGCTCGATGACTTGCTGCAAAACCCGGAAGTCGATTTGATCGATGTCTGTTTACCTCCTTATTTACATGGCGACGTCGTATCGCGAGCACTCGATGCGGGCAAAGCGGTGTTGTGCGAAAAACCGCTGGCATTGTCCGCAGCCGAAGCCGCTCCGCTAGCCGGGCGCAATCCGGGTCGATTGATGGTGGCCCACATTTTGCCGTTTTTTCCCGAGTACCGCTGTCTGATCGAAGCCGCGTCATCCGGCCGGTTTGGTAAACTTCTGGGTGGTCGGTTCAAACGAATCATCGGGCCGCCATCATGGATTCCCGACTTTTACGATCCCCAACGAGTCGGCGGGCCGTTGATTGATTTACACGTTCACGATGCCCATTTGATTCGCATGTTGTTTGGCATGCCGCAAGCCGTTGACACGGTTTGTCGCTGGCATGAAAGTCAATCGGCAGTTACCGCCATCCCAGTCCGCGTTCCCCGCTACGTCGATTCGCTATTTCGTTTTGACGACCCGGCAATCGTGGTCAGTGCCGCGTCCGGTGTGATTGACCAGCCGTCGCGCGGCTTCACACATGGGTTCGATGTGCAATTCGAGCGGGCCAATATGCAGTTTGAGCTGGCGGCATTCAGCGAAGGCGAGGCCGCGACGATTCCGTTAACAATCGCGCACCAGGATTTATCGGTCGAGCGACCGACGCTTGCCGGCGGTGATCCGATCGACGTGTTCCGGCTGGAGATCGATTCGGCGGCAGCGGCGATCGCAACCGGTCACATTCCTACGGCGTTGGACGCAAACCTAGCCGCCGACGCGATTCGCATTTGTGAAATGCAGGTTCCGCTCATTGCTTAGGTTGTGGCAAACTCAAAAAATCGTTTACCGTACGCACATCCCTGGGTTCATCTGTGCCGCCAAATAGCCCGTTAAAGAAACCGGTGTTTTCGCTGGTCTTTGAAATCGGTTTGGTCTCGCGGCTAGACGGTTCAAACATGCGGCTTGGGTCCAGCGCGTTTTTGGTCCTCGTCCACGTCCGTTTTGTCGACGCATTCATCGCTGACATGATGTTGGTCGACTTTTTTTTCTGAATCCGCGGTGGCTCTTTGGACCAGGGCATCGACGGCATTTCCCAGTTTGTGGGATTGATCGCCGACAACCAACCGTTGCCCTGGGTTGATTTACCGATCGTTGGTGGGCCAGCGATCGCGGGATTTGAAAACGCAAACGCCACAAACAATGCGGTTGACGCGATCGTCCGAATAAATCGCACGGCAAACTCCTCGCAAACAGAAAAACTACTAGACTGCTAGGGCCGGCTCGGTGAGCGGTAAGGCGCTAGGCGCCGGTGATTTACGAGGCCGGCGGCTAGCGCCATCCCGCTCACAACCCTAAAGGTAAAGTTGAACGAAACTCTAGTTCGCAAAATGAGCGACTTCTCGTCCAGTCCAATTTAGTAGTGGCGTTGCTTTGCATTGGCCTACCGAAGTATCCTCCCGCTTCAAAGTTAGCGAGTTCATTCGTTAACACCCTCGATATCTATTTGCGCGAGTTAAGAATGCCTCTGTCAAAGCGGTGCATCGCTGAGTTTATCGGTACGTTTTGGTTGGTCTTCGGCGGCTGCGGCAGCGCTGTGCTGGCGGCGGGAGTTGATAAGGTAGGAATCGGATATCTCGGCGTATCCTTTGCCTTTGGTTTGACCGTGCTGACGATGGCTTATGCAATTGGCCACATTTCCGGTTGCCATTTGAACCCGGCAGTGTCACTTGGATTGTGGATGGGCGGACGCTTCAAGTCGTCTGAGTTCATTCCCTATGTGATTAGCCAAGTGCTCGGTGGGATCGCTGGCGCGGGAGTGCTGTATGTGATTGCGTCGAGCAACGCCGACTTCTCGCTCGCCGGCGGGTTCGCCGCCAACGGCTACGGCGAGCACTCGCCAAACGGTTATTCGTTGGTCTCGGGACTGGTCGCCGAAATCGTGCTGACCTTCATGTTCTTGATGATCATTCTGGGTGCCACGGACAAACGTGCCCCGGCCGGTTTTGCGCCAATTGCAATAGGTCTTGGTTTAACGTTGATCCACTTGATAGGCATTCCTGTGACCAACTTGTCGGTCAATCCCGCTCGCTCGACCGGCCCCGCTTTGTTCGTAGGTGGCTGGGCAATTTCGCAACTGTGGTTGTTTTGGATCGCTCCGCTGCTGGGCGCGGCAAT
>JBGSVE010000094.1:0-12437 GCA_041753075.1 Pirellulaceae bacterium
AAGGCGACGCCGGTGAGGGTAAAGCGGGCGAAGGCCAGGCTGACGCGCAACCCGCGGGCAAACCGCAACACGACGGCGACGCATTCGAGCGCATTCGTGATTACGTCAACCGTGAACAACAACAGCAAAATCAATCGCAGAAACAAAATTCGCCCGGCGGCCCGACTGCGGACCAAAACGGCCAGCAGTCTGGCGATTCCAAGCCGGATGCCAACGCCGCTAAATCGAACACCGAAAAACCACCGGCCAGCAAGTCCTTGGCCAGTGATCCTCCTAAGAATGCGACCAGCGGCAGTGAACCATCAAAGGATGGCGGTGCGGTCGGCAGCGAGGGCGAGCTGACTGCGGATACGTCGCCGATTGCCAAAGGCGATGACCAAGCCAAGGGTCAAGGCCAAGGCAAGAAGCCGGGGCAAAGCCAAGGCACGACTGCGGACGAAATGTCGCCCGATGATGCGCCGCAATCCGATGACGCCGACGATTCGGGCTCCGGTGCAAACGATGGTAAGCAGTCCAGCGATGGTAAACAAGCCGACGGCAAGGCGAAGTCAGGCCAAGGCCAGCAGGGTGACGATGGCAAGGGTGACGACGGCAAGGGTGACGACGGCAGCAAAGGGCAAGATGGCAAAGGAGAAGGCGGCGAAGCAAGCGATCGCGATCCACAAGGTGAATCAACCGATTCGACGCAAAACAGTGATCCCGGCAAGCAAAGCGACGGCAAATCGGACAATCGCGACCAAGCAAAACCAAACGACAAACCCAATGACAAACCGGCCGACGGCGGCAACCCGACCTCCGGTGAATCGGCGGGTGTTTCATCCGCACGCAGTGGCGACAACCAACCGCCCGGTGACCAGCCAGCGACCAATTCGTCCGCCGGGCGCGGCGAACAAAACACCGACAACGGCTCCGGCGCACCTGCGGCGGACGCGAATCGGCCGCCTGATCCGGTGAACTTGGACGACGCCCGCCAAGCGACCGAAATGGTGCTTGACTATTTGGAAACCCAGCGCGATGTGCCTGACCCCGAGTTGCTCGAACAGCTTGATTGGACGCCCGAAGAGTTGCGCGCATTCATGGATCGATGGAATCGTATTCGCGGAGCCCAGCAGCAACCCGGCGGTGATGCCAAGCAGATTGAAGAAGCGCTTCGCAGTCTTGGGATTCGCAAACCCGTTGACGGCGATGTCGGCAATGTGCGGGGCCAAGACGATTCGCTACGCGGCTTGCAAGATGGCGGCAATCGAGCCCCGGCCCCAGCGATTCATCGTGACGCGTTTGACGCGTTTCGGCGGAATATGAATCAACCGCGGTAGCCATTCGCACACAAGTGATTCGGTCTATTAACAACGGTTCGGCTCGCCTCGCTTCGGGGAGAGGGGCTGGGGGTTAGGGGCCGTCGGAAGTTGAACGTGTGAAGTTAGAAGTTTGAGAATCCGATCTTTCACTCTTCAAACTTCTTCCTTCACTGTTCACCACGCCCCCTCATCCCCAACAGAACATTGCTTGCGCAAGCCCTTACTTCGGCTCGATCACAAACCAACCCGAATCATCTCGCGGCTTGGGCGCTTGCGGAATCGGTTCGGTTGGCAATGGCAGCGATGGCGTTGATGCGTAGCGTAGCGCCGGTTCGTTGGCTTCACGCGGTACGCTGGCGGTTCGCGGCTCGGCCAACGTGGCTGCGGGCACTGCTTCGCGATTGCGGTCACGGCCTGTATCGACCGGCTGGGTCGTTGGGCGGTTGTACGAATCCGACCAAGCCGGTGCGCGATAGCCGTCGACCGCCGGAATCGGCGCGACGTCGCTGTAACGACTCGTCAGATTGTTTGACCCACCGCTGGGTTCACGCACATCAACTGTCGATGGCCATGTCGAAGTCGGCGGCAGCGGCGGTGCTTGCAGCGAACTGGGCGACGATGGAAACGTCGTCGTTGGTGGTGCCAATGATGGCGCGGGCGACGACGGCAGCGGCGGCCAAGCGGGGCTGCCCGATTGAAACGGTGCTGGCAACTCAGGGCGGTAAGAATTCAATTGCGGTGGCGAGATCGGCGACGCATCCGATGGCGACGCACCAGGATAACCACGCAGCGGCTCCAGCGCCGTCGCTTGCGACACGCTCGACGGCTGGCCATAGGCGCTAACCGGTGGAAATGCCGATTGTGGTGGCGCGTATTGCTGAGGTTGCGGCTGTGGTTGGTAGGTCGGTTGATTGTAAATGGTTGGCGGAGCGTAGCGCGGCGGTTCGCTGCCACAAGACGGTTCGCCATAGTAAGGCGACACAGCGACCGGCGCGGGTGCCGGTTGCAAACTGGTGTACGGCGTTCGTTGCACTTGTTGGGTCAGCGACGTGCAAGGTTGTTGCACAATCACCGGCGCGCCCGTGTTCGGATCAAGTTGCGTCACCGGGCGAAACGATGTCGTGGGCACACCGTAGTAAGACGTTTGGTAATCGTTGGTGCCAAACAAGCGTCCAAAGAAACTGGTATTGGTCGCTGGCGGTGGAGCGATTGCGGCGGGCGGCAAAGCGGGACCGTAGACCGCTCCCGACGCAGGGACAACGGGGCGGCCTGTCAAGACCGACGCGTTGTCGACGGGACCATAGTATTGACCAGCAAACGGAGCTCCATACGCGGCTGCTCCGTACGCAGGTATCTGCGCCGCGGACGCTTGCGGTACGCCGCCGAAGTCGGCCGAGTAAGGCGATACACCGGCGACCGCTGGAGTGTAACCTGCGGCATACGGCCCGCCGGGATAAGCTCCGGTGTAGGTGCTGGTTGCGACTAGTTGCGGCGGACCAAGCGATGTGACCGTTGCTTGCGGTGCATAACCGGCTGCGTAAGGATACGCCGGCGCAGAGCGACCAAACAACCAATCGAGACAACCCGCATCGGCGGGCGATGCGACTTGGGTCGAGAGGATTGCGGCGATCAGTGCGAATCGTTTGTGGTTCATGCGGTTGGTCGCTATGGCGAGAATCGGCGTTGGATTTGGCGCTGAAGTGGAGGTTTGAAACGCTGGACGGTCAACGTCCAATTGGACAAACGTGGTCAAGTGCCAATCATTGGCGGTTCGTGGTTGCCGTTGGTGACGGTTGTGCGGGCTGTAGAACCTTACCGTGGCAGACTACTCAGCCGGGCGTCGCCGCGGACGACTTCGATTGCTTTTTGCAGAACCGAATCGTCGCCATCGCTTGTGATCTGGCCATCGGAGTTGGGTCGAGCCGCGATGTAGGTTGACGCAACGGTGATGTCTGGCGTGACGCCTCGTTCGCTGATGACTTGGCCACTTGGCGAGTAGAATTTCGCGGTCGTCAAGCACAAGCCAAATTTCGCGGCTTGAAGGCGAAAGATCCCCTGGACACTGCCTTTGCCGTAGCTGGTTTCACCGAGCAAAGTGCCGCGACGATGATCATGAATTGCACCCGCAAAAATTTCACTGGCACTAGCACTATCGCCATCGATCAATACGGCCATCGGAATCGCCCAAGTGTTCGATCGATGGGCCGAGTAGTCGAAGTTTTCGCGGGTGTTGCGACCTCGCGTCGTGACGATACGACCGCTCTGTAGAAATCGATCAGCGACCTCGACCGCTGCGGACAACAACCCGCCTGGATTGCCGCGAACATCAATAATCAGCGACTTCATGCCTTGGCGATGCAAGTCCCAAAGCGCCTTTTCGATGTCACGCGAAGTCGTCTTTTGGAAATTCGTCAATCGCAAGTAGCCAATGCCCGATTGAGCATCAACCAAGTGGATGTTGTCAACGCAAGGCACTTCGACACGGCGACGTTGGACACTGAGATCACGTGGTTGGCCCTGCGCGTCGAGAACTTGAATCGACACAAAACTTGACTCCGGTCCACGCAACAAATCGGCGGCCACGTTCGGATCGGTGTCGACCGTGCTCGTCTGCTCAACCCGTACAATCGATTCACCGGACTTGATCCCCGCCTCGGCCGCTGGTCCGCCTGGAATCACGCCAAGAATCAGCAGACGATCGTTCTCTTCTTTCAACTCGACACCCAATCCGACGAAATTGCCTTCGATGCTCGAGAACGTTTCGTCAAGCTGATTGCCGGTCAAGAATCGCGAATACGGATCCAAGCCCATCAACGCGCCACAGGTAAATTCGAGCACGGTGGCCGTCGGTGCCAGTCCGATTTCCTGCTGGGCCAAGCCGGCGATGTACGAAGCGATTGCACGCAAATCATATCGGCTCGACATATTGCGACCACCGACTTGCAAGTGAACATTCAAACGAAATCGCTCGATCGCGTCGGGTTTCGCCGCGCTGAGCGATTGCTTGATGAACGTTGGATCGGCGAGCGCGGTTTCCAGCGACGCCATGCCGTGCCGCAGGACTTCGGACCAAACAACGCGGTCCACGAAATGCGTTTCCAAACTTCCCAGGACTTCGGCGTACAGGTCCAGCGCCTGTGTCGTCGGCAACGAGCGAACGCTTTCGAGGAAGCTCGTATCTTGGTAGCGTCGTTGCACGTCATAGCGCAAACGACAAATGATCAATCGTTGCCGAAGCGTCGCGTTGTTCGGAAACAATCGCACGGCATCTTCGTAGTGATGGATACAATCGCCCCAAAGCCTTTCGTCTTCAAGCGACAAGCCTTCATCAACGACACTTTGCAATCCTTCATCGACGCTCGACTCGATCGCCACCAAGGGCGCGTCCGCAGCGACAAGTTGTAAGTTGGTTACCGAAATCCATCCGGTGATAAGCAGAATCCCTCCGGTAATACAAAACGATCGAGGCATCGAGGTTTCGTCCCGTTGAAGTTGACACAACTTGGCCGCCTAAACATAGGTCACGATAGTTGCCCGGTCAAAAGAGTTTCACAGCGGCAGGGTGGTCGATTCGTTACGACCGAATCGACCGCAGGGGGCAAGTTCCGGTGGCGACGATTCACGGTGAGTTGAGGGGCAATACGACCCCAAAACTACTGACCCGATTTTTGCACGATGTGATGCGCGTCCCAGCGCGAACAGGCGACTTTGCGGTCAGGGAACGTGAAACATTGTAGAACGATTGTCCCAATCGTTTGGGCTGCGTTAGCGTCAGAGTCCCAAACGATTGAGGCAATCGTTCTACAAAAGCAATCGTTCCACAAAAAACTTCCTTGATCCACAGACTCCTGTTGGGCGTCGATGGAAATTTATGCGTGTCCAATAAAACGGTCAAGTGTTGGACTTACTGCGGCACAAAATCACAGTCTTTTGTCAGTGACATTGCGAACAAGGCTAGCAACTGGGCAACGTGATCAATGTCGCCCAGCGAGATCGCTTCGACCGCCGAGTGCATGTATCGATTGGGAATCGCCACCAATCCCGTTGCCACGCCACCACCATGAACCTGCAACACGTTTGCATCATTTGGCGTGGCCCGTCCGGTCGCGGCCAATTGAAAGGGAATTGAATGCTCGGTCGCCAGCGCGATCAATCTCGCCACCACCGCTGGATTCATATTCGGTCCGCGAAAGATAACCGGTCCCGCACCGAGCTTGATATCGCCCTGCTGATGCTTGTCGATCGTCGGACAATCCGAGGCGTGGGTCACGTCAACGGCAATCGCAACCGCTGGGTCGATGCTGCCCGCAGCCGTTTTAGCACCGCGCAGGCCAATCTCTTCCTGCACCGTACTGACACTGTGCAAATGGCATGGGATCGGCGTCGCTGCGGCAGTTGCAAGTTCAACCGTGCGGCGCAGCGCGTCAATCACTGTCCACATACCAGTCTTATTATCCATCCCCGGACCGCTGACGATATCGTTCAACAGGGGACGGTATCGCAAGTCAAGCGTGACGCAATCACCGATGCGGATTATCGCTTCGGCACCGGCTTTGTTCTTGGCACCGACGTCGAGCCACAACTGCTCGAGCAGGACGACTTGCTTGCGTTCGCTCTCGTTAAGCAAGTGGATCGGTTTGCGGCTGATGACCGCCGCGACCGGCCCACCTTCAGTCCAGACCGTCATCGCTTGGCCAATCAATTGTTGCGGATCCCAGCCGCCGATTGTTTGGGCGTAGACGTATCCTTCTTCGTCGATGTTGGTCACGAGCATCCCGATTTGGTCGCAATGGCCTGCCAACATCAATCGCGGCCCGCTGGCATCACCCACCGAGGCAATCACATTGCCGTGAACATCGCTGCGAACATTGTCGGCATACGGAGCGATGTACCCGCGAACCAATCGTTGCACCGGTTGTTCGTATCCCGAGGGGCTCGGTGTTTCGATCGCGGCGCGGAAAAAATCAAGTGCTGTGGCGTTCATATAATAAGATTATAGCGAAATCATCATCACGACGAGCCGCCTGTTTTCGGTTATTGTATGTGTTCCACGACGCTCCGCCGTCGTGCGATTTGTATTCGGGTGGCACGACGGCGGAGCGTCATGGAGCACGTATGTCCAAGCTTCACCTCATGTCTATCCTTCGCGTATTGCTTTCACTTGCCATTATCGTCTCTGCCTCCGCGAGCCATTTGTGCGCGGGCAATCGGTGGCCGCAATTCCGTGGGCCGCAAAGCGACAACATCGCCGCTGCGGATTTGCAAATACCGACCACCTGGAGTGAAACCGAAAACGTGGTTTGGAAGTTGCCAACAGAACTTCGCGGTTGGTCGACGCCGGCGGTTTGGGACAACGTCGCGGTGATGACCGAGGCAACCGAAGATGGCAGCGAAATGTTTGTCTTTGCCGTATCAATCGATGACGGCAAAATGTTGTGGCGAAAGAAATTGTTTACCAACGAATCGGTCGAGGAAATCCATTTGACCAACAGCTACGCGTCGCCCAGCCCGGTGACCGATGGCCAATCGGTGTGGGTCAGCTTCGGCAGCTACGGCACCGCGTGTTTGCAGCTTAGCGATGGCGGCATGGTTTGGGAGCGGCGTGATTTTCCCTGTTTGCATTGGCGCGGCCCGGGTAGCTCGCCGGTGATCGATTCGGCTGGGCGAATGTTTATCAACTTTGACGGCTTCGACTTGCAGTACGTCGTTGCGCTTAATGCCAAAGACGGCAGCACGATTTGGAAACATGATCGCGATATCGATTATGGAACGACTAACGGCGACCAGATGAAAGCGTTCTCCACGCCGAAGTTGATCGACGTTGATGGCAAGAGGCAATTGATTAGCCCCGCGAGCCGCACGGTGATCGCCTACGAACCGGCCAGCGGCGACGAAATTTGGCGCGTCGCCTACAGCGAACACACCGCCACGGCCCAGCCGCTTTATGACGGTACGACGTTGTTCGTCAATTCCGGTTTTGGCAAGGCGCACTTGTTCGCGATCGATCCGCGTGGCCATGGGGATATCACGGATACGAACGTGAAATGGGTTGTGCCCAAAGGGATCGGCAGCGTTCCATCGCAATTGTTAAGTGATGGTTTGATTTACAACGTTCATGATGCTGGTGTCGCGTCGTGCCTTGATGCGGACAGCGGCGACGAGATTTGGACCGAGCGATTGGGTGGCAAATTTAGCGCCTCGCTGTTGTTAGCCGGTGGCAATTTGTATTTGTTCGACCACGACGGCGCGAGCTATGTTTTAAAGCCGGGTCGCGAGTTCAATCTGCTGGCCAAGAACCAGCTCGAAGATGGCTGCATGGCTTCACCGGTACCGCTGGGCGATGGATTGCTCGTCCGTACCAAATCGGCGCTCTATCGAATCGGCAGGAAGTAACTCGAGTGATCCCCGTGATTTGGCAATCGGACGTTGCCGCAGTGGTGATGAAGCCGGCCGGGTTGGCGACGCAAAGCCCACCGCCGCATGAGAGCTTGGAAACGCAGTTGCGCGAGCAGTTCGCGGCGCAGTCACGCTACCTTGCACTGCCGCATCGATTGGACCGTGACGTCAGCGGTTTGATTTTGGTTGCGTTTACCAAGAAGGCCGCGCGTTTGCTCGGCGAACAATTCGCAGCCCAGCGGATCGCCAAGTCGTACCTGGCGCTTGTCGATGGAACCACCGCCGAGCCATTTCAAACCTGGAGCGACTGGCTCGCAAAAGTTGAAAACGAACCGCGTGCTATAATCGTCGATGAAGACTCGCACGGTGCCAAAATCGCGACGACACGGATGACGGTTCGCTGGAGTCGCAACGATCGGTCGTTGTTAGAACTGCGGCCATCGACCGGACGCATGCACCAATTGCGAATCCAAGCGGCGAGCCGAGGCTTGCCAATGGTTGGTGACACGTTGTACGGAAGCCAGACGCGATTGGAGATCGCAGGCATTGCGTTACAAGCGTCGGGAATCGAGTTTCATCATCCGGCCACGGGCCAGCGGATCGTTGTCACCGCGCCCGACCCATCTTGGGCCACTGCGTAAGTTGGGCCACTGCGTAAGCCTTCGATTCCTTGCTAAACTAGCGAACCAAATCGGGGCTGTAGCTCAGTTGGTTAGAGCAGGGCACTCATAATGCCTTGGTCGCGGGTTCGAGTCCTGCCAGCCCTATTCGCAAAAAATTGTAGAACGATTGTCCCCAACCGTTTGGGGATGTGCAAACGGTTGGGGACAATGCGATCGGGGCAGAATTACCTGGCGACGAAACCGGTCAATTGTAACGCGCGTTGGGCCGATGGGTGCGTCATGAAATTGCTCCACACACTGCCGGTTTGCAAGTTCTCGGCCATCACCATCGAAATTCCTGTATCGATGCCGATGACATCGCGATTGACCCATTCGGTCGCGGGATTAAACGCGTTGACGAATCCATAGCGACCGTAAACTTGCTCGCCGAAGTTATCCCGTTGGAAACGCAGCGTGCGCAGCGCCTGCGCCGGTACAATTGCCAAACCACCGGCGGCGGCACTGGGAACGACCGTGCCGTCGATGCCGCGATCCGGTTCGATGCGACCGTTTTCGTAAGGCCCGCCCCAATCACGATAGCCGTCGCTGCTGTCGCTGCTGGTCAAACCCCACAGGTCCGCACCGTAGTGGCCAAGTGACTTGGGATACGCTTGGCCAAGCTCGGTCATAAAGCGAATCTGGGCTTGGTGCGCGCGAACGGCGTTGTCCCAGAAGCTGCGTTCGCTCTCGGGGCGATAGCTGCGAAAATCAAAGAACGCCAACGGGTACTGTTGCACGAACAGCGGCGGATAGCTGAGGAAGTCTTCGCCATCAAGTTGCAACACCGGCCCGCGACGCCACGCCTTCCAGCAGCGCGGCGGAATTGGCGATGAAGGTGCACCGATCGCCAACAGGACGAGCACAATCAGCTCGCTGTACGATTCCCATTGATAGGGCAAAATGCCGTTTTCGGGCGTCCAACCCATGTGCATCAAGTCGTTCTTGCCCAACATCCATTGCCAATCAACGCGACCGTATAACTCGTCGGCCAACTGCACCACCTCGGGATGATCGTTGAATGCCATCGCGCTGGTCATCGCTCCGGCAATTAACAGTGCCGTATCGATCGACGAAACTTCGCTCTGCAAACGCCGCGAGCCGTCTTCGGTCGAGAAAAAGTGATACAAAAAGCCGTTCTTGTGCGCGGCCAATTCAACCAGCGACCGCAACAATCGCTCCGTTCGCGCCGCCGCTTCGTCGCGCGACACCCAACCCGATCGGGCCGCGATCATGTGGGCCGTCAAGGCAAACCCACACCCGGCCGATCCGGCGTAGGGGCTGAACGACGAACCGTCGGTCGCACCGCGATCAGCAACCAATCCCGTCGTGGGGTGAGCCGCTTCAACGAAGAAGCGGTAACAACGACGTTTCATGTCGTCCAGGAACTGGTTGTCCGCGGGGTCCAGCGCGACGCTCGGCGGCATGGGCAACGAAACCGCTGGCGAAGCTTTGGCAATTGCCCCAGCCACCAATGGAAATGTCAGTCCGGCTCGAATGAAAGATCGTCTGTCCACAGAACACTCCCGCTGTTTTCGAATCTGTCGCTGCCACCTCGGCAGACCAACCTTCTCGATGATGTAATAACCGCATTTGCTAGACCATGGTAATGTCAATTTTTCCCATAAGAGGCATTTTGTGGTAGGTTCGACGCCTTAGAGCCGTTTTTCTTACGTTTTCATCCGTTAAAATCGGAAATTGGTCCAAGCGATGCGCTAAAGGCACCTCCAACGCGATCATTTCGATGACGGTGAAAATGTCAAAATGAGACGAAAGGGGTGGTTTGGTAGCACAACTGTCCCCAGTCTTTGGGAAACTTAGCTGACTGCGGTGCCTGAACAATTGGGACAATTGTTCTACAATTGTCTATCGCGAGGCCATCCCCACCCTACAATCAGCTTTTCGCGATTGCTTTGGGCGACGACTGACTTATGCAACTTCCCGTATTATCCAACTCGGACCTCGCCGCCGCCGAGCGTTTGGCTCCGGGCATGTCGCGTGACTATTTGTCCACGTTAACCGCCGGTGGACGCACGCCGACTGGACCGGTCGCGGCGTTGCCCTTGCCGATGACGATGGACGAGGCACGCGAGCGCGGCTGGGACGAGTTGGACATCGTGTTCATCACCGGCGACGCGTACATCGATCACCCCAGTTTCGCGATGGCGATTCTGGGCCGCGTGCTCGAAGCCGCCGGATACCGCGTCGGCATCGTCAGCCAACCGGATTGGCAAACGTGCGAACCGTGGAAACAGTTTGGCAAGCCGCGACTATTTTTTGCGATCAGCGCCGGCAACATGGATTCGATGATCAATCATTACACGGCTAACAAGAAGGTGCGCAACGACGACGCGTATTCTCCGGGAGGACGGATTGGTTTGCGGCCCGATCGCGCGACGCTGGCTTATTGCCAACGGGCTCGCCAAGCGTACAAGGGCGCGCCGGTAATTGCCGGTGGCGTCGAAGCATCGCTGCGGCGGTTGGCCCACTACGATTATTGGAGCGACAAGGTCAAGCGTTCGATTCTGTTGGACAGCAAGGCGGACTTGGTCGGTTTCGGAATGGGCGAGAACGCGATCGTTGAAATTGCGCGGCGACTGGAAGCGGGCGAGACGGTCAAAGACTTGCGCGACATGCGTGGCGCGGCCTTCGCGCTCGGTGCGTCGGAAGCGATTCCGGATGATGCATTAACGTTGCCAAGTTTTGAGGAAGTCGTCGCCGACAAATACGCGTTCGCCGAAGCCACACGGATCATTCACAACGAAACCAATCCGCACAATGCGCGGCGGTTGGTCCAGCGTCACGGAACGCAGACGATCGTGTGTAACGTGCCGCAGATGCCGATCGGCGAAGCGGCGATGGACCAGATTTATGGATTGCCGTACACGCGTCGTCCGCACCCGAGTTACCAAGAGCCCATCCCGGCATACGAGATGATTAAGAACTCGGTCACGATCATGCGCGGTTGCTTTGGTGGTTGTACGTTTTGTTCGATCACGGCGCACCAGGGACGGATCATCCAATCGCGCAGCAAAGAATCGGTGCTGGGCGAGATCACCAAGATGACCGAGGATAACGAATTCAAGGGTGTGGTCAGCGATATTGGTGGCCCGACGGCGAACATGTATCAAATGCGATGTACCCAGCCCGAGGTCGAGGCGGTTTGTCGTCGCCAATCATGCGTTCATCCGAAGATTTGCAAACTGCTTGGCGTCGATCATAAGCCGGTGATTGAATTGATGCGCGAAGCCCGCGCGGTTCCCGGCGTCAAGAAAGTGCTCGTCGCCAGCGGTATCCGAATGGATTTGGCGCGGACGTCGCCGGAGTATTTGAAAGAGTTGACGGCGCATCACGTCGGTGGCAAACTAAAGGTTGCACCGGAGCATGTTGACGCGGGCGTGTTGAACAATATGCGCAAACCCAAGAACGACGATTTCGAGCATTTTACCGAAGTGTTCAACAAGGAGTCGAAGCGGGTTGGCAAGAAACAATTCATTGTGCCGTACTTCATCGCCTCGCATCCGGGCAGCGACATCAACGCGATGATCGAGCTGGCGTTGTTCTTGAAACGCAACGGTTACAAGCCCGATGCGGTGCAAGATTTTATCCCCGCACCGTTGGATGTGGCGACGACGATGTATTACACGGGGATGGACCCGTTCACCAAAAAACCGGTTCATATTGCCAAGGCGATGAAGGAACGCAAGATGCAGCGGGCGCTGATGCAGTTCTTCAAGCCGGAGAATTATTTCGAGGTGCGTGAGGCATTGCGCCAGGCGGGTCGAATGGATTTGATCGGTGATGGTTGTGAATCATTGATCCCATCGCGGCCACCGCGTGAAGCTGTCGCCAAGCGTCGCGAGGACGCGGGCAATCGTTTTCGCGGGGATTATGTGCATACGATTCCGGGACAGGCGGCTGACGCGGCGTCCCAGAGCGGCGAGCCGCAGACAGCGAAGAAGAAGCAGCGGCGAGATCGCAAGACGACCGGTTACCGCCCCGATCGTCGTGGTGCGAATTAGAAAATTGGAGAACGGTTGTCCCCAACCGGTTGGGCGTTCCCAAACCGTTGGGGACAACCGTT
>JBGSVE010000095.1:0-64758 GCA_041753075.1 Pirellulaceae bacterium
TTTCGTTATTGAGTTTTTTTAATCAAACTCAATCATCTTCGGCCATCGCCTCTTCAGCGGAGGCACTTTCAATGCCCTGCATCCGCTCCCAATCGGCCATCGTGATGGTGACCTCGCGCGCCTGGCTGCCGTTGTATTCGCCGACCAAACCGTCTTCGGCCATGTAGTCGATCAAGCGTGCGGCGCGGCCGTAGCCAATTCCTAAACAGCGTTGCAACAACGAGACGCTGCCGCGACCTTCGCGAACCACGACTTCGATCGCACTTTCGTAAAGCTCGTCGCGTTTCTTAAGTCCACCGGCGACGATCGGCGTGGCCTCGCCATCGGCCTCGTCAACCTTGAGGTTCATCAATTCGCCAACGAAGTTTTGCTCGCCGGTGCTGCAGTGCGCCACGACGCGATCGATTTCGGCATCAGACAAGTACGTGCCTTGCCCACGCATGATGACGCTCGTTCCCGGCCACAGAAACAGCATGTCGCCGTTGCCCAGCAACTTGTCAGCCCCATTTTCATCCAATACGACGCGGCTGTCCGTCTTACTGGCAACCTGGAAGCTCAATCGCGCCGGCAAGTTGCTCTTGATCAGTCCGGTGATGACATCAACGGTTGGCTTTTGCGTCGCCAGAATCAAGTGAATTCCCACCGCGCGGCTCTTTTGGGCCAATCGAATGATGTGCGTTTCGACTTCCTTGCCAGCGGTCATCATCAAGTCAGCCATTTCGTCGGCAATGATGACAATGAACGGCAATTTCTCGGGAACACCGGCGGCACCATCGCTCTCGTCGACTTCCAAACGGCGGTACAGTTCCTCGCGTCCCAAATCGTTGTAGCTGTTGATATGGCGAACGCCGACACGTGCCAACAATGCATACCTTTCTTCCATTTTTTCCACTGCCCAGGCCAAGATCGCTTCGGCCTTTTTCATGTCCGTGACAACCGGGTGCATCAGGTGTGGCAAGCGACCGTAGCCCGACAATTCGACCATCTTGGGGTCGATCATCAGCATCCGCACTTCATCGGGTCGGCACATCATCAAGACCGACGTGATGATTGCGTTCAAGCAAACGCTTTTACCCGTTCCCGTTCGACCGGCGATCAACAGGTGCGGCATCTTGGCCAAGTCCACGGTCAACGGATTGCCGGAAACGTCCTGGCCCAAGAACACTGGAATGTTCATCTTGCCCGTCGTGTTGGCCGAATCCTCCATCACGTCGCGAAGCCGAACGACCTGCCGCGTCTCGTTGGGAATTTCGATGCCAACGGTATTCTTGCCAGGAATCGGTGCGACGATTCGCACGCTGGGTACCCGCAGCGCAATTGCCAAGTCGTCTGCCAACGCGGATACCTTGCTCAATCGCAGTCCTGGTTCAAGCGTGATCTCATACAGCGTAATGACTGGACCCGTGTCGGCATCGGTCACATCGATGTTGATACCGAAACTCTTGAAGGCGTTGATCAATTGTTCAGCCTTCTGGTTGACTTCGACCTCGCGATCTTCGTAGCTGAAGTCTTCGGATTCGTCGAGCAATTCCAGACTTGGCAATCGATAACCGTCCAGATCTTCGGGGAATTCTTCGGCGGCGGCAGCGATCTCCGCTTGTAGTTCCTGACGTTTCTTAGGAATTTTAATCTTGATTGCCGGTGGCTCGTGGGCCTCGTCGCCGCGCAAGGCCAGGTCTTCGCCCTCGACCTCGAGTTCGCGAACGATCGGTGCTACCTCCTGCACCGATACTTCATCGACTTCCGCATCGCCAGCCGCTTCGTGCGTTACATCCGCCGCAGACTTCTTGCCCAAACCAAGTGCCGCAGCGACGCCGCTGGTCAACTTGCCCAGTCCCGACGCAGTGCTCGCGCCGTCGCTCGGCTGCGCTCGTTTATCATCGGTCACGATGGCCGTAACTTTCTCGGTCGCGTCGTCGCCTGCCGCTGGTTGGTTGCGTCCGCGCAGCTTGATCCGAGGTTCGGCGGTTAAGGGCAATGGCGGATGTGGTTCAGCGGACATCGGCGGGGCAACGGCGACATGGCCGGGCGCTGATAACCCCGCAACCGGAATCGATAACCCCGCAACCGGAATCGGAGACTCGAGGTCAGTTGAAATGCGGCGTTTTCGCGATGAGCCCGGCACCGCGTTGGCTGCGTTGGCTAGACCTTTGCGCGATGCCATCGCGCCGTTGCGGAACACGACCCAGCCGGCGTACCACAATGCGTAATCGGTCACCATCAACAACGAGATTGCCAGCGCGGTTAGCGACAAAATCCAAGCACCGGGACGGGCAAAGTGAAATTCCAACCAGCTCGAAGTCATCGCGCCGAGATAACCTCCAGCGCCCACGGCCGGGTATCCATCAAGCGACCAAGACGACAATGCCGCGCAGGTTGAAATTGCCATCACGACAAGCGTGCCGCCGAGCGACCGCAGCACCGGTGCGTTGAGACCGCCGCGGGTCAACAGCGCCGTCGCCACGCCGCCGCCGGCCGCAATTACGAACGCAACGGAGATCCCGATTGCATCAATCAACATGCCTGAAACGAGCGCACCCCAATAACCACAAGCGTTGGTGATCGTTTCGTTCTGGGGGAAATGGGTTGTGTCGGGCGAATAGAGTGCGCGAACCGGCCACACCGGCTCGGTAACCGGATCGGCAGGGTCGCGGGTCAGCACCGAGATCAGCAGCATTAACGAAACGGCGACAAGCAACAGCGCCAACGAGTCGCGGTGCAAGTCTCGTATTGCAACCGCGTCGGCACGTCCGCCATCTTTCGCGTCTTTGGTCAGAGCGACGTTGGCCATGAGATCCGTTCGTTACCGGCACCCGGCGGTGGAATGATTGCAAAATCGCCTCAATCGACGGTATCGGCAATCGCCTAAGACGTTCGCCAGTAGACTGGCAGCCGCCGGGAACGAAATAGATGAAAGACGTTGCCAGACTGGCGACTGGGACAAGTTTGCGGGCAATTGATATCTGAACGCCGAAGCGTTCAAGCTGAATGCAGCGCAGAATGGAATGCTCCCTGAAAACTGATCCAGGAGGTATGAAAGTCAGCCAACTTTCAATCGGTCCATGCAAATCTGAGTTGGCATGGCTTCATGCAGACCGAATTTCAAGTGGCCATCGTCAAGAATAACGATATATACATATTGAAGAACGATAAGTCCTGTGTGAAAATCATCAAGTAATCCCTGGCAACCTTTCCACCAGCCGGTGGGCTAAACGTGTCGTTCTCATGGACGAAGGTCATCGCTGGCAGATGCTAGAACTTCTCAAAAAGCGGGCAACCATGAAAAGAAGCTCAACTCTGTTTCTTGAAATTCTAATTGTGCTCATTGGCCTTGGCGCACTTGCTTTCTTACTTTGGGAACCTCACATCGAGGGCAGAAATGAGCACGCCACACTCTTTGAAATCTACTTCCGAGATCCTTTTCTGGATCTTGTGTATACGGGCTCCATTCCGTTCTTCATTGCGCTCTGTCAGGCAATCAAGGTGTTGAGATATGTCGGACGAAATGAAGTCTTCTCACCGGAAGTCGTGAAATCCTTGCGGACCATAAAATACTGCGCGCTGGCAATCATTGGTTTTGTCGTGGTCGAGGAACTCTTCATCTTGTTGATGAATGAAGGAGACAATGACAATCCTGGAGCCCCGATTTTACTGGGCATTCTCATCGTCTTCCCTTCGATCGTCGTTGCCACTGCGGCAGCGATGTTTGAACGGATTTTGCAGAATGCTGTGGATCTAAAATCTGAGAACGACTTAACGGTGTAACCAACCAAACGATCATGGCAATTATTATTAACATCGACGTCATGTTGGCGAAGCGGAAGATGAGCGTCACCGAGCTTGCCGACAAAGTTGGTATCACCATGGCCAACATTTCCGTCTTGAAAAACGGCAAGGCAAAGGCGATTCGGCTGTCGACTCTCGACGCGATTTGCAAAGCACTCGAATGCCAGCCCGGAGATATTTTGGAACACAGATCGGCTTAGCGGGCTCTGCCAACCAAATAAGGAAAGCGATACGCCGGTGGAGCGGTTGTCGAGATCACACCGGACGGTAATGAAACGTTGATTTGGAAAGGAACGCAGTCCGAGGTCAACAGTGCTCAACCGACCAGCGATGGTACGTTTGTGATCACCGAAGCAGACCCTTGCGGGGCCCAGCTTCTGCCCAATGGGAACATTGTGATCGCCTGCTACGCCGGCAGGTGTCAGGACGTAGACGCGCCACTTTCAAATCCTTGATGTCAATCGCGAAACCATTGCCAATCCACTGCGGAGGTAACGCTCGCTAGGCTCTGTTCGAAACGGGGTCTGATTTCATTTCATAACCTCTCCCCGCAAACCACTCTTGAGAAACGATGAAAACCGATCTTTGCACTCATCTCGACATGGCTGTTGATTCCGCTGGCGGCCACGCTCTCAGCGTACCCGTCAAAACCTAACATTCTGTTCATCGTCGTTGATGACCAATCTCCGCTGGATTTCAGTTTCTACAATTCGCAAGTTTCAATGCAAACGCCGGTTATCGACAAGCTTGCCGAAATGGAGGCGGTTCCACTTGGTGACATTTGACGCCTGGACGATCCGTACCGACTTTCGGGTAAACCGGACGATGGGTTGGATGCGAAAGCGAATTTTGAGCCGGCAACCAAGGTTCCGCAACCAAAGAAACGGAAGCGGAAACAATCAATTTAATCATCGCCGCACACTAAGTTGGCGCGGGTCCAAATCCCGTTTCAGCGAGAAAATTACCCCAGAAATGAAAAGAGGCGACGGTCGGATTTGAACCGACGAATAATGGATTTGCAATCCATCGCCTTAGCCACTTGGCCACGTCGCCCGCTTACGAATCATTAACTCGGTTAAGAATTAACGATCACGTACCATGTGAAGCGTAAGGAAAAAAGACCGCCCGGTCAATCGATGGTAACCGTTAGCGATTCGTCTTACCTTGCCAGTCGTAGCGATATTATCGTACCTGGGCCCAGGGGACTTGAGCCTTTCCCTGCTCGTCGCCCAACCTGGAGCGAACTAAAAGGGTGGTTCTTCTTCATCAACCGCTTCGCTGAAAGCGTCATTGGCGCTACGAACCGTGCGGACCGCACCGGCTTCGCCGCCGCTGACTAACTTGAAACCGGTTGCTTCGGCGTTGAGAAAATACTTCACTTCGCTCTGCTCGTCGCGCTGCCATTTACGTCCGGCGAGGTAGTAATTGACTTCGATTTCGTCGCCAATCTGCAGTTGGTCGACCGAATCACAGGAATCTCGCGTGAATTCGACCGGCACATAATTCGTAAAGCTGCCCTTCTCTTGCTCAAGCACAACCAGCCGCTTGCGGAAGCCTTTTTGCCCGTAGGTCTTGGTTTCTTCAATCACGTGGACAACGCCACGAACAGTCGCATCACTCATTTCAAATTCTCCCCAACTTCATGGTCGAAAAATCGCACGATCCCTCCGGCGCGCTGGCGAAAAACCAGTTTAGCGATTTGGAATCGCATTGGCTGCTGGTCATGAAGTGAATTTGAGCCCGCGACGGGGTGCAGTTTTCCAGCCTCGTCAGGGGCACCGCTGTTTTGGTAAAGTAAAACGTCTTCGCAGGCCGAAACGGCATTCGCCCTGCGACTTTTTACCCCGAAATTAACGAGTCGCCGATGCGCAGGACGCTGATACTCTTTCCCCACGAATTCGGCGGGCTGCCAGTCTTTGGGTTCGGCTGGGTTTTGGGTTTGATGGCCTTGGCCGCCGTAATAATTTCGCTTGTCCTGTCGCAGCGTGGTCAATCGTTGTCGAGTTTTTGGAAATCAAATGGACTGATTTGGGCAATCGCCGCCGCAGTGGTAGTCTTGGTAATTCCGAATGTTGAATTGCGCTCGATCACCGACAAGCCCGTTGGTTTGGCTGTACGCGGCTATGGCGTGATGTTGCTGTTGGGTGTGGTTGCGTCCGTTTGGCTGGCGCTACTTCGCGCACCAGGATATGGGGTTCCCGCCGACGTAGTTTATGGGATCGCGCCCTGGTTACTGATTGGCGGCATCGCCGGCGCTCGACTGTTTTACATAATCGAGTATCACGATGTCTTTTTCACCGGCGAGCTGAGTTCGACGATCCGCAACATGCTGAACTTCACCCAAGGCGGGTTGGTGGTCTACGGATCATTCATCGGGGGTTTTTTGGCGACGGTCGCCTATGTTTGGATTCATAAACTATCGTTTTTGCGATTGGCCGATGTGATCGCACCGTGCTTGTTTATCGGTTTGTGCCTGGGCCGACTGGGCTGTTTGATGAACGGATGTTGCTACGGCAATGCCTGCGAACCCCATTGGACGGCACTGCGGTTCCCCAACGGTAGTCCCGTCTATGAAGAACAGATGTCGACTGGCGAATTGGCTGGACTGGAGCTGGATTCGTCGCGAGTCCAGGTAAAAAAGGTCTCGCCCGGTTCGGTCGCGGACCAAATTGGAATCAAGGCCGGCGACGCCGTGACAAAACTCGGTACCGTTCGTAGCGTCGAAGAAGCCAAGGCCGACGTGCCCAGCGAAGATGTGCCGATGGGCTTGATTGCGGTGATCAACGGCCAGGAACATTATTGGCCCGCATCGCAATTGCCCTCCGTGGCCAATCCCGTCAGGCCGTCCCAGCTTATCAGTAGCGCCGGTGGGTTGGCGTTGTGTTTGTCGCTGTGTCTTTTTTCGCGATTTGTAACTACCGATGGAACGGTGTTGTGCGTTGCCTTCGCCAGTTACGCGGTATTGAGATTCGGGATGGAAATGCTCCGCAACGACGAGCCGGGACAATTTGGGACTGAACTTACCATTGCCCAGTGGGTTAGTATTGTTGTGTTTACACTGTCCTGCGGCGGTTTGTTGTGGTTGCGTTTGCGTGGGTCGTCGCACGCGCCGCAATCAAGTCCACGGATCGCAAATAGCTAGGCTCGGTTTGGATAGGGGCCTGACCCTCTCCAAGCCACGTAATTTGGCCGTGAACAAAACCGTTTTCCAAAGGGTCAGGCCCCTTTTCAAACCGAGCAACGAGCAGAGCCGTGTTGCGCGACCTTCAACCCGAAGAAATGGACGATCCCGACATCGCGGGCGATGTTCATCGACACGCACTGGATGGTTTGGCCCGCATCAATCGCTATACCCGCGTGGCCCCGGCAATCTATAAACGCATCCGCCGGTTTTGCGTTGGCCTGAATCGACCGCTGCGGGTGCTTGATGTCGCCAGTGGTGGCGGCGATTCGATCATCGATTGGGCCCAGCGAGCGGGTCGCGACGGTTTACCGATCCAATTCAGTGGCGTCGACATCAGCGAAACGGCGGTCAAGTACGCGACCAAGCGAGCGAGTGCCAGCGGCATCCAGGCCCAATTCATACAACGCGATTGCCTGAGCGATCGGTTGCCCACGGGCTACGATGTCATCACTTGCGGATTATTCATACATCATCTGGACGAAGTGCAAATTGTGAAACTGTTGGGCGCGATGCAGTCCGCTGCGGGGTTGGGAATGATCGTTTGCGATCTGGAACGCTCAAGATTAAATCTGGCGGCGGTCTGGATTGCTGCGCACGCGTTGACTCGGTCGCCAATGGTACATGGCGATGCGATTAAAAGTGTCCACGCGGCATTGACGCGCCACGAGTTCGCTCGGCTTGCCGAAAAAGCGCTGGGCCGTCCGGTACGCGTCGTTGGATTGCCGCCGTGTCGCTTCATCATGGTGACGCAGGAGGCGGTCCAACGGATTCCGGAAATCGCGTTGGCCCGAGTCCAAACCACATGACCGCAAACGTTCTCGTCATCGGCGCTGGCCCCGCCGGCGTGTCGGCGGCCATGCGATTGCAGGCTTGTGGTGTGTCGGTGACATTGGTCGATCGCAGCGAATTTCCTCGCGACAAGGTTTGTGGCTGTTGTTTGAACTTGTCGGCGCTGGCGAGTTTGAGCCGAATTCAGTGCGATTCGCTGGTTGCGGATCTGGTTCCGAAGAACTTGCGGTACTGGAGTTTGCAACATGGCTCTCGTCGTATCGCCGCTGAATTACCCGGTGGTATCGCGCTCAGCCGGCGCGCGATGGATGCCGCTTTGGTCGCCCAGGCAGCAGCGCGCGGGGTCGACTTTCGCTCCGCGTGTGATGCCAAGATCATTTCGGTGGATGACAAATCTGTTTGCGTCGAATTGCGAACTCGCAATCTCCGGTGCAACCAAGTGTTATGCGATGTGGTCGTGTTGGCAACCGGATTGTCCGGCGGTGGCGTGTCGCAGTGGCTGCCGTGGGAACAATCGCCCACTGGTCCGATTGGTGTCGGCACGAACCTAACCGAGTGCGCCGAAGTTAAACCACAAACCATACACATGCTCAGCGGCGATGATGGTTACGTCGGGTTGGTTCAATTGGAAGACCAGAGTATCGATTTGGCCGCGGCAGTTCGTCGGCCCCGCGGTGACAATGATTCACTGAATCGCCAGAGCATTGCCAATCGCATCAACGCAATACTTGCGGCAGCAAGCTGGTCGCTGCGAGTCTCCGAGCAATCGCTACGGATGACGCCGCCGCTGACTCGTCGGCGTCGGGTTGGTTATGGCCGACTGATTGCGATTGGCGATGCCGCCCGCTACGTCGAGCCGTTTACAGGCGAAGGGATGGCCTGGGCAATCGAGAGCGGAATCGAAGCCGCCGACTGCATCGTCAATTTTGGGGTCGATGAAATTGCCGCTCACTGGACGCGTCAATCGCGGTTGCTGCAGCGCCAGCGCCAATGGGTTTGTCGCGCGATGAGCTTTGCGTTGTCGTCGCCCGCGGTTTCGCGAATGTTAGGACCAGCAATGCAAATCGCACCGTGGGCGGTAAAGCGGACGATTCATCGAATCAATTCCCGTTAGCGGATAACGTGATCATGTCTGGAATCCCGCCCCGATGGGGTCCGTTGATGTACTTTGCCATCCAAACAGCAAAAAGTCGCCGAAGATTTGCCGATGCGTATGCTAAACGCTTGCCAAATGCGACTGTTTGATCGACGATAATGGCTGGTGGGTGTTGGCGGCTGGGCGTGGGTGACGCGAACGTCTGCGATTGTCGCAGCCTGCTCCCATTCGTCAGCGCATCCCGGATTGGTTGATTTATGCCCGCTTCGATTCTTGGTCTTGGTGTCGCCGCACCGCCGCATAGCATTGAGCGTGACCAATCGATTGCCTTTGCACAGAAGTTGTTATTTGAGCCACCGCGCGAGGCACGCGTTTTACCGGCGCTGTATCGCATGACTTCGGTCCAGCGGCGCGGCAGCGTGCTGCTCGAAGAGACCGACGGTGCGATCATCGTCGATCAAAACTTTTACTGCGAAGCGGACAGCAACGATCAATTCGGACCGACGACGAAAACAAGATCCGACCTGTATTCATGCCAAGCTGTGCCGCTGGGTCGTATTGCCGCTGAAGCGGCGCTAAGCGAATCGCAGCTCGCGTCGTCCGAGATCACGCATTTGGTGGTTGTCACCTGCACCGGATTTTACGCGCCGGGTGTTGATGTTGAGTTGATCGAGCAATTGCAATTGCATCCCGAGACCCAGCGCGTTCAAGTCGGCTTCATGGGTTGTCATGGTGCGATCAATGGTCTCCGCGTTGCGCTGGGTCTTGTTGCCGCTGAGCCCAATGCAAAAGTACTTGTCGTGTCAATTGAATTATGCAGTCTGCATTATCAATATGGCTGGGATCCCGATCGCGTGGTCAGCAACGCGATCTTTGCCGATGGAGCCGGAGCGGTTGTGGTCGCCGGCGATTCCGCGGACGACTCGCTACCGAGTTTGACGGCGACGGGTTCACGGCTCGTTGCCGACACCAAGTACGCAATGACCTGGCGCATTGGCGACCACGGTTACGCGATGACACTTTCCGCCGAAGTGCCGGGATTGATCGAAGCAAAACTGCTCGACTATATCGGCGACTGGTTGGGCCGCAGTGGACTGACGATCGGTGACATCGGGGGTTGGGCCGTGCATCCAGGAGGGCCACGAATTTTGCGCGCCGTTGAAACTTCGCTGCAACTATCCGAGTCGGCGCTGGCAACCTCGCGTAAAGTATTGGCTGAGCATGGCAACATGTCATCGGCGACAATGATCTTTATCCTGAGGCACTTCATGGACCAGAGCGTCAAGCGACCGTGGTTGATGCTTGGTTTTGGCCCTGGGCTTGAAATTGAAGTTGCATTGATTCGATAGCTTGTGACGATAGGCGGTGAATCGTGGGACGACGCCAACAAACCATCACCGATTGGGCCGCAATCGCCGTTTGCCCCTCGCTGATCGTGCTGTTAATTTCCAGTCTTGTCTATTTCATCGTCCTGTGCGTTTATCGCGGCGAGTTCTCCGGTCGAATTGGTTACATCTGGTTCATGTTCATTCTCGGCGCCGTCGGAATCGCGCGATTGTCGATTGAACAAAGCCGCAAGTATGCGTTTGGTTATGCGGCGGCGCTCGGCTGCGCAACCTTCGTCGTGCTGTCTCGCTTCATCTCGGTCAGCGGCCCGGCCGCAGCATTCACTCCGTTGCTGAACGGCGCGATTATCGGGTTGGTTTGGTTTTTAGCCGACCGCATCACGTTTGATTGCACGCTGATCGATGAAGACGCCGATGCCAGCGACCGCGGGCTGTTGGACGGCTTGACCGAAACAACGCCTGACGCCGACACCGATGCCAAACAACAAGCCAGCAGACGGCGCGGTCACCAACCCGGACGCACCGTACTGTGGTTGACGGCGGCAGCGCTGCCGCTTTTTGGTTTTGGCCAAGCGATGGTGCCGTCAAGCGGTTCGTGGCAAGCGTCGGCGACGTTCGCGCTGGCCGTCTACCTGTTCGCCGCACTTTCGCTGTTGGTGACAACCAGTTTCTTGGGTGTGCGTCGTTATTTGCGCCAGCGTGGCGTCGATATGCCCGCCAACGTTTCAGCGTCGTGGTTGCTTGGTGGTGTGGGCATGACGGCGGTGCTGCTAATGCTTTGCTTTTTCATTCCGCAACCGGGAAAAATGTTGGCCAGTTTCGAGTTGCCCAAAACGATCCAGTCGCCCGAATGGTTAAAGCCGAGCCAATTCGGTTGGGGCGGTGAAGGCACCAAGCAAGAAGACAGCCAACCACAAGCCGCACCCGCTCCGCCGCCACCCGATTCCGATGCCAAAGCCAGTGACGCAGGCCAGGGTGATCCGAAAGAGCTTGGTGGCACCAAGCCCGGCGAAAAGACCGGTGCCGGTGAAACCAAAGGTTCGAAGCAGTCGGAAAAGCCGAGCGGTGGAGAAGCGGGCGATAAGAGCGAAGCGGGCGATAAGAGCGAGGCTGGCGAGAAGAGCGAATCGGATCAGAAGGGCCAGACCGGCGATCAAGGTAAACAAGGTGACCAGAAATCGGACGACCAAAGTTCACCGGACGCGAAGTCGGATCAATCCGAACAAGAAAAATCGGCTGATCAATCGAGCGAATCAGATCCGTCGGGCGAAGAGTCCGACTCGCCAAAACAATCGCCTGCACCGGAGCCCGCACCGTCGCCGCTCAGCAATGTTTTGCCCGCGCTGGGCAATCTGATTAAATTTGCGATTTATGCCGTACTGATTGCTGTGCTGATCGCGTTCATTTACATCCAGCGACACGAAATTGCTCGGCTGTGGGCAATTCTGCTGGCGCTGTTGAGGGGCGAATCGCAGCGCGATGCGATCAGCAATTGGCAAGCCGAAATGATTGACCCGGCGGCTCCCCCGCGCCCGTTTTCGTCGTTTCGCAATCCGCTGGGTGGCCCGGTTGACTCGCGCGAGGCGATTATTGTCACCTACCAAGCCGCCGAAGCATGGTGGCGTGAGCATGGCCAATCACGCCGTGCCGATGAAACGCCGCAGGAATTCTCGCGACGACTGCGTCAATCGGTGCCAACTTCTGACTCCGCGATGGTGCGATTGACCGATGCGTACAACCGGCTTGTTTATGGCAATCAAATGCCACAAAAACTCGACCTCGAAGCCGCCGCCGATGTCTGGAAGTCGTTCAAATCCTCAAGTTAAACCGGTGAATGCTCGTACTCGCGAGCTTTCGCCAGCTGTTTGGTGGCTGGTCATTGTCAATGCCGTGAAGCTTTCTTCGATTTTTCATAAAAAAACGCTTGCGTCGCTGACTTGGCCATTGATGACGGGTTAAAGGGTAGTTAGTGTTAATTACTGATGGCAAGATGTTACGATTATACAGCCTGATTGCGATGTCGCGACGGGGTTTTGCCAATGGCGTATAGCGCAGATCAACAGAGGCGATTTATGAATTTTTCACGATGGTTTTTAGGCTGCGTATTGTTGGTGTCGTCGACTCAAATGGGTTTTGCGGCAACGTTTGCGGGTAACGGCAACTCGGGTTTTGGTGGAGTTATCGGTACTGGGACGCTCGATTTGACCAACTCGGGATTGGCCGCCAGCGGGACACTGACTCGGGGCGCTGGCAGCCTCAACGACGCTGCGGTGTTCTACATCGACTCGGTAGCCGGCGGCTTTGCTTCGACTGCCACGTTCGATGATACGGCGGATCCTTTGCGTCGGGCGATTTCCGGCTTCGACGGGGTCAATCGTTCGACGGTCAACTTCGCCTCGGGATTTGGTGCCGATTTTTCGGTTGCCATTGACAGCGGGTTCGCTGGATTGTGGGCGCTCAGTGGTACGGGGTCGCACACCTTTGTTGCACCTGCAAATCTTTCACCGACTGGTAATCCAAACTCAAACACGTTTACGTTTTCATTCAGTTTGGCGGACCTTGGACTTGTTGCTGGTGACTCGTTCGACTTTGTCGGCACTTACCTGAATTCGGGAAATGTCTTTCGTTCGGATGAAGCATTTGGCGGCGGTATTGCCGGGGGCAATCCTGGCCAGTCGTCAGTCGCGTTCAGCGACTTTCAAACGTTTCAATCAACGGCCGCCGTTCCCGAGCCGTCCTCGTTTTTGCTTGTGGGATTGGCGATTTCTGCCTACAGCGCTCGGCGCCGATACAAGCAGTCTCGAGCCGCTTCCTGATATCGGCCACGTTCGTTGAGAAGTCGGTACGATGCCCAGAACTAGCCAGTCGCATCAGCGGCGAAGGAGCGACCTTCGCCGCTGCATCCGCTTTGAAACGTTGGAAACTCGCAAGCTGATGGCGAGCGTTTCCGCACCAGCGATTTTGCAGTGGTTCGACGGTTCATTTGGCACTATTGAAGATCGCACACCCGATATTTTTGCTGCGGGATACGGTGCCGTTTGGTTGCCACCCCCAGGCCGAGCCGACTCCGGTGGGTTTTCGGTCGGGTATGACGTTTATGATCGATTCGACTTGGGCAGGCCAGACAATCCGACGTTGTACGGAACCGAAACGGGCCTGAAAACATTGGCGTCGGTGTTTGATGCGGCGGGTGTCAGCTTGCATGTTGACACGGTGATCAATCACGCTGGCTTTTCTGACTTGGCAACACCCGGATTTGCCGCCGCCGGTGGTTATCCGGGCTTGGCAATCACCTTGCCCAATTCAATTGACGGCGATTTTCACTCGTCGTTTGCTTCCGGGGACCTGGATGGCAGGTTATCGGGGCTGGTTGACATTGATCATACGACCAATCACCAATTCATTCGGCAACCGGTTGACGCCAGCGACCCACGAAATATTCCTGCTGGCGTGACACCTGCGTTTGGTCGCTTGGCCAATGAGCCAACCGCGGGCAATCGACGTTTTTATCCCGATCGCGACCTTGACCCGATTTTGTTGTTCGATCCAACGACCGGTGAGCAAGGGATTGCGGTGTATCCGTTTAATTCAGCCTGCGATTCTTGTGGCGATGCGGTTACGGACAGTGCGCTCGGATACGAACTCCGCTACTTGCAATGGTTGGTCCAGGAGATCGGCGTAGATGGATTGCGAATCGACGCGGCTAAACACTTTGAACAATTCGTTTTTAACTTCATTGACCGCGCGGTTTATCGGTCGAACCCCCGATTGCTGCTTGATGGATCGGTTGACCACGTGTTTAGTTACAGCGAGGTGTTTGATGGCAATCGTGATACGTTGTTGTCCTACGTTCGCAAGGACATCAATCCAGCGGACCCCGGACGTATCGGCGGCAATCGTGATGCGTTGGATTTTAGCGCGTTCTTTGCAATTCGATCCAACTTAAGTGCTGCGGGTACGCCGAACGCTTGGGTGAACATTCGTGATTCGTTGCTCGACCTTCGCGACGACGGGATCCACAACGGTTCAGCCGGCGTGTTGTTCGTTGGCAGCCACGACGAGCAGGGACCGAGCGAGTTGAATAACGTGGCGCATGCGTTTGCTTTGTTGTATCCCGGCAACACGGTCGTTTATCTCAACGGCAAGGAGTTTGGCGACAATCGCGATTTCCCCAAAGATGGTCGCGGCGATGCGTTGGGCGGCGTTTACGGCGACGCCATCGAGCGGCTGGTTGAAATTCGCAACACGCATGGCCGCGGCGATTTTCGTGAACGCTGGATTGATAACCAAGGGCTGTACGTTTACGAGCGCGAGAGTTCGGCGGTGGTCGGCCTTTCGAATCGAGGTGATGGTGGGTTTGACCAACGCACCGTTAATGTCGCATTTGCTCCTGGCACTAGGCTGATCGAGTTAACGGGCAATGCCGCCAATCCGATCGTTGATCCGTTTAACGATATTCCTGAAGTCGTGACTGTTTCCTCCAGTGGCACGATTGATATTCGCGTGCCGCGCAACCGCAACGCCAGCGGCGATTTCCACGGTAACGGTTACGTGATTTATGGCTTGGCCGCTCCCCAGGCCGCCGCTGAATTGCAAATCCTTGGCAGCAGCGGCGTGTTGGCCGGTTCTACACCGGCGGCGAATGATTTTGCCAATGGCACAACGCGTTTGTCCGACATTCACGTCATTTCGGCGGACACATTTCAAACTCGCTTGCTAACGAACGAGGTCCGCTTACTGGGGCTCGAATCATTGCGAGATATCTTTGCCGACGGCGACAGTGCGCTACTGAAGCTTGATGGTGGCGTCGATATCAACGGCAGCGGTCAAGTCGATTTCGTTGGTCCGGCGGATTCCAGTTATGGATTTGAAACATTCGGCGACAAGTCTTCGCCGCTGATTGGGCCAGGTGGAATCATTGGGCCGCGAGGTGACGGCGAGTTCTTGCAAACCATTGACGCAAGCGAATTGTCCGAGGGAATCCATTTCCTGACGGCGCGCGCGTTTCGGCATCGCACCGATGGCGGACCGGAGGTCTACAGTGACTTCCGCCAATCGGTTTATGTCGATCGCTTGGCCCCCGAGTCTGCGGTTGAAAGTTTTTTGCCTTACGAAGCAGGCGTAAACGAGAACCGCGACTTAGTTGTGCAGTCGCTTGACAAGACCGCCGACTCGGTCCATGTGTTTCTGAATTTGCCTGCTGCACTAACGGATGCACAGGTGCTTGACTTGGTTAGTCAAGGACAAGGCAGTGCTCGTCAAATTGATCGTGACAAATTCATTTTTGGTTTTAACGGAGTGACCCACGGAAACAACGTCGCGACGATCGTCACTTTTGAGCAAACCGGCAATCGCAATGTGCAGCGAGTGCCGGGCTTGTTCACCTCGACAATCATTGGCGCGGGACTGGGCGACATCGATTTTGACGGCGATATCGACATCTCCGACAAGCGTGCGCTGGAGCAATTGATAACGCTCAATAACTCGGTCTTCAATGCTGCCGCCGACTTCAACGCCGACGGCCGAATCGATGGCGAAGACTATCGCCGATTCTTGGACGTCTATGTCGATCGCTTGTCGGGGCCGGTCGATTTTGGCGACGCCCCGGTTGCGTTTTTGCACCCCTACTTTTCTCGCGTTACGCCGGAGCAGCCAGACATGGTTTTATTGTCGGCCGGTGGCATCAATGAACCGCCATCGGCTGAAATTCCATTGGACATTGGTGGCCTTCGTCGTGACGACACGGCGAGCGATTCGCTTTATTTTCGCTTCACCGCGACGGCCATTTCTTCGGCGGGCAACAACCTCGTCGGCACCTTCGCCGGACTGCAGTTGTTTGCTGGCGAGGTCGAACGTCTCGGCGTTGGCAATCGCTTCAGCTCGTCGTTATGGAGTTACTTTGGAGGGTCCGAAGGTGATCTGAATTCATCTCAACCGACAACTGCCGGTGGCCAAGAAACAATCTCAACCAACGTCTCACGAACCATTCAGGTTAAGGTGCGTTACTTGCCCGGAGGCGATGACGAAATCACGATTTGGTTGTCGCCGCTGGATGCACTTGATAACGGGCAAAGCAGCGACGCGACGACGTTCTTCACCGCCGATGCGTCGTTCGATGGCGTGCGTTTGCGGTTGGGCAGTGACAACAACGCCGCGACCTGGACGTTCTCTGACATTTTGATTTCGCAGCAGCTTAAGCCGGGGCCCGCCCACGCGATCGATGGGCCATTGGCGTTGGGCGCGTTCGTCGATCCGGATGGTGGCCAGCAAAGCTCGCCAACCGCGTCAGGTGACGATGACGATGGCAACGACGATGACGATGGCTTCCAATTCACCAGCACAGCGATCGCTGGTCAAACTTGGCCGATTCGCATCACGTCAACACAACCCGGCAAACTCGATGGCTGGATTGACTACAATCAAAACGGCACCTTCGATCAACCCGGCGAGCACATCGGTGGCGGTGAATCGATCGTCGTGACCGCTGGGCTCAACCTGTTGAACGTCGCCGTTCCGGCGTCGGCTTTGAATGGGCTAACGTTTGCTCGCTTTCGTATCAGCTCCGCGGGTGATTTGATGCCGGATTCGTATGCCTTCGATGGCGAAGTCGAAGATTATCAAATTCAGGTGGTCAACTTGGCTCCACGAATTAGCGGCGTATGGATCGCCGCGGCAAATTGGTCATTGGCATTTCGCAATCGTCTGGACTCAGTCAATTCATTGGGCTTTAGAGTGCCATTCGGTTCCAGCCAATTAGCCACACTGCCCTGGCCTGGGGTCAGTCGAATCCACATCGGCTTCGATGAAGATGTCTCCGCATCGGTGACTGAGCAGGCATTTGCGTTGGTTGGTACGAATGTGGCTAATTATCCATTTACAGTCGCCTATAACGCGGCGACTAATATTGCCACACTGGAATTAAGCCAAGCGATCGCGGTTGATAAGATCCGGCTACTTGTATGGGACCAAATCCAAGACCCTGCGGGACAATCACTCGACGGCGACTTCGATACCGCATCGGGAGTCACCAAGACTGGAAACGGAACTCCGGGAGGGAACTTCAATTTCCGATTTAATGTGTTGCCCGGCGACATACTTTCTGACAATTTGGTCAACGGTGGAGACTTACCTGGGTTTGCCAGTGCGTTCAATTCGTCACCGGGGGAAACCCGATACAATCCCCGCGCCGATCTCAACGGCGATGGGGTGGTTTCCGGAGCCGATCTACCTTCGTTTGCAACTTTTTTTCTGCTGAGCGTCCCTATGGCCGAACCACCTACGCCGCCTCAACCGGGACTATCCCAGCCCGAGCGCCGCGATTCTTTAAAACCGCAAAAACGCAAGTCGTTACTGGCTTGGCCAATCGCTGACCAACGAAGCATGGACTTGCAATTACTCAAGGCACGGGATCAATATTTCTTGGGCTTGTCTCGGTTGCCCGCGTCACTGGATGCCGCGGTATAGATAGGTCTAACCTCGATCAATTTGGCTATGGCGAAGGCAAGGCTTCGACTCGCTGCGTCAGCTCCGCCAAATCGATCGACTCGCCCTCGGCGGGAAACTTACCGTCGAGCAACCACCATCGTTCGGTGAACGAAGCCGACTCGCCCGGTGCGATGACTTCGGTGGGCCCGATTGGTTCGAGTTCAACCGCTTCACCTCGCGGTGCCGTCCAGGTGGAAATCGTTAGCGCCGCAACTTCGGCATAGGCCCGATCGGGATGAGTGGGAAACTTTTTGATGAACAGCAGCCCCGACGTTTGCTGATGCGCCAGCCAGCCACGCATGCTGTCCATTCCTAGTTTTGGCGACAGTGGAGGACCAAGTAGTTCGACGAAGCCATCGCGGACGCGAACATTGGTATCGACCGGTTTGGTATTGATCAAACCGGAATCGTAGCGAACATAGCCATTAGGAAATCGACGCGTCGGGCTCAGCGGCACCAAAACAATTCCGGCACCTTTGGCCAACGTGCGACTCCAATGACAATAACGAACGGTTTGGTCCGAGACATTGATGATCCGCTGGGTGACAATCAACTGCGAGTCACGGGAACTGAGTTGGAAGTCGCGCTCCAGCCGCACGCCCGTATTGGGGCAATCTTCGCTGGTCAAGCGAATGTGCAGCGGCGCGACCAGTTCGCTTTGCCAAATTCCGCGAAACAGTACGTCGCGCTTCGGCACAATCATCTCGGGGCCAATATCGAAGCGACCGCCCGACGGATCCCATTTCCACGCTTCGGTTGGTTCATCAACAGCCATGTCGAAGTTGGATACAAAAATCGCATTCTTGCCGCCGAGCGAATACTCAAGCACTCGTCCGCCGAGCTGGGGACAAAGCACAACGCGGGTCTCTTGATTGCTGAGCACAGGACAATGTTGATACCTACCAAAATCGATCGTCGTCATGGCCGCTGGTTCGTCTGCGAAACCACTCGAGTTGCCAAGTAACAGGATCAGCGCATAACACGACAACAAAATTCGGTCCAGCGACAAAAAGTGCATCAGACGCTCAGTGGTAGACGGTAAATGGATTAGATACGGCGGCAAAACGCTTTCTGTTATAGTCGGAAGTCTAGTCGAATGTCGAGTAAACTGCGTTCTCAACCCGGTTCCATTGAGTTGGTCTTGTCGGCAACATTCCCATGCAGAATCTGTTTCTTCTTTGCTGTTTGCTTGTCTCATCCATCGCTACGGCGGCGCATCCACCTTGGCTGTCCAAATCGCTACTCGGTTCGCCCGATCCACCGCTGGCGGCGCAGGCGACGCCAGTCTTTACGAACCTATCCATCGAACAACCGATCGGGTTGATTGATTTGCCGGGGCGTGATTTGCGGCTGGTCGTGGAAACGCGTGGACGGATACGCGTGTTTGGCAAGCAAGATTCCGATCCGATCGCAGCAGTCGAAATTTTGGATTTGTCGCAATACGAAAACAATGTTGCGGCGATTCGGGACGCGACACTTGATCCCAACTTCGACCAGAACGGCTATGTGTATTTGGTTTGGGGAATCAGGCCCGCGTTCATCGACGGCGGTACGCGCGTATCGCGATTCACCATACCGACGACCAATCCGCCGACGATCGATTGGGAATCGCGGCTGGACGTTTTTGCCTATCCGTCGGGCGACCATGTCGGTGCGTCGCTGAGATTTGGACCCGATGGTTTGCTTTACATTGGCACGGGCGATGGCTCGGGGCCGAATCCGCCTGACATGCAGCGAACGGCGCAAAACTTGGCGGATGTCCGAGGCTCGATCTTGCGTATCGATGTGCGCGGTGCCACGCCGGCGCAGCCCTACCGCGTGCCGCTGGACAATCCGTTTGTCGATCGCCCGGGCGCCAGACCGGAAATTTTTTCGTTCGGCGTTCGTAATGCGTTCCGAATCGAATTCGATCCCGTGCTCGGCAATCTTTGGATCGCTGACGTGGGCTGGGTCCGTTGTGAAATGTTGCACCACTCGTTCGCCGGAGCGAATCATGGTTGGAGCGTCTACGAAGGCCCACACGAAGTCGATGTCAACCAAGTTCGTGGGCCGGGTGAGATTGTCAAACCGGCAATTGTCTTACCCAGATCCGAAGCCCAATCGATCACCGGTGGCGTTTTTCAAAGCGGATTCGCTGAACTGTTTCCGGGACAATACTTATTCGGCGATTTTATGAACGGAGCGGTCTGGGCCGCAGATCTATCGAACCCCCAGTCGGTGTCTTATCAAAAGATTGCTGACACCAAAGGCAAGGTCGTTTCGTTCACTCAGGTCACGCTCGCAGGTGAAGATCAGCCGGTGCCGATTGTGATCGATCATCGCGGACGATTCTTAAAACTCCAACCGGCACCAGAGGTGGATAATCGCGATTCCAATCCGTTTCCGCAATTGCTCAGTGAGACGGGGTTGTTTCAATCAACACTGACACTGGAGCCAGCCGAGGGCGCCGTGCGATATCAGCCTGCCGCAACGATGTGGCGCGACGGTGCGACCGGTGATCGTGTCGCAGCGATTCCCACCGAAGAGCCGATCAAGGCGGTCGCGTCGCGGCGCGGGTATCAGTATCCCGATGGCACCGTGTTCGCAAACACCCTTTCGCAGACCGTGATCGACAAGGATCTCGCACCGCGCCAACGGCGTATTGAAACCCAGGTGTTGGCGTTCGATGGTTTGAACTGGAACCCATACACCTATCGATGGAACGAAGAGCAAACTGACGCCAAGTTGGTGCCCGCATACGGTGATGAGGTTTCGCTACAGGTCGCTGATGCGGTTCATGGTACGCGCAAACTTGTTTACCGCATTCAATCGCGGGACCAGTGCAAGATTTGCCATCATGTATTCCAACCTGGTGCACTGTCATTCAGTCCGCCGAATCTGACTGGCGAGTCAGGTTCGACTCGCTGGACCGACTTGGCCGAGGGCGGCTGGGTCCATGCCGACCATGGTTGCAAACAAAGTCAAGTTGATCCGCTTAACGACTCTGCGCCACTCGCACTGCGCGCTCGATCGTATTTGGATATGAACTGCGCTGGGTGTCACGCACCTGCCGGTGCAGGCTTGAGCAAACTTGATTGGCAAATCGAATCACCGTTGGACAAGACGGCATCGATCGACGAGCCGGTGTTGCAAGGCACGTTTGGACTGAGCGACGCGAAATTGATTGCGCCCGGACATCCCGAGCGTTCGGTGATGATGTACCGGATGGCGACCAGCGGCGGCGGCCGCATGCCCCATATCGGCTCTGAGATTCCCGATTCGCGCGGGGCGAGATTGATTTGGGATTGGATCGCATCAATGGAACCCACTGCGGCGAGCCAGCCCACGGCGGCGACCGAGCCCGGCGACGCCCGCAGTGGTAACACGTCAGACATGCTGCTGCTGTGGCACCAGCTTGCCGATCTGCCGGCTGCCCAAGCGGTGGAGATGGTTTCCAAGTCACCGCCTTCGGCTACGGACGTTTACGCCGCAGGATTGCTTGACCCATGGATGGACCCCGCCAAACGATCGCTGACGGTTGGACTGCGTCCCGACATCGCCGCGCTGATCCAGATCCAGGGCAACGCCAAGCGTGGGGCAAGTTGGTTCGCGGATTCAAGCGGTGCGCAATGTCGCGCATGCCATCGCCACAGCGGAGTCGGCGTGGCGCTTGGGCCAGACCTTGACGCGATCGGCAAGCGGCTTAATCGGGTGCAGTTGTTGACAAGCTTGATACGACCGTCCGAGCAGATTGATCCGCAGTGGCGCAGCCAAACCGTCTTGCTGACAACCGGCTTGGTCGTGACGGGATTGGTCACCAGCGAGAACGATCCGGGGTTGATCATGAAGACCACCGACGGCAAGCTGCTGAGCCTGCGCGACGACGAAATTGAAAGCGTTCGCGAGAACAGCCAATCACTGATGCCCGAAGGTCAATTGGCCGCCATGACGCCACAGCAAGTCGCTGACTTGGTTGAGTTCCTGATGAAGTGATGCCTCTTGCGAAATTCGCTTAACCGTGGACCAGTTTCTTAAAAGCAGCAGCCAGGCGCAGCGTCACTGGTCCCGGCTTGCCGTTGCCGATTGTTCGCCCATCCAATTTAGTCACCGGGATGACTTCGGCGGCGCTACCGGTCAAGAAGCATTCGTCCGCAATAAAAATATCGTGACGCAGCAAAGTGCATTGCTGGGTCGGAATCGACTCGGCTGCGGCTAACTCCAAGACGGCGTTGCGAGTGATTCCTTCAAGGATCCCCGCGTCAATCGGCGGAGTCATCAACACGCCTTGCTTGATGATGAAAATATTGTCGCCGGTACATTCGGCAACCTCGCCTTTGTGATTGAGCATCAGTGCTTCTTCGCAGCCAGCGCGCAGACCTTCCATTTTGGCCAAAATATTGTTCAGGTAATTTAGCGACTTGATGCGTGGGCTAAGCGCCGCCGGATGGTTGCGCATCGTCGCCGCCGTCACGATCTCCATGCCGTCGCGATAATATTCTTCGGGATACAGCTTAATGTGATCGGTAATGATGATGACCTGCGGATTGGAACAACGATTCGGGTCCAAACCCAACGTCCCGCTGCCCCGCGTCACGACCAAGCGGATGTAACCGTCCTTCATATTGTTCGCAGCCAATGTCCGATCCACTTCGGCGGCCAGCGTCTGGGTCGTCATTGGAATGGGTAGGTTGATCGCCAATGCGGACTGATAGAGCCGGACCAGATGCTCGTTCATTTTAAAGACACGTCCGCTGTAGCACCTCATCCCCTCGAACACGCCGTCGCCGTATAAAAGTCCATGATCGAAGACGCTGATGGTCGCGTTGGCTTGGTCGACCAATTGGCCATTGATAGAGATTTTCAGAGACATGGCGTCAATAAGCGCTTAAGTGGAAGCATCGTAGTAGCCGTACTGCTGGGACTAGACAGTTGGTTCGTGGCGGATTGTAAGACACCGACAAGCGACTGGCGACCCAGGTTCATGTTGCCAATTTGTCCACCGTTGACGAGCGAATAACCCAGAAAATGCGTGGGAATGGTAGATTTTCTCTCAATTACCCAACCCTACCGCCGGCGGTACACTGATTGCGTGCTATTTTTACATCGTGCGTTGTTAAAACTGCACCGACTGCATAACCTTAGCGTTAGGCAGGCCGACAATTCATCGGCGAGCATGGAGTGTTCGCCGCCTCACCCCCCAGCGAATCCATTCCGTTGATCCCCAATGAACGAGGGAAAACGGATTCGAGTTCGCCAACAGTCGAACGAAAGCCATCATGAATCGCGTCAGCTCTATTGTGTTTGTTGCCTCGATCGTGATCGCACCCGCCTTGGGTTTGACTCAAGATATCAATGCGATGATTCCGGTGAAGTCACATCAGTTCGGCACCGTTGCCGTCGCATCAAAGACCGAATACCGGTTTTTTATCAACAATAACTCGAACAACACATTGCACATTCAAACCGTGCGCGCAAGCTGCGGTTGCACCACGCCGATTGTTGAAACACCCTACATCGCACCGGGCCAATCAGGTTCGATTTTGGCTCGTTTCAACACCGATACGTTTCGTGGCAAACGCGGTGCAACGTTAACCGTCGTGTTCGACAAACCGTATTTCACGGAAGTTCGACTCACCGTAGACGGTTATATTCGCCAAGACATGGTGTTCCACCCCGGTGCAATCGACTTCGGCAAACGTGCCCAAGGCCAAGAGCACTCGCAGAGCGCGAAGATCATGTATGCCGGTCGTGACGATTGGTCGGTGGTTGAAGTGTTGGCCACGAAGCCATGGATGCAAGTCGACGTTAAACAAGAAAGTCGTGCCGCCCAGCGAGCGAATTACGTGATCACGGTCAAGTTAGACGCTTCGGCTCCAGCCGGGTACTTCCAAGACGAAGTGATCGTCGTGACGAATGACCGCAATATGCCTCGCGTCCCGCTTCGCGTCAGCGGCGACTTGGAAAGCGAGTTGGCGATTTCGCCCCAAACTGTCGCCATCGGCGCGATCAAGCCGGGCGAATCGGTTAGCCGCCAATTGGTGGTTCGCGGACGCGAACCGTTCCTAGTCGAGTCGATCAAAGCGGCGGGATTTGACGTCACGTTTGCCGCACCGACTGAGGCCAAGGCGACACACATTTTCTCCGCGACGTTTACGCCCAATGGAAACAACGTTGGCCCGCAATCAGGTGCCTTGGTTATCACAACGACCGGTACATCGTCTCGTTCCGCCCAAGCGATGGTGACTGCGGACGTGCGCAGCAAGTAAGCAACGGGCCGGAGAAAAGTGTTTGACCCGAATTGTGCGAAGCACCCGAAGGGCCGGTTCCCGGCAACTGGGGTCAGACACTTTTTTCCGCAGCCCGACGCCCCGTTTTGGGATCGTCGGTGCCGATCCTCTGGGACACAGCGGTTGTGCCGATTATTCGTATCCAAACGGCCAATCGCGATGTCCGTTGTCGGTCGATCAAATTTGCACTAGCGATCAGCTTTCCAGGCTAGTCGGTCGCATGCGGAGGCCGATGGAACCCACTAGGCGGCCATGGTCGGCCCGCAGGTTGATGATCGTGGTTCGCTCACGGACAATGCTTGTTGCCGTGGCCTCAAAGGGAGTTGAGTGGTGAAGATCCATTTTTTGCGTGCAGCCGCTTTGGTATTGGGCTTTTCCGTTTGGACGCCCGCGAGTGCCGAGTTTGGACAAAACGGTGCCGGTCAATATGTTGCTCCCCAGAAATGGAGCAACTTCAACAGCTCGGCTCCGGTAGCCGCAACGGCCGCGCAATCGGTTTCCATTCGCGCTGGACTGACTCCGCTGACGGCCGCGTCGCAAGGCACGTCCCAGGTGCGAACCGTGAGCAATGCACCGATGCCTTCGCCAATGGCAATGCAGAACCCATCGGATTGCTCGCCGTCAACACAATTCTCCGCTCCGATGGTCGCCGCTCCCATGGACGGCAACTGCCAAAGCGGACCCGGATGCACCGCCGACGGCTTCAGCGAAACGCCCGGTCATCATTCACCCTACGCCGCCGCTTTGAACTCGCCTTGGAGCGATTGCGATGGACCAAGCGGTGCTACCTGTGCGCCCGCTCGACCGGCCCTGAGCCCATGGTTTGCCAGCGGCGACATTCTGTTTTGGACGATGGCCAACCAGAGCTATCGCCGGCTGATCCTTGAATCGGGCGCTTCGGACAATGTGCTACTTAGCACCAACGACATCGCACCCGATTACACGACAGGCTACAGCGTTTCGGCCGGTCGCTACCTGGACTGCGGACGATACGGACTCGGTTTCAGCTATTTGAACTTCGACCCCAGCGCCGAGGAATCGATTGCCCGTACCGCAGTACCCGGTGCCCATTACGCCGCGATGCCACATTGGAACAATATTTCGATTGACCATGACGGCGACACGACTGCCGACACGGTGTACGACATTTTTGACAACTCCGCAGCCCAACGTGCGCGCCGCGATGTCAGCATCCAGGGTGCTGAAGTAAATCTGTTCAGCTTCGGCCTCATGGGCGCTCGGCGCATTGCCCCCGCGTGCGGAACCGGCCTTGGCTGCGGTCCGCTGTCCAAGGTTGCTCGAGCGTTGCATCTGCCTGGTGGCCGTGGCTACTCGGGTGCATTGGGACCGATCGAGCGTCCGACCGGCGGCACCGTCCAAGTGATGACAAGCCACGGATTTCGCTGGTTCCAATTCGAGGACGAATTTGAGTTGGCCTCGACCGATGCTTACGATGGGTACACGGGCCCATCGGACTTGTTCTACGACTCCAACGTGACCAATGATTTGTATGGATATCAATTTGGCGGTCGCTTGCTGTATTGCTTGGGACCACGATTGAGTGCCAACTTCGGTGGCAAGGCCGGTATCTATGGCAACGATGTGTACGTCGAACAACGCATCGGCACCTCGTCCACGCTCGCTTATGTCAACGGCGACCCGACCCAAACCATCGCCACCAGCGATCGCGACGTGGTGCTGGCGGGACTCGGCGAAGTCGACCTTGGGCTCGCCTATCGCCTCAACAGCGCTTGGACAATCAGCGGAGGTTACCGAATGTTGTATGCAACCGGCGTCGCCACATCGATCGGGTCGATCGCCAACGAATACTACTCGGTAAGCGGTTCAGCCAGTGCCTATGCCGACGACAGCTTACTCCTGCACGGTGCTTACTTTGGTACCGCGTTTAATTGGTAGTTTCCGCCATCACCACATCCATCGCGGTGAGAACGTCTTGATCCAGGGGACGCGCTAATGCCGTTTCCTGGATCTGGTTCGGTCGTTTCGCACCGACCAATGCGGCCGTCACGCCGGGCTGCGACAACGCCCATCCAATCGACAACCGCGCCACCGTCGTGTCGTGTTGCTTAGCGATTGATTCCAAACCGGCGATCACGCGGTGAGCATGATCTCGCGCTGGCCCCTGGTAGATTTCATATTTCGGTCGGCTGTCGCCCGGCGCAAAAACATGATCGCGACTGATCTTGCCTGCCAGCAAGCCCTTCATCAGTGTCCAGTAAACATGAACCTCGATGTTCACCTTCGCGGCGTAGCGGATTGGATCGATCAAAGATTGCGGCTGCAGCATGTTCAGCGGACACTGGATGACGGCGCATTCGCTGACCGACGAAAACATAGCAAGTTGGTCCTCGTCGACATTGCAAACGCCAATCCGCTTGGCCAGACCTCGTCGCCGCATGCTTTCCAGCGCCTCAGCCGAGCGTTGCAGTTCAACATTGGGATCGATGCTGTGCAGCATCAGCACATCAAAGTGCTCAATCCCCAGTCGCACGAGTGATTCTTCGGCGTCGGCGACCAATTGGTTGGGTGATGAATCGACAATCCGCAGGCGTACTTGCGTCCAGCGTTGGCCGACTTTGCCAATGACTTTCAAACGATCAGGTGAGTGCTTGAATTGTCGCAATACCCGACCGAGCAATCGATCGCTTTCGCCGTCGTACCCGTAGCTGTAAGCGGTATCAAACGCATCAACACCCGCCTCGATTGCCGCTTGGATCGTCGCAACGCTGGACGCGTCATCGACGTCCAGCGTCGTAATCCCAGCAAGCGGCCACAATCCAAGGATGACGCAAGATGACATGATCGACTAAACTAAGAAGTTGGTGTTTTTAATCAAGCTGAGGTTTTGTCATGCCAATCTACGTTTACGAAGTCATCTTGGAAAACGGTGAGAGCGGTGAATCGTTTGAAGTATTGCAAAAAATGTCCGACCCACCGCTGGCGGCTCATCCCGACAGCGGCTTGCCGGTGCGCCGATTGATGACTGCGCCTTTTATCGCGGGGACTTGGACCGACATGAAAGCATCGTCGAACCTTAGCGACAAGAAGCTAGACCAAAAGGGTTTCACCAAATACGTCAAAATGGGCGATGGCGTCTATGAGAAGCGAGCCGGAAAAGGCCCCGACGTAATCTCGGCTGATTAGCAACAGCCGAAGCCGAGCACCACGAATTGTAGAACAATTGCCCCAATTGTTTGGGAAAATTGTTCTACATCGCGAATTGCCATTCAATGCTGTTTGATCGCATCGATCACATAGCGAAATCGGAGATGGTCCAGTGGCGGAACCGATGTGAATCGGTCCACCGCATTCCACAACCACTTCGTTCGCTGGTTTAGAAAACTGATGATCGTGTTGTCGTACCGCACCGTCACGTCAAATTCCCGGCGAAGTTGTCTGGGGACGCTGAATTGATTCTGAAGGAACAAACGCCATTCGGATCGCCGCCGCAAGTGATACCAGGTGATCGACGGGTTCATCAAATTGGGCTCGAAGGCAATGTAACGACCACCGGGCTTGAGCACACGAGTTATTTCGTTGATCGCTTTGGGCACATCGCTGAGATGATGCAGGAGATCCCACGAGTGAATCACGTCCATTGAACCGTTTGCGAATGGTAACTCGAGCGCTGACGCGGCTAGCACACGGCAATTTTTCAGTTCCTCCTGGGCGATCAATTGCTCGGCGGCCTGCAGCATGGGCACACAAACATCAACGCCCGTGACTGAATCAGCATGACGTGATAGTAGCGGAAAATAGAATCCGGTACCGCAACCGAGGTCCAACAACTCGCCTGCCTTAGCTGGAAACATCCGCGCAAATGCCGTTTCCAGCAAATCCGCCACCAGCGGCTCACGCTTGAGTAGCTGCGTATCGAATCGCTCGAAGTATAGCGGCGGTTTGGCACGAAGAACCCGATTATAGTGGTCGCGGTTTTCGTCAAGGTCGTGAAACAATTCTCCGACTCCTCGGCTCGGCCCGTTCGCGGTTATAGTCAAGCCTACTTTGTCAGTTCGGTGCGCCGTGTTCGAGATTTGATGAAAATCGGAAAAATCATCTTCGTCTGCCTCGGCCTCGCCGTGATGATTGGCGTTGCCGCCGCTATCTATCGTACATCAATGGGCAATGAGTTCATTTTTGATGATCGACCCGCGATCGTTGAAAATGAATCGATCCGCGCGATCTGGCCGTTGTTTGGCGAAAACAAATCCAGTGGTCCGCTGAATCCCAAGAAGCGAACCCCGCTGACCGCTCGCCCGCTGGTCAACCTGGCGTTCGCAATTGACTACCACTTTGGCGAACTCAATCCAACCGGCTATCGCGTTGCTCAAACTTCGATGCATGTTCTGGCGGCGGCGATATTGTGGTTCATCGTTGCCAGCACGCTGCGTCGCAGTCGCTTTGACGGCAAATACGATCAAGCTGTCGCGGTGCTGGGTTTCGCATCCGCGATGCTCTGGATGCTGCATCCGCTCAATAGTGAGACAGTATTGTTTCTGACCCAACGAACTGAATTGATGATGGGTCTGTTTTACTTTTTGACGCTGGCCTGCTGTATCGGACGATGGAACAGCGATCGAATCGTTTGGCGGTTCGGCTTTACATTGTTGGCAATCTTGTTTTGCGTCCTAGGAATACTTTGCAAAGAAACGATGGCGACCGCGCCGCTAGTGATTCTTGTCTATCAATGGACGTTTGTTGAAAGCAGTTTGCGGCGGCTGTTAAAAAGCGAATGGCTGTTTTATTGTGGCCTGGCATGTTGTTGGATACCGATCACGCTCCTTTACACTTCCGGTTTTGTGACGCCCGGCGGTGGATTTTGGAACGACATACCGGCGACCCACTGGTGGCTAACGCAATGCGCCGTCGTATTGTTGTATCTCAAGCTCACCTTCTGGCCGTGGCCGCTGGTTATTCACTACGAGGTTCCCATCTGGGAGAGCCTTCGTGACGCTTGGCCCGCGGTGGCAGCCGTAACGGCGCTCATCGGTCTGAACTTCGTCGCCCTGTGGAAGCGATTGCCGATCGGCTTTGTTGGCGTATGTTTTTTTATTGTGTTATCGCCAACCCTGCTCATTCCACTGCCAGGCGAAACCGCGGCCGAACGACGTATGTATGTGCCGCTTGCCGCAGTGGTGCCTTATTTGCTAGTTGCTGTTTACGAAGTCGCTTGTCGAATATCAAGCTGGCTCAAGGCCTCGCCTGAAAAAAGCCAACCACGAATCGCTCCACTGGTAGTTTGCTTGGTGATTGCAACTTCGATCAGCGGCACAATGGCTGCCGTGATCGCGCACCGAATTCCGGCTTACCAAAACCAGCTCTCGATTTGGAATGACGCGATGCTGCGTCAACCCGAAAACCCAGCGGCCTGGACCAACGTCGGAGTAACGCTTGCGGAGCAAGGTAAGCTCAGTGAATCGCTACCTTACCTTGAGCATGCGGTTGCTCTCAAACCGAATTACTATCGCTGGAGATTCAACTTGGCGCACGCTCTTGAAAGACTGGGTCGCCAGGACGATTCGATCACCCAGTACCGACTTTCGATCAAGCAAAAGCCAGGCGAATCGGCGACTCACTACAACCTTGCGCGTGTGCTTGAGCAAACCGGTCGGATTGACCAAGCCATTGAACAATACCGCCAGGCGTGCCGCATCGATACCACATTCGCCGGAGCACATACCAACTTGGCGATACTACTAGCAGCCGATCAGCAATGGGACGAAGCGATCGAGCATTTCGAGTCGGCCGCAAACACACTCGATGACTTTAGTAATAACAAGAATCTCACGCTCGCGTATTGGCAATCGGGACGCACGGACGATGCAATACGGACGAGCGAAAAGCTGCAAGAATTAGCGCAAACGTCCGCCGAGCAGCGCGAAGCCAAACAAGTATCCGTCGCAATCGGAAATTAGGAACGCTTCTCGACTTTAATGACAACGGCGATCACCGCGTTTGCCCAGTGCGGCAACGCTATAGTAGGATGATTGTCCCCAATCGTTCAGCGCGCGCCATACTGAGCAAGTTCAACAGGTTAATTGCCGAAAAGGCGAAGCAGTCACGTCAGTCACTTTGTGCGTTGGCGGCTCGCGATAGACTCGCCGCTTCGCGGCCCGTGCAAAACGTTATTGTCGCGCCGCTGCGGATCAGTTCGTAGTTTTGGGTGGCGTCGGCGATGTCAAACGTGGCGGCGGTGTTGGCCGCGGCGATTGCGGTGTCGTAACCCGATTCGGCGATTGCGGTGTTGTAGTCGTTCAGCACATCCTCGTCGATGATGCAAAGCCAGAATGACTTCGCGGCGGATTACGAGCCAAGAGACGCCATTTTGGAGACCAACGATCACGGACCGGAATCCGAATCGATGTATGACAGCGACATGGCGGCCTACATCGGGAAAGGGAATCCCGAGGTTGAGAAAAGCATCACGATCATGAATGCCTGGGCGGCGGAAGGAAATTAGTTATAAGTGCCGGATCGTGTTCCGCATGTTTTTTAGCACCACAGCGTCGGCTCGTGCCACTTATCAAATGGCTTATTAGATTGGATACACCAGAAGACATAATTCTCGCCGTGAAAACAAAAATCCATCGCCCAGCATCATCCGCAACGGAACTTCACCATCGTCGATCTGCCTTGGGTCAACCACGATACGACGGTCCTCAATCGGGATACGCCCGAGCGCCGGCAAATGCGGGATTGGCTCCGACAAGTTCTGCATGATACGCCTGCAAAATAGTGCTCACCGATGACCATAGCGGGGCATTCTTCCGCGATGAGGAGAGAGAAGCACTCGGCAAGTTCATGGCGGTCGATGTGCTATGATTCGTTCCTGACGCTGCGACGGGAAAGAAGTTTTCCGAACTTAATTCAAGCGTGATCGAGCCGCCCAAAAACAGTCAACCTGGAATCGGCTTCGAACCACTGAAAAATGAAAACTCTTTTCACTCTATTGGTCGTCGCTTCCTTCGTTTGCGTTTTCGCTTCTCATGCAGCCGCGCAATCGAAGCCCAACATTGTCATCATCGTTGCCGACGACATGGGTTTCTCAGACGCCGGTTGTTACGGCGGCGAGATTCAGACGCGTCAGCTCGATGCACTAGTGGTCCAACAACGAATCAGCATTGCTTGAGCGTCGACTTATCGCCAAACTTCCCGCTTTGACATTTTCAGACCAGAAGATTAGCTATGCCAGGGAAGGCCGCCAAGATCGTTTTTACTGAGAAACAGCAAGCAGTACTGCTGGAGTTTTCGACGTCGCGTTCCGTTTCAACTGCTCTCGCTCAGCGTTCAAAAATCATCCTTCTGGCCTTTGGTGGTCTCAACAACGAGCAGATCGAAGCACAGATTGGCCTGGGGCACGACCGAGTGGGTGCATGGCGTCGACGTTGGCAACGCGAGTACGAAAACAAGCGTCATGGAACCATCGGACTGTTTGGTAACTTCCACGTCGCGACAGGTCAAATCTGGTGCCCGCTGCTTCTCGAAACACGAACCAAGGAAGATACACTGGAGAATCTCGGCAATGCAATTGGGCAAGATCCGATGGCGAGTTTTCGCCTGGTCATGGACAACCTGACAACGCACGCCAGTGAGTCGATCGTGCGCTATGTTGCCGCCAGCATTGGCTTCGAAGGTGAGCTTGGTAAGAAAGGCGTTCGCGGGATATTGCAGTCGGTAAAGACTCGCGTTGCATTCCTGACGGATCCGACTCATCGCATTCAATTCATATTCACACCACGACACTGCTCGTGGGTCAATCAAATCGAGATGTGGTTCTCCACCCTTCAGCGGAAGGTGACTGCAGCGATAAGTTATACTTCGGTGGATCACTTAACGGAACGAATTGAGTCGTTCATCGAGTACTACAACGCAGCTTACGCAAAAGTTTATAACTGGACTTACACCGGGCGAGTCTTGTCAGAATAGCGAGCCCGCGTTGCCGAGATCGCTGGTGCCGCCTTAATTCGTTCTTGGACCAATAGCGCGATACTTCGCCCCGGCAAAATTTGGCCGCGGCCATACTACACCATCGCAGCGACGGGGATTTCGGCGATCTGGTAGGCGCGTGAGCGGAATAGGAAGTCGATGATGTTGCCTTCGTGTGGCTGTAACCAATTCAGTCGATTGGTCGCTGTCGGCCCAACATTCAATCGATCGATGTGAACACAACGACTTGACGCATCGATAAACTTTTCGTTTCGCGTGATCACGGTTCCGACCAACGTCGGTCCGATGCGACGCAGCATTTCGGCTTCGGGACACTGGACAACACTGACGAACGGGAACATGTATTCCTTCGACGCCACGGCGCGGTCGGGCGAATCGGCGTGAACCACCATTGGTCGCAAGTAGGCACAATGCGGTCGCTCGATCAACTTTTCGCCATAGCTGGCCGTCATATCGGTCACGCCCGCTTCGGCGAGATCTTGCTTGACCATCGCATAAGTTCCCGTAGCCATCGCGGGCACGGTGAAGGCGGCCAGTTGTGAATTCTTGTCGCCCGGCGGCAGGACATCAATCGGCCCAATCCGCTCGGCGATGGCCGCAGCGATTTCGCGCGTATGACGACTGGCCCAAATGCCGGAACAGTTGATGCAACTGCGTCCCGAATTACTGAGCACACTTTCGACCATCATGTCGAGGAACAATTCCCAATCATCAACGACATCGTCGCCAATCAGAATCTTGGTGAAGCCAGGTCCGTGCGCCTGGACGCAAGGATTGCCGGCGTGCTGGGCCACGGTTTGGGCGCTACCGAAAATCATGCTGCGTGCGCACGTTGACATGATCGCGCCGCCGGTGTCGTGCCCGCCGGGGTACAACGAAAACGCCGCCGACGGCACACCCGCAGCGATGAATGCCGAAACCATGCGGTACGGTGTCCACGGTTCTTGCGAACCGGGCTTGAGTGCCAAACCAATCTGCAACGGGATTGCCGGCAACCACAGCGTGTGAACACCGGGCGAATTGTTTGGCAACACGGCACCAAGAATCGGCGTTTGAGCTTGGAAGCTAACCGTCACGCCGCGACTTTCTTCGCCGAACCCACGTGACAAAATCGACAGGTCCAACCCGCGCGTTAAGCAATCCAAAATGCGGTCCATGTTGGCCAACACGAACGCATTTTTGTCCATGTTTCCCCGGCACATGTGCTCGGGCAAACCGGTGCTGGCCGATTGCTGGTGGATAAAATCATCGACGCTTTGCATCGAATCGCCAACCTTCAGCGGTTCCGATTTGAACAGTTCGGCGGCGCGTTTGCACATCGTGATCAGATCGCTGCAGGGAACCTGCAACAGCGCATCGCGAGCCTTTTCCGCTTGGCGCAAATCGCGAGCCACGATGCCACCGCCAACCGTACCGATCTTGGCAATTGGTTCGCCGGTGTCAAAGTGAACGACGTTGATCGATTCCAACGACTCGTATGGCTTGCCCCAACGCAGCGGACTGAGAGTGATCATGGTGGGCCGTTTCGTAATTGAAGGTGGGAGGTAACTCGATCCGTGCTAGTAAACGCCGACAGTCGTGGCGCTGGCCAATTCGTGGAACGGTCTAACACCGCTGACCCCATCCCACGGATACAAATCAAACGGAGCTTCGCGTTCGCCTTCGTCTCGTTCCAGGAATCCTGGCACGAAGAACTCGTCGGTCAACGTGTAGAGCTTCACTCGTCCGGTTTCGCCATAACCGACGACTTGCGTTTGGTCGTCGAACGCGACAACCTCGGTAACGGCTCGCGGTTGCGGTGCGTAGTAGCTGATCTTGTACCCATCGGCTGCCGAGATCGGTTTGCCGCAAGCCAAGCCCATCAGTGTGTTACCGTAGGTTGGCGTCATATAAACACCGCCATCCTCGACCGGTCCGCCGAGCATTTCCTCGACGGCGAAACGTGTCCACTGGGGCGTGAACTCAGTTCCACCGGAGAAGATGCCAGTGATTCCCATCTCTTGGATACTGGAACCACGCTCTTCCAGTGCTTCGCCGAGCGATTCAAGCAACTTCGGCGTTGTGAACATGCACTTGATATCGTGTCCCGCCGTCAGAATCGTGATGGCTTGATCGATACAGTGCTTCTTGTACTCATTCAAATGCTCCATCCATCCTTTCTTGATCAACTTGATCACCCAGCGTGGGTCCAAGTCAATACAGAAAGAAATGCCGCCGCGATACTGCGCCAAATGTTCAATCGCCAAACGCAACCGACGCGGGCCGCTGGGGCCGAGCATCAACCAATTCGAGCCTTTGGGAAAATACTTATCCGGCAACGTGTGGCTGAACAGTTCGTAATCTTTCCAGTGGTCCTCGATCACCATGCGGCTTTTCGGTACGCCGGTGGTTCCGCCGGTTTCGAACACGTAAACCGGTTTTCCCGAATGACCTTTGGGAACCCAGCGATTGATTGGTCCACCACGCAGCCAATCGTCCTCGAACAACGGGAACTTCTTCAAATCGTCAAAGCATTTGACTTCTTTCAGCGGATCAAACTTTAACGCCGATTTTTTCGCCAACCAGAATGGGCTGCCCGTCGATTCGTGAAAATGCCACTGGACGGTCTCAACGGTGTGGGCGTCGAGCTTGGTTTTGGCGTCGGCGGCTTGGGCCATGACGGCGTCTGAAATCATTTCCGCTGAGCTCATGAATGAATTGCAAAGTTGGGAGGTGGGATGAACGCAGATATTCTACTTCGTCGCGACTAAAACAATACCGACGGCCCGATTTACAAGCAACCGCTGGGCCCGCCACAGAGTTAACGTGCGATTGGGTGTCCAATCGAATACAATCAGCATTGAACTAATGCTCTTCGACGCTCCGCCGTCGTAATTTATCGACGCGGAGCGTCGTAGAACACTTTGACGCAATCGCCAATTTCAATGAATCCAATCCAGACTACTTCTGCGGACCCGGCGGCGCGTCGCTGGTTTCTTGGCCAATGTGGCCTCGGACTTGGTGCGGCCGCGCTGGCCTCGTTGGTGCAGGACGCTCAAGCGGAGGGCACGGCCCCGCGAGCTGCGACTGATCCGTTGGCCCCCAGGGCATCTCACTTTGCCCCCAAGATCAAGAACGTCATCGTGTTGTTTATGGCCGGTGCGCCCAGCCAATACGAAACGTTTGACTACAAGCCTAAGCTCGCGGAGTACGACGGCACGTTGCCGCCGCCGGAATTGCTCGAAGGTTATCGCGCCGCGTTTATCAATCCGAACAGCAAGTTGCTTGGCCCCAAGTTCAAGTTTGCGCGATATGGCCAATCGGGACTGGAAGTCAGCGAACTGCTACCGCACACCGCGCGCATCGCCGATGAATTGACCGTCATCAAATCGATGCACACCGATGCGTTCAACCATGCCCCCGCCCAATTGATGATGAACACCGGCAGCCAATTGTTTGGCAAACCGAGCATGGGCGCGTGGACGTTGTATGGATTGGGCACCGAGTCACGCGACTTACCCGGCTTTGTGGTCTTCAGCAGCGGCAAGAAAGGCCCCAGCGGCGGCAGCTCATGCTGGGGCAGTGGGTTTTTGCCCGGTGTTTATCAGGGTGTGCAATTTCGCGGCGGCAGCGAACCGGTGCTGTATTTGCAAAACCCGCCGGGCATCGACGATCGATTGCAACGTGATTCGCTCGACGCGATCAACAAGCTTAATCGAATTCGCTTGGCCGAAGTCGGTGATCCCGAAATTGCAACTCGCATCAATGCTTTCGAGATGGCCTATAGGATGCAAATGACTGCACCGGAGGTAATGGACATTGGTCGCGAGACCAGCGGCACGCTCGAAGCATACGGTGCGGTTCCGGGCGCGTCTTCGTTCGCTAATAATTGCCTACTAGCGCGACGATTGGTCGAGCGCGGCGTGCGCTTTGTCCAGCTCTACCACGAAGCCTGGGACCAGCATGGCAATTTGGTCGGTGCGTTAAAGGAGAATTGTCAAGACACCGATCGTGCCTGTGCCGCATTGGTGGAAGACCTGCGCTCGCGCGGGATGCTTGCTGAAACGCTGGTGATTTGGGGTGGCGAGTTTGGTCGCACACCGATGACCCAGGGCGAAGGCGGTGACGGTCGCGATCACCATCCCAACGCGTTTACGATGTGGATGGCGGGTGGCGGACTGAAGCCCGGCATGACCTACGGCGACAGCGACGAACTTGGTTTCAACATTGCCCACAGTCCCGTTCACGTCCGTGACCTACACGCCACAATCCTGCATCTGCTGGGGCTCGATCACGTTGGATTGTCCTTTCGAATGCAGGGCCTCGATCAACGTCTAACCGGCGTCGAGCCGGCGCGGGTCGTCACCGAAATTTTGGCGTAACGCTCGGTTCCAGATCGCATGCAACGATTCGCGCAACTTTTCACCGCACTGGACTCGACCACCAAGACGAACGAGAAAATTGCGGCGTTGGCCAATTACTTTCGCTCGGCTCAGCCAGCCGACGCTGCTTGGGCGACGCATTTTCTGTCGGGCCAGAAGGCCAAGCGACTGGTGCCGACGAAGCTACTGCGACTGTGGGCCGCCGAAGCCGCGGCGATCCCCGAATGGTTGTTTGACGAGTGCTACAGCGCCGTGGGTGACTTGGCGGAAACCATTTCGCTGGTTGTCCCGCCTGGCGACTGCGAGATTACCGGGTCGCTGAGTGATTGGGTCGTCAATCGACTCGCTCCGCTGCACCGTTTGGCAATCGATTCGCAGCGCGAATCAGTCACCGACATTTGGCGTCAAACCGACTCGATGACGCGGTTTGTGGTGATGAAGTTGGTGACCGGTGCGTTTCGTGTTGGTGTCAGTCGCCGGTTGGTCACGCGCGGCATCGCCGAGGCGACCGGTGTTCCGGCGGATGTGTTGGCGCATCGTTTAATGGGCAATTGGAAACCGTCAGCGGAATTCTTCACGCGATTGATCGATCCCGACGCCAGTGATACAATCGCTAGCCAACCGTATCCGTTTTGTTTAGCGCACGCGATCGAACCCAGTGCAGGTGTTGATTCGATTGGCCCGGCAAGCGATTACGTGGTCGAATGGAAATGGGACGGCATTCGCGGCCAAGTGATTCGTCGCAATGACCAAACCTTCATCTGGTCGCGCGGCGAAGAGTTGATGGAAGGTCGTTGGCCGGAAATCGAAACTGCGGCGACGGTGTTGGACAACGGCACGGTGCTCGACGGCGAAATTTTGGCAATCGATGACCAAGGTTCCGTGATGACTTTTGCCCAATTGCAGCGACGAATCAACCGCAAATCGATCGGCAAGAAATTGCTCGCCGAAGTGCCCGTTGTGTTTCGCGCCTTTGACTTGCTGGAACAAAACGGTAACGACCTTCGCGCGGTGCCGTTTCATTTGCGTCGCGCGCAACTTGAACAGGTCGTCGCCGCAGCAGGCGTTTCCCGGATTGTCGCAACCGAATTGCTCAGCCGCGATGACTGGGCATCGTATCGTGAACTTCGCAGCACCAGCCGCGAGCAACAAAGCGAAGGTTTGATGCTTAAACATCGCGCAGGTGTTTACGATGTCGGCCGCGTGCGTGGGACTTGGTGGAAATGGAAGATCGATCCGTTTACGATCGACGCCGTGTTGATCTACGCCCAAGCGGGTCACGGCAAGCGCGCCAGTTTGTTCACCGATTACACGTTCGCACTTTGGGACGGCGCTGCCTTGGTCCCGTTCGCCAAAGCATACAGTGGCCTCAGCGACGCGGAGATTCAGAAAGTTGACGCGTTCGTTCGCAGCCATACGCGAGAAAAATTTGGTCCCGTCCGCAGCGTGACGCCCGAACTCGTGATGGAGTTGGCGTTCGAGGGTCTGCAGGTGAGCACACGGCACAAAAGCGGAATTGCGGTGCGGTTTCCGCGGATCGTGCGTTGGCGTCACGACAAACGACCCGCAGATGCAAGTCAATTGTCGGAACTCAAGGCGTTGATCGGCTGATGCGACCAACACCAGTGCGCCACCCGGTTCACCAGACGGGTTTGCAGCGCGTCAATGATTTTTTTGCAACGTCGAATTGGAAGCCGTTTGCGTTTCAGCGCGAATGTTGGCGCGCCTACGCCGTCGGGTCCAGCGGCCTGGTTCACTCCGCTACAGGCACGGGGAAGACGCTCGCGGTTTGGCTCGGACCGCTCATGTCGTGGATCAATGCGAACCGCGACGCTGCGTTGTGGAACCCACGCCAGCCACCGCCGGCGAAAGTGATTTGGTTGACGCCGTTGCGAGCGCTGGCAAACGATACTGAAAACGCCCTGCGAGCGGCGATCGGTGGTTTGGGAATACCTTGGCGACTGGAAAGCCGAACCGGAGACAGCAAACAAAGTCTCAAGACTCGCCAACTTCGCTCGTTGCCGACGGCGCTGGTGACGACGCCCGAGTCGATGAGTCTGATGCTGACGCACGAGTCATTGCTGGAATCCTTTCGTGGTCTCGAAGCGGTGATTGTCGACGAGTGGCATGAATTGCTTGGTACCAAGCGCGGCGTGCAGACTGAATTGGTGCTTGCGCGACTACGGCGTTTGAATCCAGCGATACGCATTTGGGGGTTGTCGGCGACGTTGGGCAATCTTGACGATGCACTGGTTTCGCTAGTCGGTGCCAACGATTCCAAGAGTGCGATAATCGTTCGCGGTGCCAAGAAGAAGCGAATGAAAATCACTTCGATCTTGCCGCCGGTGATCGAGCGGTTCCCGTGGTCGGGCCATATTGGCACGTTGATGGTTCCCCATGTCGCTAGTGAGTTGGATCATGTTCGCAGCTCATTGATCTTTGCCAATACACGTAGCCAGACTGAGATTTGGTACCAGCAATTGCTCCAGCACCGCAAGGATTGGGCGGGTCAAATTGCGTTGCATCATGGTTCGCTGGACAATCGAGTTCGTTCCTGGGTCGAGCAGGGGCTGCGCGACGGCAAGCTACGCGCGGTCGTTTGCACCAGCAGTCTCGATCTGGGTGTTGACTTCACGACGGTTGATCTAGTGGTCCAGATCGGCAGTCCCAAAGGTGCCGCGCGGTTGTTGCAGCGGGCCGGACGCAGCGGCCATCAACCCGACGCCGAAAGCCGATTGGCGTTTGTTCCAACCCATGCACTGGAGCTGGTTGAGTTAGCGGCGGCGCGGGACGCGATCGCGGACGGCGATCTTGAATCGCGACCGCTATTGTCCAAGCCGCTGGACGTTTTGACTCAACATGCCGTCACCATCGCGATCGGTGGCGGATTTGATTCACAGGAATTGCTCGACGAAGTCCGCAGCGCGCGCGCGTACGAAAACTTGTCCAATAACGAATGGCAATGGGTACTTGATTTCATTGTCCGCGGGGGATCGTCGTTGACGGCTTATCCCGAGTTCCACCGAGTCGAAATCGCGACCGACGGGCGCTACGTCGTGTCTAACAAACGCACTATTCGCCAGCACCGCATGAACATCGGCACGATCGTCAGCGACGCCGCCATCCAAGTTCGCTATCTCAAAGGCGGGGCGCTCGGAACCGTCGAGGAAAGCTTCATCGCCCGCTTGAACCCAGGCGAGCGTTTCTTGTTTGGTGGTCGCATCGTCGAGTTGGTCTTCGTCCGTGACAATGTCGCCTACGTCCGTCGCAGCAAAGGCAATCCCGATGCGGTGCCGCGATGGCTGGGCGGACGAATGCCGTTGTCGAGCGAATTGAGCGCGGCGCTGCGGCTGCGGCTCGAAGAAGCCAGTCAAGGTGTGTTTCGTGGCCCAGAGATGACGGCGCTGCGACCGCTGCTGGAATTGCAAAACCGCTGGAGTGTTTTGCCAAAGCACGACGAGCTATTGATCGAGCGGATCAAGACGCGCGAGGGCCACCAGATTTTTGTCTATCCATTTGCCGGAAGATTGGCACACGAAGGCTTGGCGGCGCTGTTGGCAATGCGGATGGCGCGAGTCCAACCAATAACGTTCGCGATGGCGTGCAACGATTATGGCATCGTGATGCAATCGCACGAGGAGGCACCACTGGAAGCCGCCATCGACGCCGGTTTGTTCGACAGCGAAACCGTCGTTGGCGACATTTTGGCCAGTTTGAATGCGACCGAAATGTCCAAGCGTCAATTTCGCCAAATCGCTCGCATCGCTGGCCTGATTCACCAGGGCATGCCGGGTGACCGCAAGCCATCAAAACATCTACAAGCCAGCAGCAACTTGTTCTTCGATGTGTTTCGCGAATATGACCCGGATAATTTACTGCTGGCCCAAAGTCATCGCGAAGTGCTCGAACAACAGTTGGAAACTTCGCGATTGGAACAAACCCTTCGTCGCATCGAACGGCACTTGATCGTGACCACGTTTCCACCCAAGATCACGCCGCTTGGGTTTCCGTTGTGGGTCGATAAATTGCGCGAACGAGTATCGAGCGAAACTCTGGCCGATCGAATTCGCAAACTACAGGCCGAGCTCGAACGATACGATGCACTGGAGATTAAAAAATCGATGCCTGGATCAAGTAAGTGATGAACCCGGCAATATAACCAGCCAGTGCATACGGAGCGATTTTCTTGAGATACCAAACGAAGTTAATATGCTCCAAGCCCATCGCAGCCACGCCCGCAGCGGAGCCGATGATGAGGCAACTCCCGCCCGTTCCCGCACAGAACGCGAGTTCCTGCCAAAAGCGATCGTCCGTAGGAATGTCGTACATTTCGATCCCGGCAGCGACCAACGGAACATTGTCGACTATCGCAGACAGCAGCCCGATGACGAACGCAATCAGGCTCTTGTTATTGATCGTACTGTCAAGCCACATCGCGAGTTCTTTCAGGGTTCCGGTGGCAGCCAGTGATCCGACGGCGAATAGAATCCCCAAGAAAAAGAGGATGCTGGACATATCGACTTTCTTCAGTGCCGACAGAACACCGGTTGAGGAACGCAGTTTTGGTTCAAGCGTGCGGCTGAAGATTTCTGAAATAATCCAAATCGCGCCCAGCGCGAGTGTCATTCCCATGAACGGTGGCAGGTGAGTGATTGACTTGAAAATTGGCACGCTGATCAGCCCCGCGACGCCGAGAACTAGAAACAGGATTTGATGCCGCAGTGAGATTTCGATGCCGTGCGAGCTTTTCTTCTCTGGCACGGGCGTCAATGGCCCCGATACCTTGCGAGCCATCAGGAACAAAGGGACCAACAAGCAGACGATGCTCGGCAACAACAGTTGCTTCATCACTTCGACGGTCGAAATCTTGTGCTTGATCCACAACATCGTCGTTGTCACGTCACCGATTACGGTCCAGGCACCACCGGCGTTTGCGGCAATCACCACCATGCCCGCAAACATCAATCGCTTTTCTTTTTCGTGTACTAATTTGCGAAGCAGCGAGATCATCACGATCGTGGTCGTTAAGTTGTCCAGAATTGCTGAGAAAAAGAATGTCATCAAACCGACGATCCACAACAGCTTGGACGTACTCTCCGCCTTAATGCGATTGGTGATCACGGCGAAGCCTTCGTTGGCGTCAACCAATTCGACGATTGTCATCGCGCCCATCAAGAAGAACAGAATGCCGGCCACTTCGCCGGTCAATTTCAACAACTGTTCTTCGACCAGGTATGCCCGCTGGACATGATCGACATCGCCTGGCGGCAGCTCTTCGATAAACCACTCTGGGATCGTTTCCATCTTAACCAAGTTGTCCGAATCGATCGCGTACAGCGTCCAACAAACGATACCGATGAACAGCGCCGTGGCCGCCTTGTTGATCCCGATGGGATGTTCCAGCGCGATCGCCAGATACCCGAGAACGAAAACAACAATGATCAGAGTCAACATGGGGTGGCTGCTACGTTTGTGAGGTGGGAGGGCGGACGTTGGGTACGGGTGCCAATTTCAAGTGAGCCGCGCTCGATTTTCGCAATGTTGTGGGGAAAGCAATAGCGAAATGCGGCGTTTTGGTCAACGTCGAAGGAGTGCCCCTGCGCCGCTTTGCCTAGTGAATGTAGGACATCAACAGGCGCAAGGCGGCAATCACCGAAGAAAGCGAAGCGGTTTCGCTGGTGGTGTGATATCCGGTTGTTGGGATTTGTAAGGTCGTGCCGTTAATGTGGCCGTCGGTGGCGACGACGATCCGGCCCAATTCAGTTCGGCCCAGCGACAACGGCTTGGCGCGATGCCGGTTTGCTTCTTCGACGTAAGCATCTTTGTGGCTGTAGGTAATGCCCAGAGAATCGCAGCGATCTTCGAGCTCCTTGGTGACGTCGGGAGCGAAAGAGCCGTTGGCGTCTTTGCGGCGCAGGACGACCTGCTGTGCCTCGGCCGCTTCGGTGTTTGGATAGGGACTGGTGTCAAGCACAAGCAGCCGCTGGGTCGTCTTGTGGTAGCGTTGGAACCAGGCCAATGCGTAACGCCAACTCTTGCCGGCTTCTTCCTCAGCCGTAAACAGTGCAGTGCCCGTAAACCCTTTGCGGAACATGAAAATAATGATTGCGATCGAAAGTACGTTATCGAGTTGTCCTGACAAATGCGTTTCCGACACAGTCAAACGATCCAGGAACGAAACCGGCGTTCCGGGTTGCAGGAAATCGAGCCCATCGACTTCAAAAATCAGGTTGCGACGCTCGGGACAGACGAACGAATGGGTGATTTTGCCCTGGCCGAGATAGGTTCCTACATAGGGCAAATGAGCCTGAACGCGTTGGTCGATGAAGCGGTGTTGGATATTCCCCATCATCTGTTCCGACACCGAATCACCGGTCAATTCACCTTGGTTGGTCGTGATGAAGGCGGCGTATTGAAACTCGTTCGGCCCGGTGCAAATCAAACCGTGGCGGTCCATGTGGGCAGATAATATTAGGCTGTCTGGTTCCGTCCCCTGGGCCACTAAAACACCCTTGTAATACCGGACTTTCGCTGACACTTCCTCCAATTCGCGACGTACGACGCGAAAAAAAGAATCCTCGGTGCCTACGACCGACGGCTCGCGAATCAATTGTCGCAGAATGTCCAAAAAATCGTCTAAATCCGAAGCCGTTATGCTGCCCATCGACGCTGACGATGGCAGACTCTGCATAACTTTTGTGAGTTCGCTCAATCTGGGTGCCTATTTCCAATGCAGTCGAGAAACGATCGAATTTTTTGTTGTGGTTGACTTAGTAATTCACGGTACGAACTCAATTGAACACCCTGGTATTACTTCGCAGCTTGATTTTCGGGTTGAGGCGTATGTAGAACGGTTTTCCCCAACCGTTTGGGAACGCACAAACGGTTGGGGACAACCGTTCTCCAAATTTTGTCACCCGAAATCGAAGCTGAGACTCGGATTTGGTTGCAATCGTCGTGCCGACACCGTTAGCGGTTTCTTCACCAAACGCCAATATGGGTTTCTCGCAAACTCGAATTGACAATGAGTTGCGCCGATTGGTATCGGCGTGCTAATCGAAAACTAAATGGAAAGTTTCACCGTAGATGGTCGGTTGCGGGAATCGGCTGTCGGCCTCCCTCCTGGGTCGAAGCACTCGCGGCGAAGACGGTTTCTGGGTCAATCGTCTTGGTCGTCGCTTCACGGTGAAATTTTCTCACTGCGCATCGGAGCGTCGCCTAGCGGCGCTCCGGTGCCCAGGATACATCTTCGCCAATCAGGTTCGCCTTGGATTCACCAACTATTAGCGATCCCACCAACCTGGTCAACGCCGAAACGGGTGAACCAACTAACACGAACAACGGCGCGGTCAAGCCCGGCAGGCTCGGCCGCCTGCGGTCACTCGCCACACGAATCTCTCGACGCCACGCGATCCTGGCGAGTGCTGTTTTGCTGGTGCTGGGTATCGCCTGCAGTTCATTTTTATTTGTCGGCGAAGTCGAACCCGAAGTCCCCGTTGAACCAACGGCAAGCGAAAAGTTTCGAGTGTTTCTTGCTGGGCTTGTCGAGGACGAAACGGCAGCGCGACTTGATGATTTTCAAATCGACGATGCGATGCTCCGTGAGTTGACGAAGATTGATCGATTAACAACGATCCAAGTCGATCTGCCTGCCGTCACGACGGATACGTTGACGGCCGTCGCAGCAATGCCCAATCTGCAACAGCTTCATCTTCGCGGCCTGGTGGTCGACGACGAGATGATTGGAATTCTGGCCAAATCAAAAACGATCTGGTTGCTCAACTTGCCCAAGACCACGCTGTCGCTGCCGGCGATCGAATCGTTGTCGTCGATGCCGGAACTGCGCCAACTGCGGCTAGGTGTTCAAAGCGGCAGCAACCAGCATGGACGCGCTGTCGCGACGCTGACCCGACTGCGATCGGTGCATTTGATCGGCGTCGCGATCACCGACGAGGGACTTCAACCGCTCGCCGAAATGCCCCAGCTCGAATCGTTGTACCTCGATGACACGGCGGTAACCGATGCGGGCTGGAATTGGTTGTTTGCCAATCATCCTCAATTGCACATTCACGTCAATCAAAAGCACCACGACCGCGACCCGCAAAAACACTGAATGACTAAGGCTCACCGCTTTTCGTTCGTCGTGATTCCCATTGAGGCGGTCAATAGTTCATGCTCGGTCCAGTCGCTCGTTGGGCGAATATCGACGATCCGCCCGCGCGTGATGACTGCGATCCGGTCGCATAATTCCAGCAGCTCGCGAAAGTAGCTGCTGACAAACACGACGGCGCGGCCTTCAGCGGCAGCTTGTCCAATCAAACGATAGATTTCGGCCTTTGTTCCGACGTCAACGCCGCGAGTTGGTTCGTCAAGCAACAAGCAACTAGCGTCTTGATGCAACGTCCGCGCGATGGCCACTTTCTGCTGGTTGCCACCTGACAGCGTGTTGACGCTTTGTTCCGGCCCAATCGCTTTGATTTGCAACCGTTTCATCAAGTCGGCAGCCGCCTTATGTTGCGCTGATTTCTTGAGCCAACCGTACTTGCTGTAGGGTGACAAACGGCTGAGCGTCGCATTGTCTTGAATGGACATCGTCTGCGCCAGTCCTTCGTGTTTGCGATCTTCGCTGACCATCGCCAAACCAGCACGAAGCCGACCGCCGACCGACGCGCCTAGACGTTTGCCGTCAAGCGTGACGATACCGGAGTTGGCCGTATCCAATCCCGTGATCACGCGCAGGGTTTCGGTTCGGCCCGCGCCCACCAAGCCTGCGATACCCATGATCTCGCCATGACGAACAGTCAAAGAGATGTCTCGCGGCAACGCTACTCCGGAAACTTCCGACAACGTTAAACAAGGCGTCGTCGGTGTGTGAGCAACCTTCGGAAAAAGCTCGTCGATCGAACGCCCCACCATCAAACTGACGATCTCCGATTCGCTGGCGTCCTGCAGTAAACCTTGGCCCGCAACGCGACCATCACGCAAGACCAAGTAAGAATCACAAAGCTGTCGCACTTCCTCCAAGAAGTGGCTGATGTAAATGATCGACAAACCGCCGGCGGCCAATCGCCGCGCCGTCTCGAACAACACGCGAACGTCTTCGCTGGCCAAGGAGCTGGTTGGTTCGTCGAGCACCAAAACCTTGGCGTCGCTCATCAACGCTCGCGCGATTTCAACAAGTTGTCGTTGTGCGACCGACAATGATTGCATCGGGCGGTTCGGTTCCAAGTCGGCGTGACCCAGTCGCCGCAAAACATCCCTGACCTGTTGTCGCCCACGTCGTCGATCGAGCCAGCCGCGCCGCGAGTTCTCTTGGCCAAGCAAAACGTTGTCGTCGACCGACATATCCAAACAGACACTCAACTCTTGATAGACGATGCGAAACCCGGCCCGCTTGGCGACGTCAGGTCGTCCCGTGGGAATGGTGACACCGCCGATCCTCACCGTGCCGGTATCACTTCTTTCGGCTCCGCTCAAGATTTTTACGAGCGTGCTTTTGCCCGCACCGTTCTCTCCCAGCAGCGCCAACACTTGGCCCGGTCGCAACGTCAAGTCAGCGTCGCGAAGCACCCAGTTTTGGTTGTATTGCTTGCCGATGCCATGAGCCTGCAGCGAATATTCGCCCGCGTTTTCACGTTGCGCCACTAAAGCTTCTCGGGGTTCAGCAGATTCTGGATTTCCGGTGTGTCGATGTTCTCCTGCGTCGCGACGTTGACGCCGGTGTCGACAAAAGAATCGACCGCTTCGCCACGGATTTTCTTGACGATCGATTGAATTGACAGATAACCCATGCGAACCGGGTCCTGCAAAATAATCGCCGCCATCTTGCCATCGCGCAGGGCGCTGGCCATCGCGGCGCTGGCATCGAAGCCAACAAACACAACCTTGCCCGCCAGTTTGCGATCTTCCAGCGCACGCAAAACGCCTTCGGCATTGGGTTCACAAACCGCAAAGATACCGTTGACCTCGTTGGCATATCGATTCAGCACTTGTTGGGCCTTGTCCATCGCCGACTCGGTCGTCGTGCCCGCATATTGGTCGGAACTGAGCACCTTGATACTGGGAAACGCGGTAATCGCTTCCAAAAAACCTTCTTCGCGTTGGTGCGTACTTTCGCTGCCTTGGTTGTAGCGCAATACAATCACATTGCCTTTGCCACCAAGTTTTTCGCCCATCGTTTGGCCTGCCAATTGACCGCCGCGAAAATTATCGGTGGCCACAAAACAGGTGTAGTCTTCTTTCGGAGCATCCAAGCCGCTGTCAAAGATCACCACCGGAATGCCCGCGCGACCCGCTTCGCGAACCGGTCGAACCAACGCGTCGGAGTCCAGTGGTGCCAAACAAATTCCATCGACCCGCTTGTTCACGAAACCCTGGATCACGCTGATCTGTTGGTCGCGATCACTCTCTTTCTGCGAACCACGCCACTGGACTTCGACACCAAGTTCGGCGGCGGCTTGTTCGGCACCAAAGTGAACCGACTTCCAAAAAATATGCGTCGTTCCTTTGGGAATCATCGCAATCTGCAGCGTCTTGTCGCCCGCCACGCTCGCGCTGGAATCTGTCGGTGCCGGAGCCGGTGGTTGGCACCCAAGTGCGATGGCCGAAACGATCGCAACGAAAAACAAGTGTGACGAGCGCACGGTTAGCTCTCCGGGCCAGAGCCCAATGAGTAAAGAAAAGCGAGGCGAGTTCCAACACGTCCACTTTACTGCGGAACCGCTACCACCATCAACGTGTGCAACAGATGATAAAAGTTGAAACGATCGTTACCGACGGCGAGATCATCAAGATATTGCCGCACATCGGGAAACTCGTTGCCATAGTCGTGCCACAGAATCACGCCCGATCCAGGCTTTGCCATCTTCAACGCATTCTCGGTATCGGAGCGAACGTAATCGAGCGAATGCGAACCGTCGACAAACACCAAATCCATTGTTTGGTGGTAGGGCGAAAAATCAAAGCTGCCGCTGTCGCCGAATAGCTGGGTGATTCGAGATTGCTCTGGCGTACCCTGGTAACGGCTGCCGACGGCTTCGCGCAGCACAAGCGGTGTTTCTTGGGAATCGAGCGCAAACCGCATTTGCTCGATTTCCACATCCGGTTGCAGATCGAGCGTATAAACGGCACCGCCTGCGGGCACGTTCGCCGCGAAATTGCGAGTCGTCCGCCCGTTGAACGTGCCGATCTCGAAAATGGTCTTCGCGCCGCACGCTTTGACCACCGTCAACAACGCAAACAACTCGTACGGCTGGATGTTGCCAAAGACGCGATCCAAACACAGGATGCGGAGCTCCGCAGCCGGATCGATGTCAAAAATTTGATTGACCCAGCGAGTTTCAATTGATTTGGTCACGGGCGAAGCAGCATTGGCGGTCACGACAAGTTTCCTGAATGGATGGGCGTGTTGATTTGTTGCGCAGTAATACCGCTGGTGCCACGGACACGCAATAGTGATACGAAGTGATGGCGCAGTCGATTCGACCTGTTTAATCAATCAAAATTGACATCACTTTGATTTTATCGACAAAATCGATTTTCTCTAAGCTGCAGCAAATAAACAGCTTGCGTCGTTTTTAAAGTGCAGAATCCAGCCTTGGCACGAGCACTGCGTTGACAGTTATGACGATCTGGCAAACTCGCCAGCGTCGGCGAAGCAGGCAGCCCTCCCAGTTTGGCCTGCAAACAACCGCGTCCACGAGGGGACCGTTCCATGACCCAAGCTTACTCAACTGTTTTTTCGATTCGTCACGGGCTGATCGCTTTGGCAATCGCCGTTGCCGCGCCAGTGGCGATCTCGCACTGTGCAAATTCGGCGGTTGCGCAGTCGCCTTACGGCCAACCGCCCTACGGCCAGCCGTCTTATAGCCACCCGACGCAGGGGCTGCGCGAGGCCAGCGACCATTTTCGCGAAGTGGTGCTAAAGTTCGAGGCGCACGTTTACCGCTCGCGCTATATCGCTTCGCGTGACAAAAAGCTTGCCGACGACTTAGAAGACGCCTCGGGCGCGTTTCGCTCGGCGGCTCGCAATCCACGCGATCTGGAACGCTTGCTGTATCGTTGGAACGAGTTGACCGCGATCCAATTGCGAGTCGAGCAAGTGCTGATTCGTTCCTGCGAACGGCCCGATCCTGAGCTGTTGCGATGTTGGGAGCCGGTCGTGTTTGAATATCTGCATTTGGTCGAGGAAATGCAGTGCTACACCGGCGGCCACGGACATTCCCCACAGGCCAGTCGTCCTTACCAGCCGCAGTATACCGTTCCGCAGGCTGGTTTTGGTTACGGCCAATACCAATCCAATCGCCCAGCGCTGGACATTGATCCACGCCGCGATTTGGGGGCAGCGATCGCAACCACACTGCTCAATCGGTTGCTCAGCCGCTAACGATCCGTCATCCACTGCTTGCAACCCTAGTTCTTGAGTTCGACCGCCCAAAAAGTGCGGTTGTGCTGGTCGAGTCGTTATCAGGCTTCTACACTACAAGGTGACGTAAACACTCGATTCCTTGAACGCTGAAGTTTGTTTGGATGCCGCGCGAAGAAGATATCTACGAAGAACATGTGCTCGATCACTACGAAGATCCGTACCATCGTGGTGATTGCGAACACGCGACACATGAACACGAGGGAAACAACCCATTGTGCGGCGATGTCGTTCGTGTTGACTTGCAAATTGACTCTGGCGGCGATATTCGGCAGGCTTGGTTTGATGGCGAGGGCTGCGTGATCAGCCAAGCCTCGGCGTCGATGCTGATGGAAAAAATCGAGGGCATGTCGCGCGACAAGATCAAACAATTCACGGCTGATCAAATGCTTGAATTGTTTGGTCCCAAGCTCACGCCCAATCGCCAGAAATGCTGTTTACTTCCTTGGCGAGTTGTCCAATCGGCGTTGCATTCGCCGATCGATGATGGCGTCGATACCGACGCGGTGCAAAACTTCGGCGGACCAAGTTTGCGGGAAGAGTCTTGAGTCATGTCTGAGAAAAAAAATACGCCGCTCGATGTGGAATCGATTCGTGGCGACTTTCCGATCTTAAAAACGTTGTCGGCCAGCGGTGCGCCGCTGATCTATTTGGACAACGCCGCCAGCACGCAACATCCCAACGTTGTCATTGAATCAATTTCGGATTGCTACCGAAACTATTACGCCAATGTCCATCGAGGCATTCACACGTTGAGCGAAGCGGCGACATCAGCATACGAACAATCGCGACATGCCGTGGCCGCGTTTTTGAATGCGGCTGCGGATCGCGAAATCGTGTTTACCGCGGGTACTACGGCGGCAATCAACACGGTCGCGCGGTCTTGGGGTGAGGCGAATATAAAGTCGGGCGACACGATTTTGTTGACCATCGCCGAACATCACGCCAACATTGTTCCCTGGCAGCAATTAGCGACACGAACCGGTTGCCGAATCGAATTTTTGCCGGTCGCCGATGACGGCACGATCGCCGACGAAGTGGTTCTGGACGCATTGGCTAAACATCGGCCAAAGTTGTTTACATTCGTCGCCATCAGCAACATGCTTGGTACCGAGTTTCCGGTCGCGCGTTGGGTGCGAATGGCGCACGATGCCGAATCGCTCGTTCTAGTCGATGCGGCGCAGGCGGTGCCACACCAGCCGATCGATGTTCGCCAATGGGACGCCGATTTTGTCGTCTTCAGTGGACATAAAATCTGTGGTCCCAGCGGAATCGGCGTGCTGTACGGGCGGGAATCATTGCTCGAAGCAATGCCGCCTTTTCTGGGCGGTGGCGGGATGATCCAACGCGTGACCGTCAGCGGTTTCGAGCCCGCCGGTTTGCCCGAGAAGTTCGAGGCTGGCACGCCGCCGATTACCGAGGCGATCGGATTGGCCGCCGCGATCCGTTACGTCGAGTCGATCGGTTTGGAATGCATCCGCGCTCACGAGCAAGAGCTTGTCGGCCGGGCCTACGATGGCTTAGCCGCGATCGATGGCGTGCGAATTTTTGGCCCGTTGCCTAAGGATCGCGCCGGGATACTCAGTTTCGTAATCGACGGTGTCCATGCCCACGACGTTTCGCAGTGGCTAGACACGCGCGGGATTGCGGTTCGCGCCGGTCACCACTGCACGATGCCACTGCACAAGCGATTCGGTGTAGCAGCTACGTCGCGTGCCAGTTTCTATCTTTACAACACGGTCTCTGAGGTTGATGCCTTTGTCGCCGCCATCGCCGAGACAAAAGCAAAATTCTCCAGCACCGGTCGCCGCCGCACACGTCAGCCGATAAAACCATTGTAGAACCATTGGGACACTGGTTCTACACCTGTCGCGGCAAAACGTCTTATGGTTTGACGGCTTCGGGTTTGAACTCGATCGTTGCCTTTTTCTCTACTTCTTCGTTCTGGAACGGTTTGTTGCCATACGCGACTCGCGGCGTTGGTTCGGTGTCTTTCGCCTCCGCTTTGACCCGCGTCAACTCGGCGGTCAACTCTTTTACCGTTTCGGCATAGAACGGATCGTTGTAAAAATTCTTGACCTCCAGCGGGTCCGCTTGGCGATCGAGCAGTTCCCAATCGTCAACGTCAGGTGCATAGTAATGAACCAGCTTATAGCGATCGGTAACCACGCCATAATGCGGTCGCACGCGATGGGGAACCGGATATTCGTAGTAGTGATAATAAAGACTCCTGCGCCAGTCCGCCGGCGTCTGGCCATTCATTAATGACACCATGCTTCGCCCTTGCATTTCTTCCGGTGCGGGGGCTTTGGCGATATCTAGGAACGTTTCGGCGAAGTCCACCAACGACACCAAGTTATCGTTGGTACTGGCCGGTTTGGTCACGCCAGGCCAACGAACTAAAAGCGGGCTGCGAAGCGATTCCTCAAAGATCCATCGCTTATCGAACCAACCGTGCTCACCCAAGTAAAAGCCCTGGTCGGATGACAAAATCACGACCGTGTTTTCGGCCAGCCCTTCGCCGTCGAGATAGTCGAGCATCTTGCCAACCGCATCATCAACCGCTTTAACGCAGGCGAGGTAGTCGTGCATGTATCGGTTATATCGCCAACGAACCAAATCCTTGCCCGAGAGATTGGCTTCTTGGAACACTTGGTTGCGTGGTTCGTAATAGGCGTTCCATTGTTTGCGTTGGTCGTCCGTTAAATTCTTGGGGGCAACGAGCTTGGCGTCGCTTGGCGTGAACGTGCGATCGATTCCCATGTCATGATCGCTGATCGCCTTACTGCGACCTTCGTAGTTATCAAACAAGGTTGGTGGTTCGGGATACTGGCGATCATTGTCCCAGCCCAAATGGCGCAGCGGTGGATCCCATTCGCGGTGAGGTGCCTTATGTTGAGACATCAACATAAACGGTTTCGCTGGATCTCGGTGCTTGAGCCACTGAATCGACAAATCCGAAATGATATCTGTCACATAACCATCACGTTTGACATTCTTGCCACCGGAGATCATTGGCGGATTGTAATAAATGCCTTGGCCGGGAAGGATGTCCCAATGGTCAAACCCAACCGGATCGGAGTGTAAATGCCATTTGCCGATCATCGCGGTCGAGTAGCCAGCGTTCTGCATTAACTTGGGAAACGTCGTTTGCGAGCTGTCAAAGTGACTATTGGAATTGTTGTAGAAGCCGTTCAGGTGCGAGTACTTGCCGGTCAAAATGGTGGCGCGACTGGGTCCACAAATTGAGTTGGTAACCAAACAGCGATTGAATTGCATACCTTCTCTGGCAATTCGATCCATGTTGGGTGTGTCGAGTAACTTGCGCTCGTCGCCGTAGCAACTGATTGCCTGGCAGGTCAAATCGTCCGCGAAGATAAAGACGATATTGGGCTGTGTTTCAGCGGCGACGGCAGTCGGCGAGGAAAACGCCGCGATCGCAAACAACGCGACAGCAGAAGAGCTAAACCACGTGCGGACGGCGTTTGGCATGAGACGATCCGATTGATCAGAGGATGGGAGGCAGAACCAATGATTGTTAACCAGATGCGGTCCACAATCAACCGCCAGCAGAACTAACGTATCATCCAGTCTACGCTTTTAGGATCGACCAGAGTACCACGACGCTCCGCCGTCGTGATGCTACGACTTCTCAACAGTCTTTGCGAGAATCAAAGCTCACAAACCGAGTTGCGTTTCGCCGCGTTCGTCTTCGGTCAATTCGAACATGTCGCGAATTAATTGGCGATCACATTCGCGCTGTTCAACCTTGCGGCGGGCGAACATGCGCGCTTGAGTGCTGATCATCACTTCGGCTGGCAGCACGGATGTTTGGCCGAACAGTCTGGCGTAGGTGACGAAGCTGGCGACGTTGGTGGTCACGAAGCCATACAACATGCTTGATACGCCGACGATCTTGCCCGTGAAAATCCCGGTGTTGATCGCCGACTTCGAATAGTCGCCGATGACACAACCCATGAACTGCATCTCGGTGGCGACCTTTTCGTTGCGGTACTCCATGTTGATGTGACCATAGGTATTCTTTAGATCGCTATTGCAGGTGCCGGCACCAAGATTGATCCAGCTTCCTAGATAGCTGTGTCCAAGAAACCCGTGATGCTGTTTATTGGTATACGGTTCAATCACCGATGCTTCGACTTCGCCGCCAATCTTTGTGGTATGGCCAAGGGCGACACCGTCTTTGAGCGCCGCGTGCTCGATCACGCGCGTCCGTGGTCCGGCGTGAACTGGACCCGAGAGGTAACAGAACGGCCCCACCTGGACGTCCTCCTCAAGAATGATTGGGCCGTCGCTGGTATCGATCACGGCATACTGGCCGATCCTTACACCCGGTCGAACAAACACTCCGTCCTGCAATTGTTCGTAATCGCCATGCGCCAGTCGATACTCCATCGACGCGTTCATGCCCCGCATGTGATGGGCGACGATATCGTGCGGCCAGCCAAATAGTTCCAGCGGCGTCGCGCTTGGTGCCGTGACTTCGATTTGCCCGGCCAAGGCCACCAGATCGCCCGTCGTCGTGGTGGTCGCGGGATTCGAGATCCAAGCGGCACAAAGTTCACCTCGCGAGTTGCGGATGACTTGATCGCGACGATTGGCAATCAATGCCCGCAGTCCAGCGGCTACCCCCGGTGTCGGCACCATTCGCGCATTTACCAGCAATACCGGCGTCTGGAATGGATCGGTCGGCAGCGTTGCGGGCAGCTTGAAATCCAGCCGCTGGATTTCAAGCAAATGCGGTCGGACATCGGCCACGATCGATTGGCTCAGCGGTGCGACCCAGTCGATCAATCGAAAACTTGCACAGGAAATCGCGTATGCCGGACGCGCCGTGACTACCGGGCGAAGCTGGTCGACGGCGTCATCTTCATACAACCAGACGGAAAATGCGGCGTTCATGGATTAGGTTTCGATTGGCTTGTTGGCGGCGAAAGGGTGGCGAGCAGCCAACCACCCACCCCAGGATGGTCGGAATTTGGCGTTATTATTGCGGTTGTAACGACGGTGCATTGTTTAGGAATCGATTGCGACCGGATCGCAGGCGAATTGCCCAACTTAGCCAGCCGATCTTACTTGAGGAAAGGATAGGTGTAGAATGTCAGCCTTGTTTCCTCACAACCACCGGCAACCCGTGAGCCCGCATCGATACTTCGGAACCAGCGCCCCGCCGCAGGATCACCTGCTATCGGTCGTTCGTTATTGGGCGGAATCCACGCCCGATTCGCTGGCGTACTTGTTTACCGACGGCGAGACCACCTCGGCCGAATTGACGTATGGTCAATTGTGGGACGAGGTACGCGGATTGGCCGGCGCGATGCAAGGCCAAGTTGAGCCGGGTCAACGAATCCTGCTGCTTTATCCGCCAGGTCTGGATTTTGTGGTTGGCTTGTTTGCTTGCCACGCGCTCGGTGCGATCGCGGTGCCCGCCTTTCCGCCGCGACGCAATCGCAAGGCTTCGCGAATCCGTTCAATCGTCACCGACGCCGATACGCGAATCGCCTTTTCGACTGAATCGATCGCTGACCAATTGATCGTCGGCGGCAAACGTCACGAAGACCTCGAGGGCGTCACCGTCATCGGCACCGATGCGCGCGCGATTCGTGATGCCGACGCTTGGAAGGAACCAAAGCTGACCGCCAATTCGCTGGCGATCTTGCAATATACCAGCGGTTCAACCGGTTCGCCCAAAGGCGTGATGTTGACGCACCGCAACGTGCTGGCCAATTGCGAAATGATTATCGATGCGTTTCAACCAGAGCGCGAATACTCGGCGATGGCATGGTTGCCCGCCTATCACGACATGGGACTCGTCGGCGGCATTCTCCAGCCAATGTACCTGGGTCGGTCGGCGGTGCTGATGAGCCCGATGACGTTCCTGCAACGACCGGCCCGCTGGTTACAAACGATGTCTCGCCGCGGCATCCAAATCAGCGGCGGCCCGAACTTCGGCTACCAATTGTGCATCGACAAAATCGACGACTCCGAGTTGGTTGGTGTTGATCTGTCGCAGTGGCGGATCGCGTTCAATGGAGCCGAACCGATTCGGCCCGCAACGATGGCTGCGTTCGTCGAACGTTTTGGTCCCTACGGGTTTCGTCGCGACGCATTCTTGCCGTGCTATGGCATGGCCGAAACGACGTTGATCGTCACCGGCGGTCCGATCGAAAACCGCCCGGTCGTAAAATCATTTGACGGGTCAATGATCGACCAAAAGTCTGTGATCGAAGTCGCACCGGATCACGAGCACGTGCGCACGTTGGTCGGATGTGGACGCATCTTGAGCGGCGAGGTCGTTAGCATTGTTGATCCCCAGACAATGACTCTCCTTACCGATGGTGGGATTGGCGAGATCTGGGTTCAATCACCATCAGTTGGCAAAGGCTATTGGCAAGCCGCCGTGCCGACGTCGTTGACCTTTGGCGGCATGACATCCGATGGCCAGGGGCCGTTCCTGCGAACCGGTGACCTGGGGTTCATTCACGATGGCCAGCTTTACATCTCCGGTCGCCTCAAGGACATGATCCTGATTCGCGGTGTCAATCGATACCCTCAAGACATCGAACAAACCGTCGAATTGGCCAGCAGCAAGGTCCAGGCAGGTTCGGTGGCGGCCTTTGCGATGAATTTCCACGACCGCGAGCAGTTGGTGATTGTTGCTGAGACAATTCGTCAACGCGGTTTGGATTGGGATCGCGAACTGCAAACAATCCGCCGTGCGGTCACTGCAGAGCACGAGTTGCCGCCCGACGCGGTCTACTTGGTCCGAAATAGTTCGGTGCCAAAAACCAGCAGCGGTAAGATCCAGCGACATGCGTGCCTTGATGCGCTGTTGCAAGATGACTTGAAGGTCGTTGCCAAATGGGTGCGCTGGGAGGAACAAGCCGGCGCGGCGCGACAGACGGGGCCCGCCATGATGGGCGCGCGATCGGCAAATCAATTCAAAACGCGACCGGCCTCGCGCGATGGTCGAGCCGGTGAGCAACCGCTTGCTGATGTCGCCGTCTTGCGTGTGGTCGAAAGCCAAATTCGCGAAGTTGCTCGCGAGCGCGCCGGTGAACTGACGCCCGATACCAACATCGTGCTGGACCTTGGTCTTGATAGCCTCGAACGGCTGGAGATTGCCCGCGGACTCGAAGAAACTTTCGGCGGACGATTTCCCCAAGACGTGCTCGACTCGATTGAGACGATTGCCGAGACCGCCGCAGCGATCCAGTCGTACTTGGCCAGCGATGCGATTGCAATTGCCAAACGACGACTTGCCGGCGGCGACAAACCAGCGACCAATGGTGTGGTCACTGCCGAAGCCAAGCCGCCTGCGCAAGTCGATGCACCGGAGGACCGGGTCGAGCAATTCCCCGAATATAAGCGACTGCAGCAAACCATCGCTCAGATGTTGATGACCGGCGTCCCCAATCCGTACTTCACGGTCCACGAATCCGTGGTTCGCGACACGACGGTGATCGACGGCCGCGAGATGATCAGTTTCGCTAGTTACAATTATCTCGGCATGTCAGGCGAACCACGCGTCAGCGCGGCCGCGACCGACGCGATTGCGAGATTCGGCACCAGCGTTTCGGCAAGCCGTTTGGTTTCGGGCGAAAAACCCGTTCACGGCCAACTCGAATCGCGCATCGCAAAATGGCTTGGCGTCGATGCGGCAATCACCATGGTCGGTGGTCATGCCACAAACGAAACGACCATTGGCCATCTCGTCGGACCCGGCGACTTAATCGTTCACGATTCGTTGTCGCACAATAGCATCGTGCAAGGTGCGTTGTTGTCCGGTGCTCGCCGCAGGCCGTTTGTTCATAACGACTTTGACCAACTTGACGAGTTGCTCACGAAAGTACGCTCCCAATATCGTCGCGTGTTGATCGTCGTCGAAGGCGCGTACAGCATGGATGGCGACTTCACCGATTTGCCGGCCGCCGTCGAGATCAAACAACGCCATCGCAGTATGTTGATGGTCGATGAAGCGCACAGCATGGGCACGATGGGCACAACCGGTCGTGGTATTTCGGAGCATTACGGCGTGGCCGCGCGTGATGTTGATATCTGGATGGGCACGCTGAGCAAGTCGTTCGCTTCTTGCGGTGGTTACATCGCGGGATCCAGTGCGCTCGTGGAGTATCTGCGCTACACCGCTCCCGGATTCGTATTTAGCGTCGGATTGCCGCCGTCGTCTGCCGCCGCGGCGCTGGCTTCGATCGACGTTTTGGAGGAACAACCCGAGCGAGTTGAAGTTTTACGTGCCCGTAGCGAGCTGTTTTTGTCGCTGGCCAAACGAGCTGGCCTGGACACCGGAGCCAGCGGTGGAACGCCCGTCATTCCCATCATTACCGGTAACTCACTCGTTGCGCTGCGGTTGTCGCACCGTATGTTTAGCGATGGGATCAACGTCCAGCCGATTTTGTATCCGGCGGTCGATGAATCGGCGGCGAGGTTGCGATTTTTCATGACCTGCTTGCACAGCGAAGAGCAAATTCGCCAGACGGTCGAGAAATTGGTGTTTCACTTGGACCAAATGGGTTGTCGCCCTGAACAGGCTTATCGCTGAGTTTTGTCGCTTGCGGAATAGTTGGCTTCGCTTAGAATCGGTGCATCGCCCAACCCCACTGTTCAAAGGAGTTACCCGTGTTAACCGAAGCTACCGTCGAGCGTTCGTTCCGTAAGATCATCAGCGAAGCCGAATTGGACGAGACCGCATACGACCGCGCCGAAGAGTTGCTCGATGAGTTGCGTGCCGAAAGCCCATTGAGACACCGACTGAGCACCGAAATTGACGAGTTGCGAGCGAACGCCAGCCAAGCGTAGTCGGTTGGCATAATTTGCGATCGCAGTGGTGGCGGTGTAAAACCTACAAACGCCGGTGAGTGGATTCGAAAAAATCGATCTACTCGCCGGCGTTTTTATTTGTTGTTCCTCGACGCTCCGCCGTCGTTAAACTACGACGGCGGAGCGTCGTAGAACACTTTGCGCTGACCGTTGTTTTTACTAATTCTCTTTTTCTTCTCGCCGCGTGAGAACCGCGAATGCCCCAAACGATCAACGGCATCGGCACAACCTATTACGGCAAACGTAACCAGCAAAAACGTCACGCCGTCTGCACGTCATGTAGTCGCGAGGTTGATCTGCTTTCCTATGACACGCGCCACTGGTTCGTGATCTTCTACATCCCGATCATTCCGCTGAAGAAGAAACGGATCATTGATCAGTGTCCGCTTTGCACGATGCACCGCGCCGCTGATCTGGATGATTGGGAGACGGCGTCGCAATTAGGTGTGGCCCAGTCGCTGCGAAAATACCAGGCATCGCCGAGCGTCGAATCGGCAATTGAAACGCATGGTTGTCAGGTGTCGTTTGGCGAAATGGCCGCCGCCGACGAATTTCGCCCCCAAGCGATCGTGGCGTTTCCGGAAAGTGCCGATTTAAGGTTCGCGTTTGGAAGTCAACTCGAAGCCTTCGGCCGGCAAGATATCGCACGCAAGGAATTTGAGGCCGCAATTGAAGTCGACGCCAATCACGAATACGCCTGCGGCGCGTTGTCGCGTTATTGGATCAGCGATGGCAAGCTGGCGCAGGCCGAACAATTGATCCAATTCGCGATGCAGCCTGGCGTGGGGTTGCATCCGCAACTTGAGAACATCGAAATTTTGATGAGGGCGTATGACCAAAAGAAGGATCATGCCGCGACGCTGCGATGTGCCAAGCAACTGCTCGTCGAATTTCCCAAGATGGCGGACTTCGGCAACTATCGCAAACTGGTCCGTCGCAATGAAAAGGCGTTGGGTTTGAGCGAGTCGTTACTGCCCAAGCAGGATCGCAACTGGTACACGATTTTCAATCCCAAAGACACGCGAGTCGATGCCAATCAGCGCACGCTTGCTTACTTGGGGTTGGCCGTAGCGTTACTCATCGTTGGCTTCTTGGTGACCAACGAATACATTCGCACCCATCGTACATTTCATCTGCTTGGTTCCGCGGCTTTGCCATTGATGCTTACGATCGATGACCAACCGCCCATTCGGCTGGCCGGAAAAAGCGAGGTGGTGTTGGCCGAGGGAAAACATTCGCTGCGCGTTTCGACCGACCAGGGTGAACTTGAACCGGTCGAATTTGCGATTCAGGCGGGATATTGGAGTCGTTGGTTCTCACGTCCGGCCTGGGTGTTCAATCCATGCGCAGCCGTACTTCAATACCGCGTTGTCTATACGCAAAATCCTGGCAATGCCGGCACACCGCCGGAGACGGTCATGTTGGAGCCGAACGTTTACAGTTTTCCGGCGATTGATCACCCGTTCAATGATCCGCCGGAGCGAGTCTCGACGAAAAGCACCAGCAAGGTAATTGTGAAGGATTGTCTTGCGTATCAACCGCTTACGTCGTCGCAGCACATGAAGGCGATCAAGCAAATGCGTGGTGCCGAGCAGGCGCTTCGATTTGCCGAAAATCGAATGCGGTTAGTGCCTGCTGACGTTGCCCTGTTGGTCGAGTTCCAGGACCTGTTTGACAACACAAAACTCTCTGGTCAAGCGCGCGACATTCTCGCCGCCGGTTTGAATTCGCCGAACCTGCACTTTGCTTGGCACCGCGCGTACTTGGGCCTTTGCGACAATCGTTCGCAGATCGACGTGGCCAAGTCGCTTTACGACGCACAGCTCCAGCAAAATCCCGCGTCGGCGGAGTTATTGTATTTGCGCGGCTTGGCGGCACCGACCGTCGCCAGTGCCGTCGACTACTTCGACCGTGCGGCCAAAGCCGACGCCAGTTTCGCTCCTGCGATCGAAGCGCTGGCGATGAAAGACGCGAATCAGGCAAACTGGGCCGAAGCAGCCGCACAGTTGGCCACGCTGGATGCGCAAACCAAGGCCGATGAGAAGCTCGAGCGCGTCGAGAATTTGATTCGCCTCGCGACGGAACCTCGCGACAAGTTACTCGCCGAGTATCAACAGCGGCTGGGCAACAATCCAGTCGACACCATGGCGTTGTTATTGCTTATCGATTTGCTGGCCGTCGAGCCACAGTCCCCGGCGATCGATGAGGCGCTGCAACGCTGGCAGTCGGCGGTCCAGGGCGTGTCCAATCCGGCGGCGCAGTTGACCGTCAAGATTCTCGAGCATTACATCCAAGCGATTCGCCAGGTTCCGCTTGAGGAATCCGTCGAAGTGTGTGTCGCCATGCCCGCTGAGCTCAAGCATATTGTGCTTTGTCGCCTGCTGGACAACGGCCGGTTCGCCGACGCAGCGACACTGCTTCGTGCCTCGACGGACATTTTAGACAGTGATGAATGGCTGATGTTGACCGCGATGACGCGACATGCCGGTGATGCAAATTGGCGAGAGTATGACACCGACTTGGTCAAGCTGCTGCAGGCCGGTACGTATCGTGATCTTGAGTTGTTGGAAGTCTGGCAATCGGCATCACCACCGGCTGCACCGGAGGTAGTGCAATTGCGATTATCAGCGAACCTCAAGGCGACCTTATTTGCTGACTTGGCCAATCGCTTTGCCGCCAGCGCCGATACCTATCGCAGCGAGGCCAAACGATTTGCGATCGGACGGCTGCCGCCGTATCAATTAGTTGAGAAATTGTTGCAGACCGCCAAACAATGAGTGTCGTCGAGCATCTGGCGCTGCAGCAGCGCGCTAAACGGATTCTTCGTCGCTACGAACGGTTCCCACGCTGGAGCCACTGCCGTTTATTTTGTTTGCTCTGCTTTGGTGTGCTGCTGGCCATTGCACCGATCGTCATTTGCAGCGCCGCGGCGGTGCTGATGTTCTACTGGGGAATCACGCATTTTGACGACGCCGGCTGGGTTGGTCTTGGAGCCGGCTGCATCCTCCTGCCCGTTGCGATTTATCACAGCTTCGTACTGTTTTGGCAGTCTCGCCGCGACGAACCAGGCGTGTGCATCGATAGCAATCGCGATCTGCAAATTCGCCAATTGATCGAGCAATCATGTGTCGCCACGAATGCCGCGCGACCAGCACGCGTGTGGTTAACAGCGGAGTACGGCGCAAGCGTTTTGTTTCGACCACGGTTTGGCTTCTTCGGCGGCAATCGCTGTGAATTGATGGTTGGTTTGCCGCTGCTTGATTGTCATTCGCAAGCCGAATTAACAGCGATCTTGACACATGAACTTGGTCATATCAAACGCGTCAAATCATTGCCCGCTTGGATCTATCGATTGCGCGCCATGTGGGCCGATTTGTTCTATCAAATCAGCACGCGTGAACACATTACCGGCGTCTTGATGTTGCCGTTTTCGCGTTGGTTTTGGCCTCGATTTAACTTGAACGCTTCGATCGTTTCCCAGTTCGAAGAATTCCAAGCCGATGCCGTCGCGGCGCAGCAGACATCTCCGCCGCTGATCGCACTTGCGCTGGTCAAATTAGCTGTCGTGCATTTTGCTTATTCCGAATTGCTGCAACCATCGTTGAATCAAGCAGTGTGGCGATCGGTCCAGCCACCGGATAACTACTGCCAACGTTATCGCGACTTCTTCATCCAGGTCATCCATGACGAGCGATTGGAGCGATGGATGGCCTGTGTGTTGTCCCAAACGACCGATGCGCTGGATACTCACCCATCGCTTCGCGATCGACTGCAAGCGATCGGTATTGATCTCAGCCCACAGCAATGGGTCACCATGCTGCGCCAGCAACCCGACGGCGGAGCGGCTGAGTTGCTCGGTTCGCGGCGCGCGACGCTGGAGACCGCGATCAATTCGCATTGGTCCCAAAGCGTACAAGTAGATTGGGGCAATGAACATCACCGCAAACAACGACGCGCCCAGGAGCGCGGACGTTTGGCGATCGCGACCGATTTCGAGTCGCGCCGCCAACACGCCCTGGCGACAATCGATTTAGACGGTCCGCAGGCTGCGCTTGGCCAGTGGCAAACTTTGATTACCGAGCGACCGGATATCGATTCGGTCAGTTTGAAATATGGCGAATGCCTGGTGGCCGCTGATGCCGTAGCGGGCAGTTCGTTCCTCGAAACCTTGACCGCGCACGGCGACCGCGCGCTCGCCGCCCAGGCGACGGCGATTTTGGCTGGTCACTATCAACGTTGTGGACCGGCCGACAAGTTTGAGCAAACGGTCCAGCGAATGGCCCAAATGGAACGACAGACGCAACCAATCACTCGTGCTGGTCGGCGAAGCGATTTTGCGGTGCCGTCGCTGGCCATTGACGAGATGGCAGGTTTGCACCAGCGGCTACGCGACGTCGCGCCCGATTGCAACGTTTACGTTGCCGAGATGATTGACCGGCATTCGACCGGTGCTGACAAGCCGAAGTACGTGATCGGCATTGATAAGCCCGTGATCGCCAAGGCAGAACGCCAGGAGGCTCACATGAAAATAGTCGCACAAATTCGATTCGACGCCGCACTCCCGCCAGGCACAATCATCTGCACAACAACGGGTCCGTTGCCCGCACTGGCCAAGAAGCTAATTCACGCCGCGAGATCAAAACCGGAACTGATGGTGAAGTAACATTAGCGATACGTTGACGCGGTGCCGGCTAACAATTGCACCGGTGGCAATTCAATGCCGCGCTTAGCTGCCTCAAACCGCATCGCACGCTCAAAGTACGGAAACGGAAACGTCGAGTTCTTGCGCGTAGCATATCGCTGGATCGCTTGAACCAACCGTTCTTCGAGCTGACCATTCTCGGTCAATTGAACGACGATCCGAATATAAGCCTGGCGCTCGGCGGTCGTCGCTCGAAGTTGATTGGTCAATTGTTGTTCGAGTGTGGCGACGCGGCTGCCGGTTGCTGGTTCACTCGGAAACTGTGCGATTTGGCCGTGGGTGGGAATCGCCGTACCCACCGCTAACCCACCTGCTCCCAACGCAATGGCCAGTCTCAGTAGGGTCAAAGTCGTTCGCAAATTGTTCATCCGCAGATCCTCCGTGGGCGTTAGCGAACCTGTCAGTTAGCATTTGGTCATCGAACGCCGCAAGCCCTTTGGGGTCTGATCAATGTTCTACGACGCTCCGCAGTCGTAATATCGCGACATCGCAGCGTCACAGACACTTTCTGCAAACCTGGGTGGTTTGCGTAATTCGTGACATCGTCACTTGCAGATTGTGGTGCCGGTTTTGACGATTCGTTGCATCGCGAAGGCATTTTGGGCCGAAATCGAAGCTGAGCGAAGGTTTGGCAAGCCGCTAAACCAACGACCCTGAATCAAACCTGACTCGCCAAACGTTTCCAACGCGATGGCGAACTTGAGCGGAAGGAACCGACGATGAATCGCCTAGTGTGGATCGCTTCTTTGGCATTTCTCCTTGCCGGAACGACGGGGTGCTTGCACCACAATACGCGTGGCGGCTGCAGCTCCGGTAATTGTGGAACCGGTTCGACCGGCGCGTGTTCCACCTGCTCAAGCTGCTCCGGCGGCAAACATGGCGGCGGGTTGATCGGCAAGCTTTCCGGTAACGGCGGCTGCTCGACCTGCGGCGGCCGCAACGGCTGCGTCGCGGGTCCACTCGCTTGGCAACAAGGCGGCCTGAACTACAGCGGCCACCTTGGCCAAAACATCGGAGCCCACCTGGCACCAGGACATTACGCGGCCCAAACGCTGCAAAGCCAGCCGTTCACTCCGGGCCCACCGACCGGAACCGTGGCCTATCCGTACTACACCCATCGCGGCCCACGAGATTTCTTGTTGGACAATCCGCCGTCGATCGGTCGGTAGCCGACCGCGGCGACGATGGTTTAAGCTGTAAGGCTTCTTGATTAACGTTCGCGAGCAAACATCGTGGCTTCTGATTTCCGGCTAAAAGACCAACTTCCTGATCTGACCCGTCGCATTGTGGCGTCGTACAAGCCTGACGATGGTCTCAACCATCTTGGCCATTGCCCGCTGCCCAGCTACGAAGCGGTCGTTGAGGTGTTGGTCGATTTGAAGGATGTGTTGTATCCCGGCTATCGGCGCAAAGTCGGCTTGCACGCCGGCAACATCGAATATCACGTTGGTGGTTTGGTCGATGGTTTGCATGACAAGTTGACAACGCAAATCGGTCGCGCGCTTCGCCACGATGACCGCATTCGCCACAACCATGGTGATTGCGAATCGCAGGTTGACTTCGATGCCAAAGGCCAAGCGATGGCGATCGAATTCCTGAAGCGAATTCCGGATCTGCGCAAAGTTCTTGCCACCGACGTTCAATCGGCTTACGACGGCGATCCGGCTTGCCAGACGACCGATGAAATTGTGTTTTGCTATCCGGGCTTTGAAGCGATCACGGTGTACCGCGCCGCGCATCAATTGTTGGAGCTTGGCGTGCCGTTCATTCCACGAATGATGACCGAGTGGGCACACAAACAAACCGGCATTGATATTCACCCTGGGGCGACGATCGGTGAATACTTCTTCATCGACCACGGCACCGGTGTGGTGATTGGCGAAACTTGCGAGATCGGCCAACACGTCAAGCTGTACCAGGGTGTGACGCTCGGTGCATTGAGTTTTCCGACCGATGCCGACGGCCACTTGATTCGTGGACACAAGCGACATCCCACGATCCAAGACCGTGTTGTGATTTATGCTAACGCGACCGTGCTGGGCGGCCGCACCGTGGTTGGCCATGACAGTGTGGTGGGTTCGAGCGTTTGGTTGACGCGCAGCGTTTCGCCGCACACGACCGTGGTGTTGGAGAAACCGCAATTGAAGGTCCGCAGCGCCACCAACGACGCCGAAGTGCTCGACGCGGAAGTTAACTTCCAGATCTAGCGATAGTAAACAGGCTTCTAGCCGTTGGGTGCGGCGCTACGATATCTTGTCGGCTCCCTTTGTTCCCCTCGGAGCCTTGCCCATGTCGCAATCTGACGATGCGATTGTCGAAAGCATTCGACTGTATCGCGAAACTCTCATCGCCACCCGCTCGTTGTATATCGAAAGCGGCGAACTGATTCGTGGTTCGTATGGTTGGCTGAGCGGCGGTGATGATCCGGAGGCATTGTCGGTCGCGGATCAGATGGACAACCTGCACCAAGGCTTGGTGATGAAGGTCTATGCCAC
>JBGSVE010000096.1:0-20753 GCA_041753075.1 Pirellulaceae bacterium
GATGCGGCCGCTGACTTGGCCCGCGCCGCGCGTCATCAACAACGTCTTGGTCAATTGCAAACCGCTGGCCAAACGGCCCAGGCAGCCGCCTCGGTGAATGAAATCGCCGAGGGCGAGGTCAAGGCCGCCACGGATTCGTTAACCGATGCAAGCCAAGCGGCGCAAGCCTCCGACCCATCAACGGACGCAAACGCGAGTGAGTCCGCCGGCTCGGCGCGACAGTCGCTGCGCCAATCGCAGGAAGCACTCGCGGCCCAGGCCGCTGCGCTGGCGGAAATGGTACAAGTGGCGAATCAAAATTCGCAAGCCGATTCGGCGCATCGTGATTCCGATAGTGCCCAATCTCCGGCGGCACAATTGGCGCGTCAATTGGCACAAACGCTCGACGAGCTTGACCAGTCATTGTCTGCCGCACAAAAACCAGCGGCCGATTCAAGTGCTCAATCGGCGCCGACGCCCGCGCCGTTGCCGACATTGGACGCCGCGTCGCGACAACAGGCTCAGAAATTGGCGATGCAACGCAGCGAAGCGGGCCAACCGCCGCAAGAACCGTCCAGCGACGCAGCTCCATCGACCGAGGCCACGGAGTCTGGCGATGGTGAGTCAACGGCGATGGCAAACGTGTTCGGGATCGATGCCGTGGGTCGCGATGGCGATTCAAATTGGGGCAAGCTGCAGGCACGCGAAGCCGAAGACGTGGCCCAAGAACGACGGATCGAAATCTCGCCACAGTATCGCCAACAAATCGAAGCCTATTTCCGCGTGATCGCCGAGCAAGCCAAGGCTACGCAATGAGATCCTTGATGACGCTGCCATGGACATCGGTCAACCGGTAATTGCGACCCTGGAATTGGTAGGTCAATCGCTCGTGATCGAAACCGAGTTGATGCAAGATCGTGGCTTGCAAGTCGTGGATATGAACGGGTGATTCGGTGATCGCGAAACCGAGATCGTCGGTCTTGCCGTAATCGAATCCGGCTTTGACGCCGCCACCGGCCATGAACAACGTAAAGCAATCGGGAAAGTGATCGCGACCGAGCACTTTGCTGGCGGCCGTGCGACCTTCGCGAAACGGCGTTCTGCCAAATTCACCGCCCCAAACAACAAGCGTGTCATCGAGCAATCCGCGGCGCTTTAAATCAAGAATCAAGGCAGCCACCGGCTTGTCGGTCGCTGCCATCTTTGTGGTCAACCCGCCGCGAATGTCTTCCTTGGGCCCGGTGCCATGGAAGTCCCAACCCCAGTCAAACAATTGGACGAACCGCACGCCCTGTTCGACCAGTCGTCTGGCCAGCAAGCAGTTGTTCGCAAAGCTCGCCTCGCCCGGCTTGGCACCGTACTCGTCGAGCACCGCTGCTTGCTCGCGGGATATGTCCATGACCTCCGGGACGCTGGTTTGCATTCGATATGCAAGCTCATACTGTGCGATCCGCGTTGCCGTTTCGGAGTGCAGAAACTGGTCCGCCTGAACCTGGTTCAGTGATTGCAGCGCGTCGAGTGACTTGCGGCGTAACTCGCGACTCATGCCCTTGGGGTCGGAGACGAACAACACGGGATCGCCTTGCGAGCGACATTGCACACCCTGATGAACCGACGGAATAAAACCGCTGCCCCAACACCCTTGCCCACCGCTGGGCTGCGTGCCGCTGGAGATCAGCACTACATAGCTTGGTAAGTTCTCGTTCTCGGTCCCCAAACCATACGTGACCCACGAGCCCAGCGACGGTCGTCCTTGGCGCGCATGTCCGGTGAACAACAAGAGCTCCGCCGGGGCGTGATTGAATTGGTCAGTGTGCATTGAACGCACAACGCAAATGTCGTCTGCGATCCGGTGAAAATTCGGCACTGCGTCGCTCATCCACATGCCGGCTTCGCCATGTCGGTTGAACGTTCGGGGTGTGCCCATCAACTTGGGAACGCCGGATGTGAACGCAAACCGGCGGCCTTTGAGAACCGAATCCGGGCAATCTTGGCCATCGCGATTGACCAATTCTTGCTTGTAATCAAACAGGTCAAGGTTCGGCGGCCCACCGGACATGTGCAAGTAGATGACTCGCTTGGCCCGCGGCTGCCAGTGTGTAAGGGCGTTGCCGCCCGATGCCGGAATCAAGTTCGCTGCGGCGTTGTCAGCAAGCAGCGAATTCAGCGCAATCGCACCGAGGCTGAACCCACCGGCGGCACCGAGAAAGTGTCGCCGCGTGGTGGAAACGAGTTGCTGTTGTTGTCTGGATGGAATCATTGTCGCATCAAATATTCGTCGAGGTTCATAATCACATTCGCAACGACGGTCCACGCGGCCAATTCAACCGCGCTGGCATCAGGCGGCAATGGACCCAGCGGATCGGTTGCCAATTCAATCGCTGACTGCGGATCACCAGCCAACATAGCCGCTGTTTCATCGTACAATTTTGCCAGCGTCTTTAGCTCGTTATCGTAGGGGTCGCGCGAGACACAAAGTTGGAAGGCATATTCAATTCGCGGCTGGGCCGTCGCAGCGGGCAATTCGGCGCAAAGGCGTCTGGCCATCGCCTGGTTGGCTTCGACGAACACGGGATCATTGAGCGTAACAAACGCCTGCAGCGGAGTGTTGGTGCGGTCACGACGAATCGTGCAGGTCTCGCGATTGGGCGCGTCGAACGTCGTGAAACTGGCATAGGGCGAATTGCGTCGAACCTCGGTGTAGATGCTCCGTCGATAACGGTCTTTTCCTTCGCTCGTTGTCCAATCGTTGCTACCACCAAAAGCGGTTTTCAAGCCCAAGTTAGGAGACATCGGTCGAACCGGCGGACCGCCAACGTCATCACACAATAGTCCGCTGACAAACAACGCTTGGTCGCGTAGCAGTTCGCCCGTTGGACGCGATCGCGGACCACGAGCGACCAAGCGATTGTCGGGGTCAAGTTCGTTGAGCTCCGATGTGCTGGTCGAGACTTGGCGGTAAGCCTGCGAGGTCACGATTTGTCGCAGCAATCGTTTGGTGTCCCAGTCGTGCTCGACCAAATCAACGGCCAGCCAGTCGAGTAGCTCAGGATGAAATGGCGGCTCACCTTGTGTTCCGAAATCCTCGCTGGTTCGCACAATGCCAACGCCAAAGACTGCTTCCCACAAGCGATTGACCACGACTCGCGCGGCCAATGGATTTTCGTTGCCGACAAGCCAATTCGATAACGCCAAACGATCCATCGCACGGGATTCGTCGTCGTTGACACTCGCCGATCCGCCGATCGCTGCGGGAACACCAGGCTGGACTTCATCACCAAGGTCTTGCCAATTGCCGCGACGCTGGATCTTTGTGGTACGACGTTCTTTGCTTGGCAACTCGCGCATGATCGGCACCGACACGGGCTTGATCGCTGCGAGTTTTTTCTGCAAGGCGGCGATATGTTGTTCGTCGTTGGCACTATCGGCTGGCTCGTCTGGGACCACGGCGAATTTGTCCAACTCGGCTTGCACTCCGCTGCGCTGCTTGTGCTGTTCGGGCGAATAGAGTTCCAGCAGCGGTGCTTCGTCTTTGCGATCGGCATCAGCGGATTGATTGAGGATCGCGAAGAATTGAAAATACTCTTGCTGTGTGATCGGATCAAATTTGTGTGTGTGACATTGAGCACAAGCCATCGTGGTTCCCAGCCAGACTGCCATCGTCGTGTTGGCGCGATCCACGACTGCGGCAACACGGAATTCTTCGTCGCTGGTTCCGCCTTCGTTTTGCGTCATCGTGTTGCGGTGAAACGCGGTCGCGATCAATTGCTCCTGCGTTGGGGATTCCAACAGATCACCGGCCAATTGCTCGATCGTAAATTGATCGAATGGCAAGTTGCGGTTAAGTGCATTGATGACCCAATCACGGTAGCCCCAAATTTCACGCGGCTGGTCGCTAGGGTAACCCGAGCTGTCGGCGTAGCGGGCTAGGTCCAACCAAATACGTGCCCAATGTTGGCCAAAAGCGACTGCATTCATTGTTGCGTCGACAAACCGCTCGTATGCCAAGGGGTAGCGGTCCGCGACGAAGGCATCGACTTGCTGCGGCGTGGGCGGCAGTCCCGTCAAGTCGAGCGAGATTCGCCGCGCGAGTGTTCGGCGATCCGCTGGGGGCGATGGTTGCAAGCCTGCGGATTCAAGTCGCGCAAGCAAGAATTGATCGACCTCGTTCGCCGGCCAATCCGCGTCTTGGACAACGGGCAGACTGCCCTTGGTCGGTTTGACATAGGCCCAGTGGGTTTCGTACTTGGCACCCTCATCAATCCAGCGGCGCATCAGATCAACTTCGTCCGCGCTGAATCGCTCGCCCTTGTCCGGTGGCGGCATGAGTTCGTCATTCTCCTCGGTCGTAATGCGACGAATCAATTCGCTGGCATCGGCTTGGCCGGGAATGATCGCTGCGTACCCGCCCAAGTCTTGGGAAGCGCCCGAAGAAATATCGAGCCGCAGATCAGCCATCCGCTCGTTTTCATCGGGCCCGTGACAAGCGACACATCGGCTGGTCAACAACGGTCTGATTTGGCGATTGAAGTCCACGCAATCGTCCGCGCCGGCAACCTGCGCAATGACCACCAGAAAAATCGCAAGTCGAAAGCTACCGATCAAATGCATTTCAATAATCGCTGGATCACTTAAAGTTTCATACCTACAAAAAGAACTGGTTATCATACGCTATGGAGACCAAGTAGTCCGTCAATATTAAAAAATTTGGAGCGGCTTGGTGAGCGGTACGGCGCTAGCCGCCGGTGATTTACGAGGCCGGTGGCTAGCGCTATTCCGCTCACAACCCTAAAATTGTATTTGGACGACGCACTACAGCGCTCATTGTTTTGCCTGCGTTTCGGGGCAGACAACTTTTGTTACTCTGTAACATTCGTGTCAAACCATCATTTGCCTCGCTGCTAGTTGATTATGCGAATTTTGTTCTTAGGCGATATTGTCGGGAGACCCGGGTTCGCGGCGGTCACCGATCATTTGCCACAGATTCGCCGCGAACACGAGATTGATTTTGTTGCCGTCAACGCCGAAAACGCCGCCGACGGGTCTGGTTTGACACCGCGACAATTCAAAGGACTCGTCGATGCAGGTGTGAATGCGATTACGATGGGCGATCACATCTACAAGAAGATTGAGCTGAAGCCGGTGCTGGAACGAGATTCACGGATTGTCAAACCCGCGAACTATCCGGCCAGCTCGCCGGGGCGACCCTGGACCGTCGTCCGCTCGACGCCGCATCGCAAGTCGCAACCAATTGTTGATGTGGCGGTGGTATCGCTGTTGGGCCGCGTCTATATGCGTCCCGTTGATTGTCCCTTTGCGGCGATGGACCGAGTGCTCGGCGAGATTCCGGCGGCGGTCAAGGTTCGCATTGTCGATGTTCATGCCGAGGCAACCAGCGACAAGCAATTGATCGGATTGTATCTCGACGGCAAAGTCAGCGCGGTGCTGGGCACGCATACGCATGTGCCAACCGCTGACGCCAAGATCTTGCCAAAGGGAACCGCGTACCAGACCGATGCCGGCATGAGCGGTCCCTACGCCAGCGTGATCGGCCGCGATGTCGAGCGAGTGCTGCAGGCGACGATCACGTTTGAACCGATTCACTTTCACGTCGCGACGGGCGACGTTCGGCTGTGCGGTGCATTGATTGACATTGATCCATCAACGGGGCTGGCAAAATCGATCGAGCGATTCGAGCGAAAAATAAGTGTTGGAGTGTAGCTGGACAGCGCCAAGTTCAGTGAGCGGGCGGCCGCTAGCCCCCGGTATTTCCCGATCGAAACCGGCGGCTAGCGCCGATCCGCTCACAAAGCGAACGACTCCACAAAACAAGGTGTTCTAAATCGAACATGGCGCTGTCCAGCTAGCCAATCTCGCGACTCTTATTCTTTAAGGACGTGCAATTGAGGTCAAACACTTTCTTCCGCTCATCACTTAGCGGCCCAGTAGTCAATCACGGTGACTTTTTCCATGTGCGGCTTGAGCACTTCGACGAACGCCATGTGGGCCGCGTGTGGCAAGTACGCCGCGCGATCTGCTTCGCTGTTGAACGTCACCAAAAAGCAATGCGTCAAACCACCAGCCAACCCTTCGGGGCTGTTGTTGACTCCATACTCGAAGTCGGCGATCTGCGAAACTTTGCTGGGTAACTCGCGAAACGCATCAACGACCGTTTGGACATCCGCTTCACTGCTGGAATCTTTGAATTGAAACATCACCACATGGCGAAGCATTTTCATCTCCGGGGTTTCTTGTTCGCTGTGAGCGCTGCTCAGTTGCACTACGGCCGCGCCCGCCACGCAAAGGCCCAAGACTAAAGCAGCAAAGTTTCGGCGTCGCGGTGATCCAGTGGACATCATTTGATAACTCATGTGAAAATGGTTCGGATGTGGCTTGTTTTCCATTAGAATTGAACGGAAATTACTATCCCACTTAATTTCCGCTCGATCCTTAGCACCTTAGGAAGATTCTAATCGCTGGAGAACTTCGGGCTTGAGCACCGACTGCAAAATTCGATTTGTTTCTGGTCGGTTTTCCATCAATGTGCGATGCGTCTGGCGCAGACGGGTGCGAAGTTGCTCGGTTTGCTTTGGATCACCATTGTCCAGTTCGATCAACTCCGCCAGCGCGATGACTTGATAGACGCGATCCATGTTGGTGTTGTCGGCGATCCCCTGAAGCAGTTTGATCGCCTCGTCCGTGCGATTGGTCCTGGCCAACAAGCGTGCTTGCTGGATGTCGGCCTTGATTGCGTATGCCGCATTCTTGGCACTGGCCTGCGGCGGAAAATACTCGCTCACCGATCGCCACGCCAAAATATCGTCGCGGCTTGCGGCGGCGAGATACTGTTCCTCGATGGTCGCCTTCTGCGGCACAAGATCGGGTACCAACAACCGCGAGATCGAAGGCGCACGACGACGCGATTGAATGAGCCAACCGGCACCCAAGGCCAAGAGCGGCACTAGCGCTGCGGTAACCCATTTTAGCCGTTGCGCTCTGCGGCGTTTTGAATCCGTGCGCATCGCTTGCTGTAGCAACACGGTGGCCGAAGCCGTCCCTCCCATCGTGGACATCGGGCCCGAGTTTACGCCGGATGATTCTAATGTCGCCAACACATCGCCCGCGCTGGCAAACCGATCGGTCGGTGCCTTGGCCATCAAACGTGACGTGACGGTTTGCAGCCAATCGGGAACGTCGGATCGACCGCGAGCGGCGCTCAGCGGTTTGGGCGTATCGTGTAAATGTTGAAAAGCAATCGCCAACGCATCGTCGGCTTCGAACGGCGGTCTGCCGGTTAACAAAAAATACATCGTGCAACCGAGCGAGTAGAGATCGCTTCGCGCATCAGCGGTCTTGCCCTGGACCTGCTCAGGGCTCATGTAACGCGGCGTTCCCATCGTCAGCCCGACTTGCGTCAAGTCATTACCCGAACCAACGCGAGCCAGTCCGAAGTCGGCAACCTTGATCTCGCCACGTTGCGAACGCAAGATATTCTCAGGCTTGATGTCGCGATGAGTGATCCCGGCCAAGTGAGCGGCCTCCAAGGCCGAGCATACCGCCCGCAACACTTCCGACGCGGCGGCGGGATTGAGCGGCCCGTTGCGCTCGACTTCGTCTTTCAAGTTGCCGCCATCGATCAACTCTTGAGCGATGTAATAATGATCGGCGGCGCGACCGACTTCGTAAACGTGAACAATGTTGGGATGGTTGAGCTTGGCGGCGGCGCGCGCCTCGCGACGAAACCGCTCGACGTATCCAGCATCGTTGGCAAGTTGTCGGCGCAAGACTTTCAGCGCAACTTGACGTTCGAGCGTTTTATGCAGAGCGACGTAAACATCCGCCATCCCACCGCGTCCGAGTCGGCGCAGGATCTGGTACTCGTCGAGATTCTTACCGATCAAACTCGTCGCGGCGCTGGTCGTTGAACCGTTCGCCTCGTTCGCCGAGGTGTTGTCTAAATCAGTGTCTTCCATCGAATACTTTTTACGAGCGCTGCGACGCGTTTGTAGAACGGTTGTCCCCAACCGTATGTGCGTTCCCAAACGGCTGGGGACAACCGTTCTACAATTTTTGTCACTCGAAATCGAATCGCACTATCTTACGCTGAAAATCGTCTTCAGGGGGCGAGCCGAATGGTTCACCCGCTTGGCCCAAGTTGGACCAATTCGTTCATCGATCCGCTGCGAAACCCGCGTGGATCGATTTCTACGGAGACGAAGCCGAGTGCCAAAAAGCGTGCTTGAGTTGCGTTCCAGAAGTCGTCGTCGGCCAACCGGCCAATTTCATCTTTGGCAACTTCAATGCGGGCTTGGTCGGTGCCAACGATCCGCACCCGCAGTGGTGAGAAGCCGTGATCACGCAGAAATGCTTCGGCAGATTCGATTCGCTTCAGCCGCCGCGGCGTGACGCTGATGCCGTAGGCGATGCGGCTTGCTAAGCACGGTTGTGCCGGTCGCGCCGCGATCGACAAACCCCATTGCTGGGCGATCTGTCGCACGTTCACTTTCGTCAACCCGAGTTGCGCCAGCGGTGCCACCACACCAGCCAACTGGCCCGCCTGGATTCCCGGACGATAGTCGCCAAGATCATCGGCATTGGTTCCCGACAAAATCGTTTGGATGCCTTGGCTGAGCGCTAAATCGGCTATCGTTTGGTACAGCGTTTCCTTGCAATAAAAACAACGACGCACATTGTTCTCGCGATACTCCAGCCGCTGCACTTCTTTCGTGGAAACGATTACATGCCGGATACCCATTTCGGCGGCAACACGCTTGGCGACTTCGAGTTGCTCGCCCGAGACACTCGGGCTGAAGGCGGTCACGGCGATGGCGGGCGAACAACCGGCGCGATGCGCGGCGCTGGCGACGACCGCGCTATCGACGCCACCGGAGTACGCAACCACACAGGAGCTATACTGCGCAACACGATCAATCAATCGCTGGGCATCATCACTTGACATTCGTTTTTGACTCCAAGTTACAGTCGCCCCAAACAGCGCGCACGTAAAATCCAGTATCCAGTTTGCGACCACACCGATCGGCCAACGAGGATCGTCCGCATTGAATCTGTATCGAGTTGGTGACTTCGCTCCGGCTAAAGTGTTGTTTGAGATAATCGCGAACGTGCTGATGGCTGAGCGAAGCCGAGTGGCCGGTTACCAGCATTGCACCGCCGCCCGGCGCGGTCAACTGAGCCGCCAGATCGATCAATGGCCACAGGTCGCGTTCGATGCGCCAAGCACCGCCGTCCGGTCCATGACCATAAGCCGGTGGATCAAGCACGATCACATCATACATGCGGCCACGACGCACTTCGCGCGCCGTCAACTTCATTGCATCATCAACGATGTAGCGAATCGCCGCGGTCGCCAGACCACTGGCTGCGGCCGCCTGTTTCGCCGCAGTCACATTGGGTTTCGCTGCATCGACGTGCGTTACGGCGGCACCTCGGCTGGCCATCGCCAATGTGCTGCCGCCGGTATGAGCAAACAGGTTCAAGGCCCGGACCGCGCGATCACGATGTCGGCCTTGAACCTCATCGACAATGCGGGCCAACCATTGCCAATTGGGTTGCTGTTCCGGGAACGCGCCGATATGGCCAAACGGCGTTGGACGCAGCGGCAGACGAAACAATCCGGCGTCAAGCAAACACGGCTGCGGCCACGGCGTAAACATTTGCCAATGCGTCGTCACTTCGTCGTACGTCGCGCCGGCGGATTGCCATGTCGAAGGATCGCGCCGCGTCGTATCGGATGCGGCGGGCGCGGGTCGGTTGATGAGATATCCGCCGAGGGATTCCAGCTTGCGTCCGGCACCGAAATCGATCAGTTCATAGTTCAATGCGTTGCTCGTCTACCGCCAAATCGAGTTCTCATCCGTCGCACCGGACTCATCAGCAACGCTCTCTTCAGCAACGTTCTCGTCAGCAGCGATCGGCACCGACGGTTGGAGCGCCGGCGGAGTCGGCATTGGCAACGGCGTCGACGTCTCCAACTCGAGTGACGATGGCTTCGGCGGACGAACCGTCTGCCCGCTGACGGCGATCGCACCGCTGGGACGTGCCTTGCCCGTAACCGGCCAACCCTGATTGTATCGAACTTCAGCCGTGTGTTCGACGGCCGGTCGGTCAAAGGTCTCCGTTGGCGAAGCCCCAGCGTGCATTCGTCCCGAACGATTTTGGCCCTTTGCCAAATGAGTGCCCTCGCGAATCGAGCCACTTTGAAACGGCCCCACTCCCAAGACCCAAGTGTTCCGCGAAGTTGACGTCGATTGCGAAATACCGGATTGCCAAACCGGCGTTCGCGACACTCGGTCATAGGCAAACGCGGCAACCTTCGCCGCACCTTCGCGCGCATCGCGTCGGGCCAACGCAATCTCGGGAATCGCCGGCGCGCTGGATTGCGAGATCAGCGAAGCCGCCGTCGAAAGTCCGTTGTTCTCCGGTATGCCATAGGTGACACGGTGGTCGTCGGCACCCAATGTTCCCAATCTTGCTTCGATGACAATATCGGCGTCTTGCTCGTTGTCTTGCAGAAAACACCCCGCCGCCATGATTTGTTGCCTCATGGCGCTGGTCACGTAGTCGGCATTGACGAACGTGGGCGATTTGATGTTGCGCAGATAGTTTGTGTTCAGGTAAACGGTTTGACCGGCAAGCGGGCGAAAATCGATCATGCCGATGCTGCGATCGACCGCCGAACTAAGCACCAACTGCTCGGTCGCTTCCTGCAATTTGGTCGTGCCACAGCCGCTGGTGAGCAAAATTGCAAATGCCACCAGCCCGATTTTTTTCCACCCATTCATGGACGCAGAAATAGCCGATTCGAAGCTTCGTCGCCAAGACCAGCTTGCCGCAAGTGATCTTGGCGGTGTTCTACGACGCTCCGCCGTCGTAACGTAACGACGGCGGAGCCTCGTAGAACACTATTAAACGCTTGCCGCGACGAATTTGTAAATCGCCCAAAAATGACAACCGGCGGCGGCCATGACGAGCAAATGCCAAAGCGCGTGCATGTACCGCCGACGTGAATCGTTCATCAAAACGGCAACGCCAATTGTGTAAACAATGCCACCAAACGTCATCCAAACGAGCACACCTTGGTTGACGCGTCCGATTAAAAATAACGCCGGAATCCAGCCCAACGCCAAATACGTCACCGTGCCGATTGCGCGAATACGATGTTCGGCAAAAACTTTTGACCAAAATCCCGCTACGGCCGCAATCCAAACGGCGATGAGCAGCGGTCCCCGCACGTTTGCATCCGCGAACTCGTAAATGATCGGCGTGTAGGTGCCCGTGATCATCATGTAGATCAGCCCTTGGTCCCAGGCTCTCAGCCGTTTCAACCGCTGTGGTTTGTCCATCAAAGTGTGCGACAACGTCGAGGCAACAAACACGCTCAACGCAGAAACCACGAATGCTTGGCAACTGATAATCGTGCCCCAGGACTGGTCAAACGTTCGCCAATACAACACAGCCGACCCGGCCAACATCGCAATCGCCGCCAAGCCATGCGTCAGCGCGTTGGCCCATTCTTGGTCGGGATACGTCGAGGCATGAATCGGTTCGAGATGGATTTCCGAGTCGTCGTCGTCGCAAGTTTCGCGGCGGATCGTGGCGGACGGCGGTGACATGGTCGAAGTCATGGTGCAGTTTCACGAAAGTTGGTCTCGACCGCGTCGAGTCAGTTTGTTAAATCGCAAGCTGCGAGGAGCACGGATGCCCCTAACAGCGCGAGATTCGAGGGATTAATGATGATGAAACGCTTTGGCGTTCAAATAGCCGGCAGCGGCATTGTAATTCTGCTTGGTGCTTTGGGTGTTGCCCAGGCCCAACGTGACTCCCAAACCTCGGATTCGGCCCAATGGGAGACTCCGGCGTCACCTGCGTTGACTCCTCCGCCAGCACCGATTGCAGCGGTCGCGGAGAAAGATGACGCGGGGCCAAGCATGATGGGCCTTGGTGCATTCGATTTTCCCACGTCGCCAGCGGATGTAGCCTCACCTACCACCGCCAACCCTGGCGTTCGCACGGTCGCTCACGAAGAACCATTATACCAACCGGGCGATGGTCCCAACACCGATCTTGCCGGCAACCCGCCGACCGCAAAACTTGGTCTGCCAGGCTGGTCCATGCAGGACAATGCCGCACCAGCCGACAACGCATTACCGGCATCGGGCCCCGCGATGATGATGCCGACTGACGATCCCTACGAACCGGCAGCGCACGACTCGAGTTTGAACGCCCAGACGATGGCCGCGCCGCCAGCGCATGGAAGCGAACCGCCGTCAATGCAGTTTGATGGTGCGCCGCCCGCCGTCGCCGACGACGCGCCAGACCCCGCCGCTGCCTATGACGCTATGCCGACGCTGCAATTCGACGACGCCCCGTCCAACGGATTGCGCGATGCAGGAATTCCTGCAGAACAACCACGATCGATCGCGCCCATGCCGACACCGATTCCCACCGATTATCCAGTGGCCGATCTGCGCCCGCTCAATCAACCGCCAGCACCCGTCGCCGCGATTCCCCCGCAAGCGCAACCCGAAATGCGAATCGCTGCATTGCCCAGCGCATCTCTCACGGGTATGGGTTCGGCGCTCCAGCCGATGGCCGATGACATCGTCTTGGCCGAGCCAGGTGATCGTCGACTCGATGGCGTCCAGAGCCCGAGCATAGTTATACAAAAGCGTGCACCGGAGGAGGTCAAAGTTGGTAAACCAGCGACTTTCACGATCACTGTCCAAAACGTCGGTGCCGTCGAAGCGCTTGACGTTCGCGTCCACGATCGCATTCCCGCTGGGATGCGACTGGTCGATGCCGCGCCCGCGCCAATCGTGCAAGGCGACCTCCTTCTTTGGCAACTCGGTGCCGTCGAGCCCAGTGGCCAACGCACCATCACCATGCAATTGATCCCGGAGCAAGAAGGTGAACTGGGCAGCGTTGCGCGAGTCACGTTCGAGGCTGCAGCGTCGGTCCGCACGATCAGCACACGACCAGAGCTGAAAATAACTCAGCGATCCGTTGAAAAGGTTCTCATCGGTCAACAACTCGAAATTGAACTTGAGATCTCAAACCCCGGTACCGGTGCCGCGACGGGCGTGATTCTGCAGGAAGATGTGCCCGAAGGTTTGGAGCATCCCAAAGGCCGCCAACTCGACAACGTCATCGGCGTGCTCGCTCCCGGCGAAGTGCGTCGCCAAGTGTTGCGATTGCGCGCCGCATCGCCGGGGATGATCGAGAATCGCATTCGGCTAATTGGCGATGATGGACTTCTCGCCGAGAATGCCATCGAGTTGGAAGTCATCGCACCGAAGTTGGCCATCGAACTCGACGGCCCTAGTCGCCGGTTCCTCGAACGCCAAGCAACGTTCAACATCAACCTTGCCAACATCGGCAGCGCCGACGCGACCAATGTCGAAGTGGTCGCCTACTTGGATCGTGGGTTCTCGTTTGTCGGTACTGAATACCAAGGCCAATATGACCCCAATCGCCACGCCGTCTACTGGTCACTCGCTGAACTGCCCGCCGATGGACGCGGCTCGGTGCCGCTGCGACTATTGCCAATCGAGCAAGGCGAACGCGCAATCCGTTTGGAGGCCAAAGGCGACCTCAACTTGATCGCCCAACATGAAAAAATAGTCACGGTCGATACGCTCGCGGAATTGACTTTCTCAATCACCGACGATGCCGATCCGATCGAAGTCGGCAGCGATGCGACTTACGAAATTCGCATCAACAATCGTGGCTCGCGTGACGATTCGGATGTCAAGATGCAAATGCAATTGCCCGCCGGGTTGGAACTTGTCAGCAGCGAGGCCGAAGCGTCGACCGACGGTCGCGGCTTGATCGCGTTTGCCCCCACGGCGTCGTTGCGAGCCGGTGGCGAGATTGTCCACCGTGTTCGAGTTCGTGGCACCGCCCCAGGCACCCACATCGTCAAAGCGATCGTGACCAGCGCGCAAGCAAATGTGCCGGTCACCAAAGAAGAAAGCACGATGGTCTACGCGGATCAGTAACCTTTATGTGGAACAATTGTCCCAATTGTTTGGTGTCACGAGCCGACGGCGGAGCGTCGTGAAACACTAAACACGTTTGAGCCACAAGAATTGATACGGTGCCAACACGACATCCTCCGCCGTGCCAATGGTCGTCTCCGTGACAATGTCTTGAAAGAAACGGCCCAGCCCCGAGGTTCTTAAACGATTGCCCGAGATCGAACACTGCGTCTCGGAGAAATTAGCCAGAACCAGCAAGCGATTGCCCTCGTGTTGTCGAATGAACGCCAACATTTGCGGGCTGTCCGTCGGCAACAATTCCATCTTCATTCCCGCCAGCGCCGGTTCAGACTTTCGCAGCGAAATCAATTTGCATATCGCTTCAAAAATCCTCACACGATCGGCGCTAGCTTGCGATGCATCCCGCAACCATTCCCAACGCATCTTCGGACGATGAACCCAACGCGTATCAGCCGCCTTGGCCGGGTCGCGAACAAAATCATAATCATTGATCGTGCCCCATTCCTCGCCCAGGTACAACAACGGAATTCCGCCGATGCTTAAGATGATTGAATTGAGCAACAGAATGCGGCGAATTGCCAATTCCTTATGTTCGTCGTTCTGGTCGTCGATCGCTTGCTCAAGTCCCGCCAGCGAAGCCATCGTGCCGCTGATTCTCATATCACCCGTATCTGGGTTCTCCTGAAACGGCACACCGCGCGCAAATGATCCAGGAAAGTGGCCGGTATAAAAACGATTCAGGAATTGGCGATGGTCATAGGCGCTGATACCTACGGCGGCTGCGTCGGCGTCATCAAACGTCCAGCCGACATCGTCGTGGCAACGAAGGTAATTGACCCATGTCGTTCCGCTTGGCAAATGGTGGCGATGCAATAACGATCGCTTCAGCAATCTGGTTTGCCGCGTTGCCAGCGCCTCCCATAACAGCGCCATCAGTGTCGGGTTATAGGACAATTGACATTCATCGGGACTGACATACCGAACCAATTCATCGGGATGAACGATCGCCTCGCTCTTAAATACCAGTCCGGGCGCGGCGATTTGGGCGCAGGCATTGAACGCCTGAATCAATTGGTGTGCCTCGGACAAGTTCTCACAACTTGTTCCCATCTTCTTCCACACAAACGCAATCGCGTCGAATCGCAAAATATCAACACCCGTGTTCGCGATGAACAACATCTCGGCAAGCATCGCTTCAAACACCGCGGGATTGCTGTAATTCAAATCCCACTGAAAACTATTGAACGTCGTCCACACCCAACGCTGCATCGCGTCGTGCCAGGTGAAATTGCCACGCCGCACCGTGGGAAAGATTTCCCGCAGCGTTGCTTCATACTGATTGGGAACATCACGGCTGGGGAACAGATAATAAAAGTCGCGATATTCAGCGTCGCCCGCCATCGCCATCTTGGCCCAATGATGATCGTCGGCGGTGTGGTTAAAAACAAAATCCAGCACCAACGAGATCCCGGCTTCGCGAAACTCGTCGGCCAGCAATTTTAAGTCATCGAGGGTTCCCAGCCTCGGATCGATGCTGCGGTAGTTACTGATCGCGTAACCACCGTCATTGTCACCTGGCCGCACGGCGAACAGCGGCATGAGGTGCAAATACGTCAAGCCCAACTCACGAAAGTATTCAATATGACCGCGCAGCTCGCCCAGATTTTCGCTGAACAAATCAACGTACAACGCGCCGCCTACAAGCCGTTGAGATTCAAACCAATTGGGCTCATTGATCCGTTGTTGATCGACTTGGCGTAGTCGATCGCCGCGGTCCACATTGCCGCGCGCGATCGTCAACAGGATTCTTTCCAGATGATAAAAGAAGTCGAAACGATGGCCATACAACGATCTCAGTAGTCCGAAAAGCCGAGGCCATTGTTCGTCAAGACGAGTCTCAAACGGCTCAAAGACGCTCGCTTCGACTTGATGTTCGTCCCAAAACGCATGCAGCTTGGGCAACAAGCGATGCAGACTTAGCTGGGCGTCGTATTCCGGCGTGCCGGGCGAGGCCGTAATGTTGTGTTGTAGCGGACGAAGCATAACACCGACTTACTCTGGGTCCGCGACTGGGAATTCGTTGGGAATTCGAATATGGCCAAGAAAATCGTAGTAACCGATTCCTTCCATGATACCTCGCGCATGTTGCCCCTCGGCGAAGTAAATCCGCGGCAGGCCGCGCAGTTTTTCTAGTTCCTTGCTGTAATTCCCCACAACCACTCCAAGTGTGCGCCCGGTCAACATCCCTTCATCATTTCCGGAATCACCAGCAACCAATAATTGTTCCGGTGCGAAGCCCCAGCGATATGCCAGATGTCGAATCGATAGTCCGCTACCGCCACGCATCGGCAATACATCCAAGAAAATATCCAATGACAAAATCACCTTCACCCGCAGACCCGCCTCACGCACGATGCGGCGAAGCTGTTGCAAGTTGGGAGCGACTTTGGGGTCAAGTCGATAACTGATCTTGAACTCGGATTGCTCATGGGCATCTTGTCGTACAAGTCCAGGAACCTTGTCGAGCGTGGCTCGCACGTCCTGGGGGCGCCAGTGGGCCGAAATCTGTTGTCGCCACGCGGCATCGAGCGTCAAGTCCTTGCCGTAGTAAAGTTCGGTTCCGACCGCCGCGGCCAAGACGTCGGGTCGTGGCAAATGATTTTCTTCGACCCAGGCCATCACATCGTCGCGGCGGCGCCCCGTGGCGATCCCGAAACCGACGTGCCGTGCGTTGCCATGCAGCATGTCGACAAATTCGGCCAGCGCCGCATCGTCGCCGCCGAGTGTGTTATCCAAGTCAGCAATGATCAGCCGATCAAACTCAGGCAATCGGCGCGGCACGCGACGATCCGCGATCGCCGGTGGTGCCGAGCTGTCAACAATTTCGCGAACGTCGCGCAAGTAGCGATCGACATGCGTGCTCCAGGAGTAGTGTTGCTTCACTCCGGTGATTCCATTTGCCGACCACTCGTCCCATTGCTTAGGCTCGGTCAGCACTCGCAACAGTGCATGCTCGATCGACTTTTGATCCAAAGGATCAACCAGCAAACCGTTTTGACAATTGGCAAGAATGTCCGCCGGGCCACCATCATGGGTCGCGACCACAGGCAGCCCGCTGGCGGCCGCCTCAAGCAGCGTCAAACCAAACGGTTCAGTCAAAGCAGGGTTGATGAAGACACCACGTCCGCCCGCCGCCAGACGATACAAATCGGGGACGTCATCAGGCCCATGAGTCTTGGGATACGCGACTTGGCCATACAAATCATACACATCGATCAGCGTTAGTATTTGACTCAGTACCTTTCGCTGGCTCGCTGGTAACGTTCGTGCATCGTCGCGGCGACCCATGACCAAAACCAAATTGGCTAGATTTCTTAGTTCAGAGGACTCACCATAAGTCTTCACCAACGCTTCAAAATTTTTACGATCGTCTAAACGCGCCATTGCCAAAATCATCGGACGACTAAGATCGCGCAAGAACGGTTTGAGTCGTTCAAGTACCGGCGGCGTAGCAAGACTTGCATCGTTGCCTGGGAAAAACAATCCTAGATCGACACCCGGCGGAATCACTTCCATTCGATCCGGTTGGTAGTGTTCATACAATTCATATTGTTCAAGCACCTCCTGGCTGGTGCTCGTGATCACCATTGAGGCGGTTTCGAGCGCCATCTCTTCGGCTTCATGCCGATTGGCGAAACGATACGCCGACTCGAGCACGGTTGCATCTTGTTCATTTTTCTCAAGCATTCGCTCGCGCTTGACGCGACCGAGCGAATGTCCGGTAAAGACATACGGAACATGCAACAAACGTGACAACTGTGCACCCGCATAACCGGCGTCGGCATAATGACCGTGGATAAAATGCGGCAATCCATTGCGACGAAAATAAGAGATCGCTTGGTCGACAAAAATCTCCAAGTACGGCCACAGTGCCTCTTTGCGCAAATACCGTTTGGGACCAAACGGCAGTCGCACAATCTTGACTTTCGGGCTCAGCAATTCTTCGACCCGGGCGTAATCACCGGCTACTCGCTCGTCGAAGATTTGACGTGTAATCAGCTCGACGCTGGCGACGTCGTCACGCTGGCCAAGCTCACAGGCCAACTCCAACACATATTTAATTTGACCGCCGGTATCAGGATCACGACCCAGTTCCGGTTCGTGCCCACGAATCAAGCCATGCAAACTAAGCATCGCGATGCGTAGTGGCTGGGGGTGGTCGTGCGATAAATTCATGTTCTAATTGCTTGAATAATGAAGCCGATACTTGCCACCGATCTTGACGGGACGTTGATCCCCGCGTCACTCGACCACGCTCGCGATACGATTGCGCTGGGCCAACTGCGTGACAGCGCCGCAAGTGGCCAGCTCGAAATTGTTTTCGTTACCGGGCGACATTTGGAAAGTGTTCTTGAAGCAATTGAAATTTACGCACTTCCTGTACCGAACTGGATCATTGCCGATGTGGGAAGCTCAATTTATCGTCGCGACGAGTCTGCAGCCTACCAGCCGTGCGGACAATACGTCAACCAACTGGCCCAGCTAACCGGCGGGATCAAGGCCGAGGCCGTCGGCGAGAAGCTCGCGCCAAGTTCATCATTGACGAGACAAGAACCGGCACACCAACAACCGTTTAAGCTCTGCTTTTACTGCCCACCGGCGCAGCTCAACTCGCAGGTAGCGCGGATTGAAAATAAGATCGCGACGCATGGCTTGCCGTTTGGTGTGATTGCCAGTTGCGACCCCGTGGACCATCGCGGCTTGATCGATGTGTTGCCACACGGTGTCAATAAAGCATCTGCATTGTCTTGGTGGTCGCAAAACCATTTCGACAATGCGCCGGCCATCACCTTCGCCGGTGACTCGGGCAACGACTACGCGGCTTTGACGAGTGAGTATAGCAGCATCTTCGTGGGGAATCGCGAGTCCGAGTTAGTAAAGCGTATCCAGGCCCATCATTACCAGCGCGATTCACTCGACCGCCTGTTCATCGCACCGCACACGAACACCACCGGAGTGCTCGCCGGATGCCGTCATTTCGGTTTGATCAAATGATGGCTCGTTTCACCAGCGGTGAACTCGACATCATCGAGAACGGCGTGAGTCTCGGGATTACATGTCAAACTACCCAATTCTACCACTGACCCGTGTGAGTTGACTTTCGCTTGAACATCGAAGGAAGGCTTATCAACTCTGAACCTGGTATGTATCCGTACCTTAAGCAAAAGAAATTTCGTTGGATGCCATCCACCTTTCTGATCGGAAGCTGCAATCGGTAAGTGGATGGCACCCAACACAATTCCCACCCAACGCAGTTCCCACGCGGAGGAAACATCAATTCAAAATACTCGTCGCAATTTCGTCAAATTCCACGATAGTTTTTTTATCTCTGAGATTGTGTTTGCCACACATAATTGAGTGCCCCTTAACTTTGATTGCTTTAGATTCGCATAGGTCGAGTAGCCGATCACTCGAATTGGGATGAATCTTTTCATCTTGAGTACCGTGGATTAAATGAATTGGACAGCCGATAGAACTCAAGAACTCATGTGTTGGAAATTCATATCGGAATAGCGAAGACGGTATGAACGGATATTTCTGCAAGACCGCATCGACAAGCGACCAGTACGGCGTTTCAAGAACAAGCAGCGCTGGTTTCTTCGTTGCTGCAGCAGCAACCGACGCGGCAACTCCACTCCCGAACGATCGCCCCCAGATAATAGTCTTGTGTTCCGGAGCTATGCGAATGATCTCGTCAAAAACTCGCAGTGAGTCTTCTTTCAACGCTGACTCGCTAATTCTGCCGCGGCTATCACCGAAGCCTCGGTAGTCCATCGTCCAAACATCGTACCCAAGGTCGATTAAGAAATCGATTTCCCACTCGCATTGGTTCATGCTGCCTTTGTTGCCATGTAGATAGAGGACTCTTCCCTTTGAAGGCATCGTAGTGGTGATATATTTGCGATAATGAATTTCCGCGTCATCGTTCGGCAGTTTAGGGAGCACAGAGTCTCTTCCCTTACCCATAAACCTCGATCGTCGCATACCAGTTGGGTCAGTGTTGGGATCCAGGAGATACGACTCTTGGCGAATGTAAAAGTCGGCACAGAAAACAACGTACACCGCAATTATGGCTAACAAGTTCACGCAAATGATCTTGCGTCTCGTTCGCGTCGTTTTTGAAGAGTTTTTAGACGACAAGAGGATGTCGTTGACTGTGTTTGTCATATCCAAATCGGCCCGCAGATAATATCTTTGACCATCCCGTCTGGATCGTCAATTTGAAAAATCCAAGCCGTCTTAACGAACGGCTTATTACGCACTGGATATTGACACTGGATCGCGTTTACTGCCTTCGACCCCAATTTGAATTGGGGCGTCTGTTCTGGTCCGAGTGATTTCACACCTTGTCCAACGCCTCTGTTCAATGTACTGATCGGAATGTGTGTGAGCAATCGCTCCCGGACCTCCACAGGGTAGCCAAGCATGATCATTGGCATTGTGTAAAATCAAGTCGTGGGAGAAGAGTTTTGCGAATCACGGCCATTCGCGAAACCGCGCTAATTTTTGGTCCATCAGACTTTGTCGTGGATTTGCCTAGGAACCCGGATTTTGGAGGCATGGCTCCCGTGTCCAAAAGGCGTCGCGATGGAAGATTCGAGAAAGTCGTTGGCGGGTATCCTGCCGGCGACCGACGAGCACCTTTGTCGCACGGTCGACCGGGCTATTCCTTCCAAAGTTGCGTCCCCGCAGAGC
>JBGSVE010000097.1:0-111347 GCA_041753075.1 Pirellulaceae bacterium
TGATCACGGTTTTGAAGCAAGCGATCACGGCGAGGCAACCATTGCCTGACCTGATTCACCACATCGATCGTGGAGGACAATACGCATCAATCGAATATCGTGCGATGCTCACTCGAGCGCAAATACAACAAAGCATGAGCCGTGCTGGCGACTGCTACGACAACCCGTTCATAGAATCGTGCTTCGGGACGATCAAGACCGAACTCGAGATGACGAGCTACGCGTCGATTGAGTACGCGCCTCGTGAAATCGAAGAATACATAAATTATTACAACGCAATCCGCCGACATTCATCATTGGATTACAAATCACCTACCAGCTTCGAACTGGCCGTCCAGAGTTAGAGACAACCGTGTCCGTGAAACCTGGGCCACCTCACGGGATCGGCAACAGTCTCGCATGGCATTGATCAACGATCTTTCGATTTGGAGCACCAACTATTCGATGCTGCAGTTGTCGATCCGATCTTCCAGTGTGTTCCGATCCAGCCGACTGATTTTTCCGAGCGTCTCCAGCGCCCCTTCGTACCTGCGTCGTGCGACGTTCAGCCGCTTCTCTACGCGATCGATTTCAGCGTCTGTTTCGCGCGGGACTGCAGCCAGGATTTGCTGGTATCGGAAGTGCAAAAAATTGATCACGACGTCGTCGATCGCAAGCTTGTGTAGCCGATGCGACTGGACTTTGGCTCGAACATGAATGTCCGACTGAAGGTTTCCAACCTCCCGATTTTCAGCGTTGAAGGTGGGGTGGCTTGTCGCGACGTGTCGCTGCAGCGAGTCGATTGCCGCTTGTAACTGCTGTTCATCGAGGACGCGCCGATCGTTAGGGCAAGACAAGATTCGAGAATAGCGGTGGGTACCCCCCGGAACCGGATCGCCTTTACGATTCTGCGTGCCATAAACTCTTGTTATTCGATTTGCATTGTGAACGGAATTGTCGACTTTGACATGGTCGGTCGAATATCCCGCAGAGCACTGGACCGTGAACTCTTGGATTAGCTTCGACTCCATGGAAGATCTATTTGGTAATATAGATGAAACCCATTGCCCGTATCACCAACAATCGGGTGAGGCCAGCCAGCATCCGCAAGGTTTAGTGCAACCTGAGTGGTAGCAATAAATGCGTACCGGCGTTCGTCGTCAGTGGCTGCAATACCGGAGATCCCAGCGGGGTGTATCGGGTCGAAATCAAGGTACATCCATCGACGGCGTACGATTTCGCTTTCTTTGATCGACTCGTTCTTCCCCAAGCGATCAACTCGATTGCATCGTTTGCATAAACAGTCATGATGAACTGGGTTGAGTGCGAAGTACACTCCCTTGGAATTCGGCGAGAGGTCAATCGCAGCCTGCGCCATTGCATGAAGGTGATGCCCATCGAAGTATCCACCAAATTGGTAGGAGACGTCCAAAACTTCGCATTGCTGACCCACTTTGCGACGCCCCAACACATCAAAGAAATACAAGCTTTCGCATCAGCGGTTGGTAAAGCCGTTTGGAACGATCAGTTGGTGATCGCAACACGCATGACCATTTTTCCCCGCCATTAGAGAGAGACGTTTCGCTACTCGAGTAGACGGATGTAGCGGGGGACCGACGCCGATGATCAAGTTGCAAAAAGCTAATTGCGCTGTATCTGGGCTGTTGAGCCATCGGCTCTAAGCTTGACGCGGACCCGACAAAATCCCGAAGGTATCACGGCGAGTATCACGTGACTGAACTGGACCAAAAGGTATCACGCTTCAGTAGGCGTAAGTCGTTGCAAAATAGAGACTTAGGCATTGGGCGATACAGAATTCGAATCTGTGACCTCTGCCGTGTGAAAGCAGCGCTCTAACCAACTGAGCTAATCGCCCGGACTTGAGAAAATTAGCTGCGGGAATCAGATTTCACAAGGTCGGGGGCGGTTTTGACGATTCAAGACCCGCAGCTTACCGAGGCGATACCAGTCGCCAAGGTTCTCTGACCCGTGCAACGGTTCGCCGGGTCACGTCGCTAAGGCACCGTGACCGATGCTCCCGTTAGCCGAATACCAGGGACGGTACTCGCCTTCGCTACGGGGATTTAATGCCGACTCATTTCACGCCAGCCGACCACGCAGACGCGACTTCCAGTCGTGGACCAAGTGCAACCGCCGACGCCGACGCGGGTAGCTCACTGGCTGAACTCGAGCGACGCCAAGATGATGTGTTGGCGCAACTCGACCAACTCGATCTGAAGCTCAGCACGATCCTGCGCGGCCTTGGTGTCACGTTGACCAATGACCAAGATGATGCCGCGTTTGATCTGCGGCTCAGCGATCTGGACGAAAACGAAAGTAATGACGTCGATGAAGTTAAATCCGCGGAACCAATGCGACAAAACAACAGGTCGGTCACACGCCGCGCCGCCTAAAGTTAGGCCTGAGTCACAGCTTGGATTTAGTGTTCGTGCAATGTGTTCTAAGACGCTCCGCCGTCGTTAAGATTGTACCGCATCGCGCAAGGCTTCGATCAGTCCGCCAATCTCGGCGACCGTCAATTGCTCAATCCTAGATTCGGGTCCATACCCAAGCTTCACCAACACATCGTCGATGGCCAGTTTGTCGAGACGCTCTTTCATCGCGTTGATGATCACACTGCGCAAGTATTTGCGGCGGTGAAAGAACAACGCGCGATTAGTCTCGTGAAAGAATTCGAGATCTTCGATCGCCGCGCGCCGCGCGGGCACCGCGACAAGTTTCACGATCACCGAGACGACCTTGGGTCGCGGCCAAAAAACGGTCGGTGGTAATTCGCGCACAATCTCGACGTCGCACAACGTTTGCACCCACACGCTGAGCGCCCCAAAGTCCTTCGTCCCGGGGACGGCAATCATGCGGTCGCCTAACTCTTTTTGAATCGTCACCACAATCGCATCGGGCGATGGTTCACCGCGCAATAAGTTGCTGACGATCGGCGTGGCCACGTTGTAGGGCAAATTGGCGACGAGCAAGAAACGTGCTTGCGGTCCAATCCGCGACAGGCCTTCGCGAACCGAATCCATCAGCTCGGGTCGAATTGTATTCTTGTTCTTTAGCGCGTCGCCTTGAATCAAGCGAACGTTCGGGCGATCGGCTAACTCCGCGCTCGCCAAGCGAAACAGGTTGTGGTCAATCTCGGCGGTGACAATTGCTCCGGCGGCATCGCTGAGGCGCGTTGTCAACGAGCCGACGCCGGTCCCAATTTCAAGGACGACATCGGTCTTGCGCATCTCAGCCGATCGCGCGATCAAGTCGACCAGATTCAAGTCGATCAAAAAGTTCTGGCCAAAGCGATGCAGCGGACGCAGGCCTGCGGCGGCCAATCGGTCGGCTAGGTAGCGGCTGGTTTGTCGTTCGGCCAAGGCAGTCGCTCCTGAAGTTGTCGTTCAATGTATTTCGCCAACACGTCCGTCTCTAAATTCACTTCATCACCAACCTTGCGCCCACCGAGCGTCGTCACGGACAACGTATGCGGAATCAGCGCGACGCTGAACCGATCCGCGGTGGCATCGACGACCGTCAAGCTGATCCCGTCGACGGTGATGCTGCCTTTGGCGGCGATTTGGCGGGCATGCTCGGGTTTGACCGCGAACCAGTATTTGGCCCACGGTGGGTCGGGTTCGATGGCGATGATTTTCGACAACGCATCGACGTGACCGGAAACATAATGGCCACCCATGCGGTCGCCAACGGCGAGGCTGCGTTCCAGGTTGACGTTGTCGCCCGATGCTAAGCGTCCGAGATTGGTGCGCGACAACGTTTCGCCGCCCGCCTCGAAGTCGGCCCAGGCGGGGTTGGACGGCTCGTCGCCGCCACCGATTTTTACCACCGTCAAACAGCAACCGCTGATGCAGATACTGTCACCGATTTGCACGCCATCGCAGACCGGCGGGGTCAGTGCGATGCGCAAAGTTCGCGTCGGCGGCTGATCAAAGGTCGCCAGCACGCGGCCCATCGTTTCCACCAAGCCCGTAAACATCAGTCATTCTTCCGCTAAGGTTGCGATAGTGTGGTCAAAACTGGGTTTAAGCGTCTGGCATAAAACCTTTAGGCCGTCGGCTGGTCACTGCGGCAGACATTGGACAAAATGCGCCTCGATCTTCCAACGGCACCAAGCCGTTTCTAGCCAGAATCTTCCCATTAACCCGCTCCCACTTTTACGGAAAACCGACTCATGGCCTTGATCGAATCCATTCACGCGCGACAAATCCTGGACAGCCGCGGCAACCCCACCGTGGAATGCGAAGTCCAATTGATGGACGGTTGCTCGGGACGCGCCGCCGTTCCCAGCGGAGCGAGCACCGGTGCGCACGAGGCCTGGGAGCTTCGCGATGGCGACAAGGATTACTTCCTTGGTCGCGGCGTCCAAAAAGCGGTCGCCAATATCAATGGCCCGATCGCCGATGCACTCTTGGGGATGAGTGCGCTGGATCAAGCTGCGGTCGATAACACAATGTTGGAACTTGACGGCACCGCAAACAAGAAGAACCTAGGGGCCAACGCGATCCTTGGCGTTTCGCTGGCGACCGCACACGCAGCGGCGGACTGCACGGGTCAACCGCTGTTTCGTTACCTCGGCGGAGTCGGAGCCCGACTGTTGCCCGCACCGATGATGAATATCGTCAACGGTGGCCAGCACGCAGACAACTCGGTCGATGTGCAAGAGTTCATGGTGATGCCGTTGGGCTTTGATCGGTTCAGCGATGCGCTGCGGGCCGGGGTCGAAATTTTTCACAGTCTGAAAAAAGTGTTGTCATCAAAGAAGCTCAACACTTCCGTCGGAGACGAAGGCGGCTTCGCACCGGATTTGGGCAGCAATCAAGAAGCCCTCGACTTAATCATGCAAGCGATCGAAGCCGCGGGTTACAAGCCGGGCGAACAGATTTGGATCGCCTTGGACGTGGCCTCGACTGAGTTTTATGATTCGGCCAAGGGTAAGTATTCGATCGATGGCAAAGAACTCAGCGGCGACGAGATGGTTGATTTCTTGGCCACTTGGTGTGACAAGTATCCGATCTGCAGTATCGAAGACGGTTGCTCGGAAGACGATTGGGACAGTTGGAAAAAGCTGACGACGCGCGTTGGCGACAAAGTCCAATTGGTGGGCGACGATTTGTTCGTGACCAACGTCGAAAGACTGCAACGCGGGATCGACCAAAAGATCGCCAACAGCATTTTGATCAAGGTCAACCAGATCGGAACCTTGTCCGAAACGATCGACGCGATCCAATTGGCAACTCGCAACGGTTACACCAGCATTTCGAGTCACCGCAGCGGCGAAACCGAAGACTCGACGATCGCCGACTTGGCCGTGGCGATGTCCACCGGCCAAATCAAAACCGGTTCGGCCAGTCGCAGTGACCGGATGGCGAAGTACAACCAATTGCTGCGCATCGAAGAGATGCTTGGTGATGCGGCGGTGTACGCCGGCCCGCTATTCAAAAAGAAGTAGCGAACTGCGGCGAGGCGATCGCCGTAAACAAATTCTGTCGGCCCTTTTCAATCTCATCCTTGCGAGGCCACGCCGATGGAATTGGTACTTTCGGAGCAGCCCTGGCTGACCTCAGGGTTGCTCGGTTTGGTCGGTGGAATGATGCTGTTCGGTTGGTTGCAAACCGGACGCAAAGCGACGCTAATTTTCGGCACGATCGTTCTGGCGATGATCCCGCTGATGTTCCTGATCGCCGCGAATTGGCAAACCGATCGCGAGTTGATTGGCGCGGCGGTCTATCGCACGGCGCAAGCCGTGGCGGACAACGACTTTGATGCAGCGGTGCAGGTGATCGAGCCCAGCCAACGGGCGACGATTGCCGCGGCGCGGTCCGATTTGGCACGATTTCGGTTCGATGAAGCTCGCGTCAATAAATTGCGGACGATCGACATCGTGCCGGGCAGCGATCCGCCGGTCGCTGAGGTTGATATGTCCATCACGGTGGTGGTCAGCGACCAACGCGGCCAGGTCCGCGGACAACGAATCCTGCGCCGCGTGATCCTTCAGTTTCGCAAGTCACCCGATGGCCGCTGGTTTGTGTACGATTACAACCACTTGCCGATCGTCGGCGGGCCCGATTCGTTCAGTCCTCAGCATTGAATCGATGTTTATCACGCTCGACGGAATTGACGGTGCTGGAAAATCGAGCCAGGTCGCGTTGTTATGCGAACACCTCGAAGCGACCGGCGCGGAAGTGTTGCGCGTGCGCGATCCCGGTGGAACGCCGGCGGGTGAGGCGATCCGTTCGTTGCTGTTGAACTCGGAGTTGGCGATTGATCGGCGCTGCGAGGCGTTGCTGTTCTTGGCCGCGCGCAGTCAGCTTGTCGAAGCGCGGATTCGTCCGGCGCTGCGGTCCGGGACGATCGTGATCTCGGATCGCTTTTTGTTGGCCAACGTGGTTTATCAAAGCATCGGCAGTGACTTGCAACCGGACGAATTGTGGCGAGTTGGTGAATGGGCCAGCGGCGGATTGCGCCCCGACTTGACCTTGCTGCTTGATATGCCGGCGACCTCATCAATGGCGCGGCTGGAACGTCCCCAAGACCGCATGGAAGCGCGGGGATTGGAGTATATGGAAGCGGTGCGATTGGCCTTCATGGTTCAATTGCCCCGCGCCGCGGCGCAGACCACCGTGATCAATGCCGATCGTGCGATTGATGAAGTGCATCGAGATATTGTTTCCGCGGTTCGTGAGGCCAGTCAATGATTGCGGTTGAGAACGTCAAGAAGTCAACGATCCGAAGTCACTACCAATTGGGCACGCTGTTCTATTGGTTGCTGTGGGGACCCCATATCCATCATGGTCTTTGGGATGGCGATGAGTCACCGTTTCAGGCACAGTGCCAATTGACTGACACGCTGGCGGACATGGCGGGCATCGGCAAGGGCGACCGAGTCGTGGACATCGGTTGCGGCATGGGAGGTTCGGCGATTCGTTTGGCCAAACTGCGCGGTTGCGACGTGACCGGCGTTACGTTGAGTCCGGTCCAGAAGCACTGGGCGACCGTCACATCCAAGTTAAAAGGCCAAGGCGGTGACACGCGGTTCCTGGCCGCCGACGCCGAGCAAGTTGTCTTCGATCCAGAATCGTTTGACGTGTTGTGGAGCGTCGAATGCACGGAGCACTTGTTTGACAAGCCCGCATTCTTTCAACGTGCCGCAAAATGGTTGCGTCCCGGAGGCCGCATGGCAATTTGTGTTTGGTTCGAGGGCGAAGACACGACCAAGCCCGGCCATCGCGAAATGGTCGAAGAAGTTTGCCACCGTTTCGTTTGCCCATCGTTGGCCACGCGCGATGATTATGCGTCGTGGATGACCGACGCGGGTCTCGAAGTAACGCACAGTGAAGATTGGACCGAGCGTTCGGCCAAGACGTGGGAAATTTGCAAACAGCGAGTCTCGCGCAGCGGCGTGCGTTACCTTGCTAAGATTCTTGACCAAGACCAAGTCGCGTTTCTGGACGGCTTCGATACGTTGCTCAATGCTTATCGCACCGGCGCGATGCAGTACGGTTCGATCGTGGCAAAGCGTCCCGGGCGAGCAGCGCCTTGCCGTACTTGACATTGCATCACCGGATTCATCCACTGTTGCCGCTTCCAAACCAGCTTTAGCAATGAGCGGGAAAAAAGTGTCTGACCCCAATTGCCGGGAACCGGCCCTGCGGGTGCTTCGCACAATTGGGGTCAGACACTTTTTCTCCGCTCGATCCTCAAGGATGAAAATGTGCTTCGTGACCGATTGACGACTTCGGCGGTGCTGATCGCGGCGAGTCTGCTGCTTTTCTATCTCGACACAAAGTATTCGCGACCGGGCCTGGAGGGGCTGTGGCTGTTGCCGCTGTTGCTGTTTTTCGCACTCGGGACGGCGTTTGACTTGGCGACAATGCTTCGCGGCAGCCGGCGGGCGATCGATCGCAAATGGGTGTTCGTGGCGACGGCGGTGATCGCGGCGTCGCCGTGTGGACCGAAACTGTGGCCAGTTTTCGGGCACGAGTATCCCGCAAACTGCCCAATTGGCACGCTTGGCTGGGTCGTCGGGGCGGTTGTCTTGGCAATATTTGTGTTTTTGTTTCGCGAAATCTTGCGATATCGCGAGGGACGCGGTCGGGTGTTGGAGCGAACCCTCGGCGGCGTTTTTGCGTCGGTGTATGTCGGTGTGCCAATGGCATTGCTGGGCGTCATCCGCTCGCTCGACGGTGCGGATAACGGTGTGGAAACATCGCAATTTACCGCCTGGGGCTTGGCCGCGCTGATCACGACCATCGCGGTGACCAAATCCGCCGACGTTGGCGCGTACTTCACCGGCAAGGCAATTGGCCGCCACAAAATGATTCCGCATTTAAGCCCCGGCAAAACTTGGGAGGGTGCGGCAGGTGGTATTGCGATGGCCGTAGCGGTTAGCTACGCATGTGGCGCTTGGTTATTTCCCGCAGCGGGAGAGCCTTTGGTTCCCTCGCCGTGGTGGGGACCGGCGGTGTTTGGCGTGATTTGTGCTATTTCGGGCATGATTGGTGATTTGGCCGAATCGCTCGTCAAACGTGAATCAGGCGTAAAAGACAGCGGAACTTGGTTACCGGGTTTAGGTGGAGTATGGGATGTGACCGATTCTTTAATAGGTGCGGTTATGCCGGCCTGGGTCTTGTTAGCGACAGGAATGGTCGGGTTCTAGATTCCACTTGCAAAACAACGGTATACAATAGAGCAGCGGCAGTTCGCACGATTCTTGGAACGAGAACGGATTGAAGAGGATCGAAACCTAACCATTTCGCCCCGGGAGTTGATTTCCCATGCCGGGAGATTGAAAAGGGGTACAAAGGTAATGAATGACTGAAGCAACATTGGCGGTAACCTCGCCCGACGAGATCCTCGCGCTATTCGGGGCTCGCGATCAACATCTCCGCACCATCCGGAGACTCTTCGACGTGTCGATCACTCATCGACAAGGCCAAATTCGAGTCAGTGGTGAGCCGTCCGCGGTTCAGCAAACCACGCGAGTGCTCGAAAAGCTACGGCACCTGAGCCGTCGCAAAGGTGTGATCAGCCCCCTGGATGTTCAAGCCGCCGCCGCGGAAGAAGGCGTCTCGGGAGACGGTGAAACGCATCCGCTGGCGATTTCCGGGGATGTTGAGATCAAGCACGCCAAGCGCAAGGTCCAACCTCGCACCGAAGGCCAAGCCCGCTACGTCGAGATGATTCGCCAGCACGATTTGACGATCGCGATTGGCCCGGCGGGTACCGGCAAGACGTTTTTGGCGGTGGCGACGGCAATCGAAGCGCTCAAGGCCGGCCAAGTTCGCCGGATTGTGCTTGTGCGGCCAGCGGTCGAAGCCGGTGAAAACCTCGGCTTTTTGCCCGGGGATTTGCGTGCTAAGTTGAATCCGTACCTGCGTCCGTTGCTTGATTCGCTCAATGACATGGTTGACTACGACCAGGCTCGTCAGTTGATGGAACAGGAAATCATCGAAGTCGTGCCGTTGGCATACATGCGTGGTCGGACGCTCAACGATGCGTTTATCATTCTGGACGAAGCACAAAATGCGACAATTGCCCAGATGAAAATGTTTTTGACCCGCATGGGCCAACGCAGCAAAATGGTTGTCAGCGGCGACACCAGCCAACTTGACCTGCCCCACGGCGTGGCCAGCGGTTTGGCCGACGCGGTGCGACGACTTGGCAAAATCGACGCCGTAGCGATTGTACGTTTGGAAAAAACCGATATCGTGCGCCATCGTCTGGTACAACAGATAGTCGAAGCGTACGAACAAACGTCCGATAGTCGAGAACAGTAAGGCAACAACCCAGGTCGCACCCAATTCGGTTTTGCCAGTCGATTACGATCAACTGGTGATTGGCGGATTCGGTGCGACAAAGCCTAGATGAGTACGTCATCCTCGAAACGCGCGGGCAAAGAGCGCCTCCAGTCGCTCGGAATCCCCAGGAATCGATTCCTCCAATGGTGGACCGATCATCGCGGCACGCAGCTATGGAGCCGCTTGTCGATGGTGTTGCTTGCGGCGCTGTTGATGATGCTCATTTGTCGAACCTGGGAACCGCCGTTTCCTTATCGATTGGGCGACTATCCGGCTCGCGACATGGTTACGCGAATCGATTTCCAGGTGCCCGACGAAGCCGCCACCGAAGCGGCGCGGATACAAAAGCGGCGGGAAACGTTGGCGTACTATGCCAACCGTAACCAACCGCTGACCCAGCGGCGCGAAGAACTCAAGGACCAGCTTTTCTTGGTGCTCGGTGCTCAGTCGTTCGAGCAAATGACGCCGGAAGAACGTCGCGCCTTTAGCGACTTGTACGAAGCCGACGAAACAGCGGGGCCTGGTGATACGGCTGCGGATCGATTCGCCACGCTCAAGAGCGTCTTAGCTGCGGATATCGATCTGCTGAAGACCGACGACGCGGTGCGGATCGCGATGTTGCCGGCGATGGAAACCGGCTTGTTGCAATCGCTCACTCACACCGCCGAGCAAGGCGATCTGCGCGTGATTCGCGTTTACGCGGCGGGCAATCCCACCGACGCCCAAGCGATCGAAGTTTCCAAAGTGCGGATTGCCCAAGCCAAGGTCGATTTGGAGCAGCGGCTGAAGGAACAATTTCGGCAACAATTCGAGGGCGAACCGGGCCAAAAGGTCGCCGCCATGATCAACTTTTGGTTGTCAACGCGATTGCCGGACACGTTGTCTTACGATGATGAATTGTCCAATCGTGGCCGCACCGAGGCGGCGTCCGAAGTTGAATACGTGATGAAAACGTATCGCCGTGGATTGACGCCGCTGGCCCGCGCGGGTGAATCGCTCGGTGCAGCGCAAATCGATTTGCTACGCCAGGAATGGCAACAGATTGTTCGCCAAATTGGTTGGCCCGACCGCATCGCACGTCTGTTTGCCTACACCGGCATGATCGCCGCATTGTTCTTGCTCTGCGGCACTTACATCTATTTCATTGATGACCGCGACTTGATTCGAGATATTGTCAAGCTCGCAAAGTTGTTGACCTTGATCGTAGTCGTGATTGCGTTTTGTTACCACGTGTCGCGCGACCAGTGGCGTGCCGAATTGATCCCGTTGTCAATGGGCGCGATTACGGCGACGGTCGTGTATGGTCGCGAGTTGGCAATGTTGTTAATGGCGGCGATCAGTTTGTCGGTAACATTGTTCATTGGCTCCGATGTGGCCGAGTTGGTGATGATGGCGGCGGCGTGTACGACTTGCATTTTGCTGGTTGGACGAATTCGCTCGCGGACGCATTTGCTGTATGTCGGCGTCGGCAGCGCGGCGATCACTGCGGCGACGGTCGTTGGTGTCGGGATCGTTTGCGGCCAATTGTTTGCCACGGATGAAACTGTCTCCGAGGCGCTGCCGCTGATTCCTTCCATCGACCTAAGCGCGACATTCAGTGTATTGCTGAAGGAAGCATGGTGGTCGGCGTTTTGCGTGATCGTCGGTTCGCTGGCGATGACCGGATTGTTGCCGCTGGTTGAGAAAGCATTCGCGGTCCAGACCGACCTCAGCCTGCTGGAACTTGGCGACGCCAGCCATCCGCTACTGCGCCGTTTGGCCCAACGAGCACCGGGCACCTACAACCATTCGATCAACGTCGCCTCGATTGCCGAAGCAGCCGCCGACGCGATTGGTGCAAACGGCTTGTTGGTACGAGTCGGTGCGTACTTCCACGACATCGGCAAGATGTTCAAGCCCGAGTATTTCATCGAGAACCAGGGCCAAGGTAAGAACCAACATGACTCGTTGCAGCCGGCGATGAGCACGTTGGTTATCATCGCTCACGTCAAAGACGGTGCCGACTTGGCGCGAACGAATCACTTGCCCAAGCCAATCATCGATTTTATTTTGCAACACCATGGCACGACGTTGGTCGAATACTTCTACCGAGAAGCCGCCAAGCGCAGCGAAAATAGCCCCAACAAAGAAGAAGTCAGCGACAAGGATTTTCGTTATCCAGGACCAAAACCGCAAACGCTCGAAGCCGCCGTGCTGATGCTCGCCGATGCCGTTGAAAGTGCCAGCCGCACGTTGGTCGATCCCACATCCGGACGAATCGCCGGCTTGGTTGATATGATTACTGAAAAGAAAGTTGCCGACGGCCAATTTGATGAATGCGGCATGACCTTCAAGCAACTGGACAAAGTCAAAACCAGTTTGGTTAAAACACTCACATCGATCTATCACGCGCGGGTAAAATATCCCGGCCAACAGTCCGCGTGATTTCACTTTATTCCATGACCTCGCTGCATACACCGATCACCATCGAAATCGATCCTGCCCAATACGGGATCGACGGTGACGTGGCGGCACCGGTGCGCGACGCAGTCATTGCCGCCGCGGCGTCACAAGGTTTTACCGGCGGTGTCATCGGCGTGCTCGTCACCGACGACGCCACGATCCACGAAATCAACCGCGAGCACCTGCAGCACGACTATCCGACCGATGTGATTAGCTTTGCCTATGGCGTCGATGGCACGCGAGTGGAGGGCGAATTGGTCGTCAGTCTGGAAACGGCTCAGCGCGAAGCCGCTGAGCTGGGCTGGACCATACTCAACGAGTTGTTGCTGTATGTGGTTCATGGCACGCTGCATATCGGCGGCCTTGATGACCGAAGCGAATCGGCCCGTTGTGAAATGCGACGTGCTGAGCAGTTGGTATTGCAATCACTTTCGATCGATGATGCGTCACGGTTTTCACCGGACGCCCACTGGGCTGATGTGTCCGGCGGTTGCGAATTTCACTCACCCCCAAACAGTAAATGACGATTAGCTGGTGGACCGGATTGTCTCTATTCGGTTTGCTCTTGAGTTCGATCGGTGGCTTGGGCGCCGAACTACTTGATCGCTTTGCGGGGCGAACGCTCGAAGCCTATTGTCGTCTTCGTCATCACCGCGAGCGTTTCGGCGCGGTGCTCGATGGTCAAGAGGCAGCGCTGACAGCGTCCAAATACTTGCGCGTGATCGGTACCGTTTTCTTCTTGCTTGCCGGAACCGTTGCGGTCTCGGCTGGCGATTCAGCGCAGAATGGACTCCGCTTAGCTACCTGGGGCATATCGGCGGCGGGGCTATTGATGCTTGTGCATCTTTGGTTACCTGCAGCGCTGACTCGATTCGCATCGGCTCCGGTGCTGTATCACACATGGTCGTTTTGGCGATTGTTATCGATCGCGATGGCTCCGTTTTCGGCTCCGGGTGAGCTGTTGGCTGTAGTCACGCGGCGATTGACCGGGAACACTTCTGACGTCGATGAAGACGAGGTCCAACTCGAAGACGACATTCGCACGATGGTCACCGCCGGAACCCGCGAAGGCTATTTTGGCCCAGAGATTCGCGACATGATCCAGGGCGTGATGGAGTTAAAGGAAGACACCGTCGCCCACATCATGACGCCACGCAGTGACGTCGAAGCGATTTCCGCGACAGCCAAATGGCCGGATGTTTTGCAAGTTGTGATTGATTCCGGGCGGACTCGATTGCCAGTTTATGACAACACGCTCGACAAAATTATCGGCGTGCTCTACGTCAAAGATTTGTTGCCGCACTTGTGCAGCGGAACCATCGATTCGATCGCGCCGACGTCAATCATGCGTAAACCCTGGACCGTGCCAATTGACCAGAACGTCGAGTTTCTGCTGCGCGAGTTTCTGCACAGCCGCAGCCACATGGCGATCGTGCTCGACGAATTTCAACAAACCGCTGGCGTGGTCACGATCGAGGATGCGCTCGAGGAAATCGTGGGCGAGATAGTCGATGAGTCCGACGAAGAAGAACAGTCGGGCATCACGGTGATCGATGCAGCGACGGCGCAGGTCGATGGCCGGGTGATGATCGATGACCTCAACGAAGAACTGGGTTGGCAATTACCTGAAAGCGATGATTACGAAACTGTCGCCGGGTATGTGCTGCACCATACCGGCGCGATTCCCGAAGACGGCCAGCGAATCGTAATTGGTGATGTCGAGTTCGAGATTGTCCGCGCCACGAATCGTCAGATCGAATCGGTGCGGCTGCATCACATCGGCAACAAACGCGAACGCGAAACCGTTTGAGTTTGCGTCCGCAACGATTACTCGGGTAACGATTGTAATGGTGTCGAGCCGATACTCATCGGCGGATGTTCGCGATCGATTCGCCGGTTCTCCCAATACCAGCCGTCTTCGCGGTGTTCCAGAATCCGTTCGCCACTGCCGACAGCCAGCGGTGCCGAATCGGCGCGAACATGTTTGCGCAAGTTAGTCGCGATCGATTGCATTGCGGCGTTGTCGATCTGGTTTACAAATTCGTTGGGGTCGTCCTGCAAGTCGTACAATTCCTCGCTGCCGTCGGCATAATGAATGAGCCGATATCGCTGGTCGCGAATCGATGAATTACCTGGGTTGTGGTCAGTGATTGCTGGACGTGATCGCGGCGTGATTGGATCATCCATCTGAGGAACCAGGCTAATGCCTTCGACCTCCGCTGGCTGCGGCAGCCCCGCGAGTGCGGCGAGAGTTGGATAAATATCAAGCAGTTCAGCAGGTTGATCACATGCGCCGTGTGTAATGCCGGGTCCAGCGAAAATCAGCGGTACGCGAGTCGAACGTTCCCACAATGTGTTCTTACTCGTCATTTCTTTTTCGCCGAGATGAAAGCCGTGGTCACTCCAGAGGACGACGATTGTATTGTCGGCTTGGCCCGTCTGGTGCAGTGCCGCCATTACCCGTGCGACCTGGCTATCCATGAACGAGATGCTTGCTAAATATGCCCGGACTAGGTTTTTGTGTTGGTCGTAGTGCTGCAGCCAACTCAGTCGCGGCTCGGGGATATTCCAGTGCAAGAACCAACTGAACGGCGAACAATCCGCGCGGTCATTGGGCTGCATTGGCGGCATGATGAGCGTTTCTGCGGGGTACATGTCCCACCATTTTTGCGTCACGTGACAAGGTACATGCGGCAAGAAAAACCCGACCGACATGAAAAACGGCTTGTCGGTTGGCGGCAGGTTTGCGAGCGTCTTTTCGGCCCAATCGGCGACTATCCAATCGCCTTTTTGATTGTCTTGATGGTCAAAAACGCCCCAGTCCACCCATGGATTGTTGCCCGCCGGTGTGGGCGGAACGAGCTTTGCCGGCGGTGTGATACCGGGTCCGCCGGCAGGTCCCCAGTGACGAAATTCTTCTCGCGCCCCCGGCGGTGGATTTTTTCCCATGCTGTTGTGATAAACCTTTCCGACCGTGTAGGTCTCATACCCATGAGCGGCAAAATACTGCGGCAGCGAAACCGTTTGTAAATGTTCCGGCAGCGCGCGAAACCAAGGTGATAAACCATAGATGCCCGTGGTCGAGGGACGACGCGAGAGCATCACGCTGGTTCGCGATGGATTGCACAGCGGAGATTGGCAATGCGCATTGCGGAACGTGATGCCACGACCGGCCAACTCGGCGATGGCGGGTGTTTTGACTTGGGGATGTCCGCCCAGCGGCTCGACCCAGTCGTTTAAATCGTCGATCACAATCATCAATATATTGGGGCGAGGCTTGCCTTGATCCGCAAAACAGCAAGCGGTAAATCCGAATAGCAACGCGAACGTGTGGAGCGAAGCGGTTACGAAATGCGATCGATAGCTGGTCATCGAGATGTTGCTATGGACGGTGAATGGAAAGCATTGTTCTAAAAAGAAACGCCCCGAGGTCGTTGATCAACCTCGGGGCGAACACTACCGGCGTGCATCAGGTACGCTGCCCTCGACTAGAAATCGCCATTCAGCGTTTCTTTGGCACCGCGCGAACCGAGCGCGCCCCAAAGGCCGAATGGACTGGCCGAGCCTGGTGCCGTGCCCGTGCAGTACGGCCCGCCAATCGCGGGTGATTCGGCAACGGGATTGGAACGCGAATTTCCGGCCTCGATCGAATCGGTGATGAACTTAACGGCACCGTCACCCATCAGCACGTGAGCACCGCCTTGATGGCGGCTGGATGGTGGCACGATTCCATCGCTATCGATGCCCGTTCCACCGAGCACGACCTCGGAATTCGGAGGCAGAATGGTATTAACCATCGAATACACCGGAGCCTTGTTCGCCCAGCGATAACCACGACCAAAAACTCCGCCACCAGTGGGCGTTGTATCGCGCCAAAACCGAGGTCTCAACGGATCAATCCAGTCGCGCGCACCGGCGCGAGCCGCGACGGGCAACATCGAAATCGACATCGCGTGTCCGCACGTAACTGCTTGGCCACCACCGACTGCGGGTTGGGTTCGAACATCTTTGTCGCCTAGGTCCGTGGCAATTTCACCCGCTGCGATCGTATTGGACAAACCATCGAGCACATCGCGAAAGTTCATCTGTTGGCGAACGGTAAAAAAGCCCCGAGCACCGGTGCGGTGGTTGATCGCGCGGTTTTGGTTCGCGGTCAAATTGTTACCCAACGGACCGTGCGTCAGCGTGGGAAAGTTTGAGTCGCCCATCGATGCCGCATAATTCGTCCGGCCCCAACCTGGTAAACCGGTTCCCGGATCGCTGGGACAGCGGAAGGTCGTGACTTCGGTACGCCAAGGCACGTAGGTTTCCGATAGATCGGTGACGCCCGGAACGCTGTAGCCCGGTACCGGACCCATCGCCGGAAACGGTGCGGGAGCGGTCGAAGCCGGAGGCGATACTTTGTTGAGGTCAACGTTATCGGGCGCGCTGATTCGCTCCCACAGCGCTTGTTGTTCGACGAACGGCAGCACGCCGACAAGAAAACTCAACTCCGATTGGCTAGTCCGCACCGTGTCATCAAACCAGTTGGCCGTACCGGTCGCCAAACCGGTACCGCTGCCGTGAATCGGCAATTTGTTGTAGGCGGCGTGGTAATTGTGAATACCAAGACCTAGTTGCTTAAAATTGTTGCTGCAACTCATGCGACGCGCGGCCTCACGAGCGGCTTGAACTGCGGGCAACAACAAACCAACCATGACGCCGATGATGGCGATCACGACGAGCAATTCGACGAGCGTAAAGCCCGCCCTGCGACGAGACGTAAACATTTGAAACCTCAAAAAATGGAACAAGGAACACTCACGATTCAACCACGCGAAACAGAATCATTGACTCATTTCAGCCTCAATTTGCTTCTTTAAAGCTTCCTGCTCGGCCGGTGGCAGGTCATTCATCGACGCCGGCGAGGGAGCATTCGGTTCGGGAACCGTCGTGCCAGCTTTGGGGCCACACCCGCAAAGGTTCATCGCCAACAAACCAACGGCAGCGAACTTCATCGATCTCAATTTCATAATTAGCACCTCAAACTTAGTAGAACGAACGAAAAGTAAAGGCAGGTCAATGCAGTCCACAAACCGACTCGCGGCGAATCAATTCGGCCCTGAGCGTCGGAAGCTTGTACTCGCGACCGTTCATCAGCGCCAGCAGCGCCTCGGCGGCGGCGGCTCCCATTGGTTCAGCGGGCTGGCGAATCGTCGTCAGTGGCGGAGTCATGAATGCAGCTTCGAGTTGGTCATCAACACCGATAATCGAAATCTCGTCGGGCACGCGAATGTTGCGGCGATACAGTGCTAATCGCGCCCCCAGCGCCGACAGATCGTTGGCGGCGAAGATCGCGGTGAAATTTTTGCCCCGCATCAACCACGACTCGACCGCCAACACGCCGGCTTGGCCATAGAAATTGCCCGGATAGACAAGCTCTTCGTCCAACGGCAACTTTGCATCGGCCAGCGCTTGGCAATAACCTTCGTAACGGCGCACCGCATCCTCGTGGTCGCTGTTACCCTTGATATGGGCAATTTGCCGATGCCCCGCATCAACTAGGTATTTGGTTGCCTGGTAGCCCGCATCCAGGTTGTCCATCGAGACGCAGTGGTCGCCCCACTGGGGTAGTTCGCGAGCGACGACAATCGTCGGCGCGGTGTGGCGCAATTGTTCCAGTTGATCGACCGGCAGGTCGCCACCCACCAAAATCAATCCGTCGACGCTGCGACCCAACAACGTTTGGATCACTTTTTGTTCGAGATCTTGCTTGAATTGGCCGTCGACAAAAATGGGCGAGTAGCCGGTTCCGGCAAGGCCATTGATGATGCCGCGGATCACGGCATCGTAGAACGGAGTGCCGATGTTTTGGGTCAAAATTCCAATTGTCATCGAGCGCCCACCCGCCAAACCGCGGGCAATTTGGTTGGGCTGGAAATCAAGCGACCCCATAGCGGCCAGCACCGCGTCACGCTTCTGGGCATTAACGGTGCCGTGGTCGTTTAAGACTCGCGATACGGTTGCCTTGGAAACCCTTGCGTGATTCGCGATGTCTTGTATCGTTATGCGGTTGGATTTCATGGATGGGGGACCAACTTTAATTTGCGAAACCGGTTTCAAGTTGAATCGAGAAGAGATTTCCCGAACTGCCCGAACCGTCAACTGCGCCTCGAATACAATGATGCAATCATAATCTGAAACCGGTTTCAGGCAAGGACTTCTTGGTAGAAATTTCGTCGCCAACACCGGTTCAAAGTTGGCTTCAGCCCCTTTGCTATTGAGCCGATGGCCAGCCACGACAAGCAAAACGCCGATCATCCAAGCGGTCACGACCTGCCACCGGAGCGGTTGAGCGTCGGTGAAAAAATTGGCTACGGGCTGGGCGACACGGCCTCCAATTTCTACTGGAAGACGTTTGAGTCATTTCTGATTTACTTCTACACCGATGTATACGGACTGCCCGCCAAAGCAACGGCGACAATGTTGCTGCTGACGCGCACCTGGGATGCGATCAACGATCCGCTGCTGGGTTATCTGGCCGATCGCACGCGCAGCCGGTTTGGTCGTTTTCGGCCATACTTGTTGTGGATGCCCGTGCCGCTGGCCATCGCGGCGATGTTGGCTTTCTACACACCCAACTTTTCGCCGACCGGAAAACTGGTCTACGCCGCCACGACGTACACGCTTTTACTAATGGCTTACACGGCGATCAACGTTCCTTACGGTGCGTTGATGGGCGTGATCTCGTCGAGTTCGTTGGAGCGAACCAGTGTCTCGACTTATCGATTCGTGGCTGCCTTTGCCGGCGGAATTCTGGTTCAAAGCACGTTGTTAAAAATGGTGTGTTGGTTCGGAGCCGATGGCCACATCGATTCGGCCGGTGGGTCGATGATCGACGAGCAGGCTGGTTTCTTTTGGTCGATGTCAGTGTTCTCGGTTGTCGCCGTCGTGTTGTTTCTGGTTTGCTTTGCATCGACTCGCGAGCGGCTTCAACCCAAAGAGTCTCGGCCACCGACATTTGCCGCCGACATGCGATTTGGATTGACCAGCGTGCGCCTGCACCAAGTGTTTTTGGTTAGCTCGGCAATCATCATCGCGATGTCAACGAACTTCGATCGCCAGATATCGATTTGGATCATAATTGGTTATTTGCTGCTCAGCGGCCTATCGCTTGCGACAATACGCGCGACGAGCTCAATCGTCCACAGACCCGGCAACACCGATCGGGACCAGGCGGAACACTCAACGTTACGGGCCGACTTCGATGATCTGTTGCGCAACACGGCTTGGATGGCTTTGTTTGGCTACGGATTGTTTCAATTATTGGCTGGGTTCGTGCGTAACGGGGCCACGGTCTACTACTTTAAGTATTACTGTGGTGACCTGGGTTTGGCCAGTCGGTTTTTGGTAACCGGCAGCGTCGCCGCGATTGTTGGCACGTTGTTCGCAAGACCTTTGGCCAGCCGATTCTCCAAGCGATCAATCATGATCGCGTTGAATGTGATCGGTGCCGTGGCGGTTGGCGGATTCTATTTTCTCTCACCGTCGCAATGGCGGTGGATGCTTGGATTGCAAATTGTCGCCTCGCTGGTAATGGGCACCGGGGCTGTGTTACTGTGGGCTATGTATGCTGACGTTGCGGACGAGTCAGAGCATACCAATCAACGCCGCGCGACGGGACTGATCTTTTCTGCGGCCACGTTTTCGCAAAAGCTGGGGTGTTCGATCGGGGCCGCGCTGGCCGGTTTTGCGCTCGATTACTTCGACTACTTGCCACCAATCAACGGAATCGATTTCGACCAATCGGCGACGACACTTTGGGGCTTGGGACTGATGATGAGCCTGCTGCCCGCTTTTTTCCACCTGCTGGCCGCCGCCTGCTTGATCCCATACCGATTCCAGTCGGCCAAATGAGAAAATCGGTTGCGATGGAGGTTGACGATCGGTACCACTGGATACAGTCTATGGTCCATTTCAGTGAGTGTGTATGTTGTTGTATCCTTTCGTCCTGTCGTTGCTTGTCTGGCTCGTTTTGGCCAGTGGTTTGACGCCGGTGCAGTCCGCTGAACCTAAGCTAATCGCTGGCGATCCGCAGCGCGGTTATGAATTGCTGGTCGATACCGCATTCTTGCCACCTGATTTCACCGAGGAAGTGTTTGACGCGACATGGCAGGTGTGGCCACAACCGCTGCGCCGAATCGCCTCCGCTGCCAGCACCGCCGAGCGTCGTCGTATGGCAATGGACCGCTACGGCTTAACGGTGCGTCCCGGCGGCAAGACGCTCGATCCATTGCAATATGTCGTTGACGCAGGACACGACGCAAAGACGTGGACGATGAACTGCTTTTCATGTCACGGTGGCAGCGTTTATGGCAAGCCGACGCCCGGCGCGCCGAACAATCGGTTTGCCTTGCAGACGATGACCGAAGAACTTCGCGCCACGAAGTTCAAGCTGGTCAAACCGTTGTCGCGAATGGACCTGGGCGCATTGTTCATTCCGCTGGGAACGACTCACGGCACAACGAACGCCGTGGTGTTTGGGATTGGATTGATGGCGCGGCGCGATCCGCAATTGAACATTATTGATACGATGCCCGCGCCAGCGATCAATCATGATATGGACGCGCCGCCATGGTGGCATTTTTATCGGCGATCGCATCTCTACATCGATGGATTTGCACCGCGCGGTCACCGCGGACTAATGCAATTCACCCTGGTACCGGAAAACGGCCCTGATTTCTATCGCGAGCATGAGCCTGACTTTCGTGACATCGAAGCTTACCTGATGTCGCTGCGTCCGCCGCGATACGACGGCATCGTTGACGCAGTATTGGCGGCAAAGGGCCGGCGAGCGTTCAACGAAACATGTGCCGGTTGTCACGGAACCTATGGAGATGGCTCAAACTTTCCGGGCGTTCGCGTGCCAATCGAAGATATTGGCACCGATCCGGTCAGGTTAACCGCGCTATCAAAAGCTGGACGCGAAAAGTATGCACAAAGTTGGTTCGCTCATCACGGCGAGGTCGGGGAACAGACCGTTGTGACGGACCCGAGCGGATACGTTGCTCCGCCGCTGGATGGCGTGTGGGCAAGTCCGCCGTATTTCCACAACGGCAGCGTGCCGACGTTGTGGCATGTTTTGCACCCCGATTCGCGTCCGACGATTTGGCGACGAACCACGGAGACCATTGATGCTCAAAAAATTGGCTTTGTGATTGAATCGGTCGATCGTATCCCGCTGAGCGAAACCGACATCGCCGCCAGGCGGCAGTATTTTGAAACCACTCGGTTCGGTAAATCGAACACCGGCCATGATTACCCCAGCCAACTTTCGGATGAGGAAAAGTTGGCGGTGTTGGAATACTTAAAAACGCTGTGACGCTTAGGCGGCCGGTTGCTTCGATGCGTCGAGCATCACGCCCGCCAGCGTTGCGTAGGTTAAAGTCCAAGCTTCCTTGACATCGTCGGTAAAGCCTGCTCCCAAACCTTTGTCCAGTGTCCACAGCAGCGCCTCGCCAACTGTTTGGTAGCTTGAGTCGGGCACGTGATACTGAGACGCGTGTTTGCGGCCGAGATTCTGGACCGCCGGCAGAATTTCTTCCAATCGGTCCAGCGACGTGACCGCTAAGCCGATGGTCGCCATCAGCTTGCGGCCCTGTTCCTTCATGTCGCCTTTGAATAGCGGCTTAAGCGACGGGTCAAGTTCAAACAACCGTCCGTAGAACAGCGCGGCGGCCTGTTCGGAGATCGGCTTGACTTGATCCCAAGAATTTTTCACCAGTGTCACTTGATGTGGCGTCATTGTTATTGCCTTCTAGTGGTTGAGAATGAATGGAGAGTCGAATGTTAACTATTCCATCGGCACACGAACAATGACACCGCCCATGACGTCATCTTTTTTGAACTCCGGGTAGTCGGCTCCGCGATTGGAGTGATCGTTGTGGCATGTCCAACATGCTTCGGCAACGGCTTTGTCCGCGTAAGCGGCCATGAAATATTTCTTGCCGCCGAGTGCTTCTTCGCCGTAAAAATTTTCGCCTGGGTTGGCGACCAGGTAGTCGAGCGCCTCGACCTCGACATCGGACTTAGGCTTGTTCTGCTCATTGAGTGGCCATTTGCTTTTCAGCGCATAAACAAATCCAGCGTGCGGGTCTTCGCTGACCATCGTTGCGCCCATGCGAAACATTTGCGCTGGCAGTGGGATCGTGTGTTCTTCGTTTTCCCAGTATTCGCTCGGCGCGATTGGGGCCTTTTGTTGTTTCAGCCGCGTTACGACATGAGTCGCGTAGACCGTCCGGTCGGCCATCATCACCGCGTGAACCGCATCGGCAAAGCTTTTGTACGAGATGCCCGCCGGCCATGCGGTAGCAAGGTGCAACTAATCCGTAAGCGTGCTCATTGAACGACGCACATTCGCCGATTGCAAAGATGTTTGGATCGCTGGTGCGTAAATGCGAATCGATCACCACCCCACCGCGTTTGCCCATCACCAATCCAGCGGCTTTTGCCAACTCGTCGCGCGGCCGGACGCCGGCGGCAATGACAAGCAGATCAACATCAAGCGGTTTGGCGTTTTGAAAATGAATTGTCAGGCCGCCTTCGCGGGGTTCGATCCGGTCGGTGCGGCGCACGACATGCACCGCGACGCCCATCGCTTCGACACGTTCGCGAAGAATTGCGGCGGCATGGCGATCGAGCTGCCGGGGCATCAGTCCGGGTGCGACTTCAAGCACGCTGGCTTCAAGTCCCAGACCGACCAGCACCTTAGCGGCTTCGAGCCCCAGCAAGCCACCACCGATAACCGCAGCTCGCCGCGATTTGCGCTCGCAAGCCTCGACCGGTTTTTCCGGCACGATCTCGTTCGCATTGGGTGACGCGGGGGGCATTGTGGACATGCAGATATACAGCAAAAAGAAAAATCCGCCTTACGAAGGTCGTCGGTCCACGAAACGACTCACGTTGTGTTGCAGAGCAGCAAACTACGTTGCTGATTCGGATCACCATGCAAAGTGTTGAGCAGGCCGATCTCACCGAATCGGCCAGCGGATTCCCGGAACGGCAATCGGCGGGATTCGAATCAGCCCTTAGCTTTTTGGTTCGCATTCCTAAAAAATAGCTGGAGTCAATGTTTTGCCCAGCCGACAGCCGCGAGTTTGATAGTGGATGCGACATGGACTGGCGCGGCTGCCCATGTTTTGTGCATCATCCCCCAGGGCTTGATAACGGACAGTTTCCGATTGCATAAACCGGGTCAACTCTGCCAGCAACGCAACGCGAAATCTTGCCAATCACTTTGCCGCGACGATTGACTGGGTATGCAAAACCACCAACATGCGCCGGTCGTTTCTGCGACCCGATCCTATTCCGCGACGATGCGTCCCACGACGGATCTACAAATTCTCGGCATTTGGAGTCTGGGTGAACTGATCAGCAGCACCAATGACTCCGATTTATACGCGGCTCAACCCGCTGACTCGGCACCCAGCCCGCGATTTGACTATGCACTGCGTACCGTTTCCGCGCAGTGTCAGGAGCGAGCCAACGCGGTCTCTCAAATGGCTCGCTTCGTCGCCGCTGCAGCCGAAGTGCAACATCCGAATTTGATCGCCGTACTTGACTCGGCGGTCGACTCGGCACAGCCTTTTTTGGTGATGCCTCGATTGACGGGCAAGACACTTCGAGATGCACTGGACAACAAAACGGGTCAGCCGCTACCGGTGATCATGTGGTTGGTTCGCCAAGCGACTCAGGCTGTTGCCGCGTTGCAAGCCGCAGGCTGGGTGCATGGAGACATCAAGCCAGAAAATCTTTTCGTCGATGCCAAGGGGCACGTCACAGTACTGGACCTCGGCTTCGCATTACCCCGCGGCACACGACTTGAAAATCAGTTTGTGGGCACGCCAAACTATGCCGCGCCTGAGCAGATGAAAACTGTGGATAACGTCGTCGATCCGGCGTCGGACGTCTACGCATTGGGAAAGGTCTTGATGGAGTTGTTGACCCTCAGCGGCACTGGCGACATCCATCAACTTGCCTTTGCCGCAGTTGCTGACTTGATTGCCGCAGCCATCGCCGAGCAACCTAGCGAGCGGCCAACTGCCGCCGAATTCGCATCGCGTTTGCTGCGAATGGAGATTGAGACTTTGGGTTTGCATATTCAACCACCCGTTTCATCACTGCGCCGTGCTGCTTGACTCGTTCGTCTTTAGCGCAGGCATAAGAAACTGGTCGGTGAAGCAGTCTGCGGCCTTGATTGCGCCTGGCTCAATCAGTTTGATCTCGACCATTTGGTCAACCAACGATTGCCAACGAGCGAGCGTCATCTTGCCAACCTCGGCATCGGGCATTGAATTGGGCTGAGCGAGTTTAACCAGCGCCGCGGACCCGAACTCGAGTGCCGCGGCGGTCATACCGTGGCTATTGGCCGCCAGAATCGCCTGATTGCCAACTTCGGGTTCGCGGATGTAGTTTTGCCATCCTGTTCGCGTTGCATTAACGAACTCGGCGACCAACTCAGGATTTTTGCGGACAAGATCGCCCCTGGTTACCAACACACTTGAATACGGATTCCAACCCAGATCGCTGACCATCCAAGTCTTGACCTCGACGCCAGCCTCCTGAGCGAGAAACGGCTCGGCAAACGAGTACGCTTGTACCGCGATCTTTGGATCGGCGACAAGGTTGGCGACGCTGCCGTGGTAAGGAACTTCTCTGACACCATCAAGAATTCCCCGAGCGCGGAGAAATTCGACGAAGCCTTGGCCTTCTTGTCGCTGCAAAGTCATACCCTTGAGATCATCCCAGGTCTTCATACCTGAATCGACCCGCGCCAAAACACACCGCGGATGGTCTTGCATTGCCGCCATCAACGCCACCACATCCGATCCGGCGGCACGATACAACACCACATCGTCGGCGTTGGTGATCGCAAAAACGGCGCGGCCCATGACCACCTCGGCGGCAACCGGTGTCGCGCGACCTCCGGGCCGCACGTCCACCTCGAATCCAGCCGCCTGGTACGTGCCGTCGTTGGCTGCTTGGTAAACACCACCGTGCTCGGCCTCGGCGTACCAATTCAATTGCACCGCTACCTTGCGGACTGCATTGGTTGCGTCGCCACCGACCGCGAGTTCGTCTGGTGAACGGGAACTGCCGCAGCCCATGACCGCCAGTAAGATCACACACCGGGCGAACACACTTGGCAATTGTTTTGTCATTTCGATCCGACTCCTACTCGTTACTCATCCAGCGCCGCAGCACTTTATACGAAATCCATTGCACCGCTAAGAACATTGAAATACCCAGCAGTGTAGACACCAGCAAAGCGGCGATCAGCGGAGCGGTGCGACCGAGCGCCTGCCAACCGGTCATCAGCGTGCCGAGACCCTCGTAGTTCGCACCGCCATTGCCCACAAAAAACTCGGCGACGATCGCACCGATGACTGCCAATCCGCAGCTTGTCTTACATCCTAGCATCAGGTAGCGAATGGCCGTGGGGACTCGCAATCGCCACAACGTTTGCATTCTCGTCGCACCATACAAACGAAACAGATCAATTCGCTCCTGCGGTATCGCGAGCAAACCTTCGGCAACGCTGTTCACGATCGGAAACAGACTGATGATAAGCGTCACCAGCACAACGGTCCGAAACTCATAACCACTCCAGATCACCAACAGCGGTGCGATGGCAACGATCGGTACGGTTTGCAACAGGATCACGTAAGGAAACAACGCCAATCGCAAGATTCTTGATTGGCTCATCATCGCGGCAATGATTGTCCCCACGATGATGCTCGCCAAGAAACCACAAATTGCCGCCGTTCCCGTCACCATCGCACCGCGGGCAAGCGCCGGTGACTCTTTGATCGCCGACTCTAGGACCTGACCAGGTGAGGGCAGGAGAATCGATGGCAAGTCAAAAATCATGACGATCGCTTGCCAAACTAAAATCATGCCGATGGTGAAAACGATCACGGGCAAGGCATCGAGACCGCTGGCAAGCTCGCCCTGTTGTCGTGCTCCGTTGCGTTCACTCATATCGCTACACCATCACCACGCAGCGACTGGCTAATTTCGCGATATAGCTCACCAAACGCATTCGAAGTTCGCACGGCTTCATCGCGCGGCCGCGGCAGTTGGTTGTCGATGACGTTGGCGATCCGGCCGCGTTGCATCAGAACAATCTGGTGCGACAACATCGCGGCTTCGGCGATGTGATGTGTCACCATCACCATTGTGCATTGTTGATGCTCCCAACGCCGCATCAACAATTCGCTGAGCGTCAATCGCAGCATGTCATCGAGCGCGGCGAACGGCTCGTCGAGCAACAGGATCGATGGTTCGGTGACCAGCGCGCGGGCGAGCGAAACACGCATCTTCATCCCGCCGGACAATTCATGGGGATAGCGGTGCCATGCCGTCTCGTCGAGCTCCATCGAGGCCAATCCGCGCGCGGCTAAATGCTTGGCCGAGCTGTCAGCCGATACGCTTGAATCACGGTGGCCAAGACCGAGCTGGATTGGCAACATGACGTTTTCGATCGCCGTTCGCCATGGTAGAAGCGTCGGTTGTTGAAAAACAAAAGCGATTTCGCCGCACTGCGTCGAGATTGGGGGTGTGACTTCGATGTGACCAGAAGTCGGCATTTGCAATCGAGCCAACGAGCGCAGCAGGGTTGTTTTGCCGCAACCGCTTTTCCCCACCAGCGAAGTCACTTTGCCCGCCGCAAATTCCCAAGTGATCGAATCAATCGCAGGGCTCGCATCACCGAACTGCACCGATAGCTCGCGGCAACATAGCGACGATGCGAGTCGTTGGTGCTCAGCAACGCGATCGGGCACAGAGATTCGTTCCTGCGTAAACTTAAAAGGGAAAGAAAAATGACAACGCTGAATCGCAGCCTTATTGTCAACCGCCGACAAGGCGTATGATAACCGGTTCACCGCCAAGCAACGCTTCCCCCCTTCGAGTTTCTGATGATCGCCAAGGTCACGTCTCCTGCCCGAATCGATGTGTTTGTTTGCTTGTTGATCGTTTTACCGCTTGCGACGATCAATCGGTCGTCGGCCACCGATCCGCTGCGAACGGCACTGGTGGTCAACACCAAGTCGGCTGATTCGCTGACAATCGCGAACCATTACGCATCGCTGCGGCGGATACCGGATGTTTGCATCATCCCGCTGGACGACGTTCCCGATGCGATGCTTTGCACGGTCGATGAAATGCGAACGCGAATTCTCCAACCGCTGCTGAAGACCTTGGACCAGCGTGGGCTTGGCAACCAAACCGACTTGATCGCTTACTCCGCCGACTTCCCCACGGCGATCAATCTCGATGCCGACTTCGCGAAAGTGCCCAAGCGACACGAAGTCTTTACGCCCGTCGGGTCGATCAACGGATTGACGATGCTGTACCAAATTCTTGGTGACGTTAACGTCAACTACGTTTCGCCGCGAACCAATTTTTACGCTCGCGCCGACTCATCCGCTTGGATGCAAAATCCATTCCTGGGACCCGATCAAGATGTCTTCAATAAGCTCGTTGCACAAGCGGATGAGAAACAATACGACGAACCGATTGCCGCGCTCACTAGCCTGTTGACCAGGCATCCGGGCCAATGGCCGCTGCGATTTCGCTTGGCCGGCTATCAGGTGCTCGCTGAGAAAAAAGCCGAAGCGTTTGAATCGATTTCGCAACTGATTCGCGAGGGTGCGGCGCTGCGACCGATGTTTGACAAGGAGGTGATATTCGATGCGGTGCGCGATGACGAAGACTTCGCGAAGCTGCTTGCCGCCATGCCGGCGATCTCGCCCAATCGAATGCCACCCGTCGCGTTTTCAGCGCGGACGACGTGGGGCCAAAATGGATTTCCCGTCGATGCGACGAGCGGCCCGCGGTATTTGTTGTCGGTCGTGTTGGCGGTCACGAAAGGTCGCGGTACGACTCTTGGCGAAGCGATCGAAATCTTGGCACGCGCCGCCAAGGCCGATGCGACGGGTGAGAAAGCGACGTTCTATTTCAGCAATTCAAGCAACGTTCGCGCCCAAACGCGAATGCCGTTGGTTCCGGTGGCCGCGGTGAAACTGCGTGAACTGGGACACGAAGTTGCCATCGATACGTTTCACATCCCCAGCGGCCGCCAGCAGTTGATGGGAGCGATGATTGGCACTTCCGAATACGACTGGTTCGCCGAGGCCAACGAGCTATTGCCAGGTTCGATCGCCGATAACTTGACCAGCACATCAGGTGTTCTGCATCAAGCAAATAATCAAACTTCGATGGTCGAACTGCTGCGCGGTGGGGCGGCAGGAACCAGCGGCACGGTGACCGAACCTTATGCGCTGCAGTTCAAATTCCCAACGCCGATGATGTATCCGTATTACGCCCTGGGAGCCACGTTGGCGGAAGCGTTTTATTTGTCGGTCGAGTCGCCCTACCAATTGTTAATTGTCGGTGATCCGTTGTGCCGGCCCTACGGCGACGAGCACAACGAACTGTTTACACTTGAAGCCCCGATCGCCAGCGATGGCACGCTAAGCTTGAAGTTAAAGTTTTGGCGTAGCTTCAATTTGGCCGCCGCCAAGCTTGCTCAACTCGAACTCTTTTTTGCTGGCAAGTTGGTGCTTGTCGGAAAGCCAGCCGAAGGGATTCGAATCAACACCGCGAACTTGCCGCCGGGTTGGCACGAAGTCACCGTCGCCGCCATCAGTCGCCATCCAATGCGGATGCGAAGCATTGAAAGCGCCTATGTTTTGGTGGGCAACGAGAGCGATTGCCCAACGTTAGTCGCAAATTCCGTGGAGCCAAAAACCGTTGATGCCCAAGCGTCGATTTCCGCAACGGTGAGCATCAGTGGTGCCCAGCGGATCGCCATCGAGCACCTTGGCCGGCGCATCATCGAAACTGCCGAGATCGACAAACCACATTTGATCCCCATCACAACCACTGGCAGCGGCCCCGTCCGGCTGACGCCGTTCGCCGAGCGCGGTGGGAAATGGATCCCCGGCAAACCAGTCGTCGTTGATGTCGCCCCCGCGTCGTGAGACTAAGATGACCTCACCGCCAACCATCTTTGTTCACAGGACAACCCATGCAACGCCGTTTGTTTCTTGCCTCGACAGCCGCCGTTGCCACGGCGTCGCTGATTCAGCCTGTCCCGACCACCGCAGACGAGACGGAAACAAGTCGTCCGCTGCCGGTTCGCTTTTGCCTTAACACTAGCACGATCTCGGGCCAGAAACTGTCGCTGCCCGACCAAGTTCGCGTTTGTGCCGAGGCGGGTTATGGCGGTATCGAACCATGGATTCGCGATCTCAGGCAATTTGTCAGCGGTGGTGGTCGCCTGGCGGACTTGAAACTGCAAATCGAAGACGCCGGTTTGCGAGTCGAAAGCGCCATCGGTTTTGCCAATTGGATTGTTGACGACGATGCCCAGCGCGCCTCGGGTCTGGAAGAGGCTCGCCGCGATATGGAAATGGTTCGCGACATTGGCGGTTCACGAATCGCGGCACCGCCGATCGGTGCTCAAAGCCAGCCCGGTCCGCCGCTTGATGTGATCGCAACGCGTTACCGCCGGTTGCTTGAAATCGGCCACGAAGTAGGCGTCAAACCGCAACTCGAATTATGGGGGTTTTCGCAAACGCTCAGCAAACTTTCGGAGCTAGCCTACGTCGCCATCGCAGCGGAACACGAAGGCGCTTGTGTATTACCCGACTTCTATCACATTTACAAAGGTAACAACGATTTTTCTGGCCTGGGCATGATCGAAGCGAAGCGAATGGAAGTCTTTCACATCAATGACTACCCGCAGTCGCCACCGCGCGAAGAGATCAAAGATGCGGCAAGAGTGTTTCCCGGCGACGGGGTTTGTCCATTGGTCGATACGATTGCGATGCTATTGACCAATGGATTCACCGGAGTATTTTCGCTCGAACTTTTCAATCCCGAATACTGGCAACGCGACGCCAGCGCCGTTGCGCTAGAGGGATACCAGAAGTGCGTCGCTGTTGTCACCGCCGCCTACGACAAACTGAACTCATAGTTATCCAGTTGTACATTGTCTCGGCTTCGATTTCGGTTTACAAAAATTGTAGAACGGTTGTCCCAACCGCTTGGGGCCGCACGAATGGCTGGGGACAACCCTTCTACAATCGCGTCAACCCAAAAACAAGACTGCGCCGAAATACTAATGCGTTGCGAGCGACTGCCATGCCGCTTCGATCTCTTCGACATTGGCCGCGCCATCGTGAATCAACAATAAGTAATGCAGGTGCAACGTCTGGCCGACGGCAAGCGTGTATCCAGCCGTCGGCTCGCCACCGACAAAGTGATGCTCGCCAAAGGGATTGGCCGCGAACAAGCCATAGGTTCGCACATGCCAACGACAGGGATGGCCGTGGCTGTCGGGATGTTCCAGGATCGTGACCCCGGCGATGGTGTTGCCGATCGGACCCGAGTAATCGACCCAGCGTGAACGTTGGCCCCAGGCGTCGCCGTTGTGCTGGCCGTGCTCGTTCAAGATCACTCCACCAAGTTTGGCATCGACGGCAATTGAATCGGCCATGCGAAGCCCGAACGAACCTTCCTTTGTATCGCCAAAATGCACCGGTTGGTCGCCGGCGGTCAAGTCAATGACGAACTCGATACCGCGCGGGTTGGCCGTTGCGGAAACGATCATTTTTCGGTTTTCCGTCAGCACGATTTGGTCATCGGGCATAAGCCAGTCAGCAGTCGTCTCCAAAACCGCCGAATCATCTCCGTCGGTCTGTTGGACCACATCGCGATGAACGATCCGCCCGCCTTTCTTGGGATCTTCCAACCAGAAGTCAACGCCGTTTACTTCGCCGTGAGTAAACCACAAGGACCGATGATGCGGGTGGTCGTTGGTGCCGCCAGCACTGGCCGGTTGCATCGGATAATCTCGGGTCATCGCGATCCCGCCTGGGCCCGCCAGTGGGTAAACAATCGGCTTGGTGCCGCTGCTGAATTCGTAACGCAAGACTGTCGCATCGGCTTGGCGAAGCGAAACGCCAGCCGCGTCGGAGACCCAGGCGAGCGGCCCAAGGACCGCCGACATGGTGACCGCCGACCCGGGGACCGTCGGCGGAGCTGGTACCGTGGCAGGTTGAGCTTCTTGGGCAACGGACGAAGTTGCCAGCATGCAAACGCCAACACAAAGCAACGAGTAATTGCGCACGTTTGAAGCGATAAAATGGTTCATTCTTGGGTTCGCAAAGTGGTTGTTGAACGTTAAGACAACGGTTGGCGTTAAGCATTGACCGTCACCGTAGATTATCATGGGAAGTCTGCGGCGGGTAAATTCACCGTCGTCTTCTCGAAAAACGCATCTTTTAGGAACTGGGGCTGATGAATTCACGGCTTAGTCTTGCGATCGTCGCATTGTTGTGCTGTTGTTCACCGCTGTTGGCCCAGAAGACCGGCAAGAAGCCGGCGATAGCTAAACGCACTGCTCCGGCGAAGCCACCTGTGAGCCGATTACCGGCCAGCGTTCGCGAGCAGACGCCGGTTGACATGCGCGTCGCGCCGGTAATCGCATCCAGACGCGACGAGGCGGCGGCTTCCGCTGCCGAAATCGATCGGTTGGTCGATGTGAAGCTCGCCGCCGTCGGTCAAAGGCCCAACCCGCTGGCGGGAGACGAATTATTTTTGCGGCGAGTCTATTTGCAGGTTGCCGGTCGCATCCCGACGTTGCCCGAAGCTCATGCGTTTTTGGAATCAATGTCCGCGAATCGTCGCCAGGAGTTGATCGACGAATTGTTGTCGAGTCCTGATTACGTCAGCAACATGTACAACATGTGGGCCGAAACGTTGCGGCTAGTGCAAAGTCCGCAGCCGAACATCGTTGCCGATCCGTATCTGGCTTACGTCAAGGAATCGATTCGCGACAACAAACAATATGACCAGTGGGTCTATGAGATGTTGACCGCTGATGGCAAGACTTGGGAAAACCCCGCCGCCGGTTACCAACTTCGCGATGAAGGCATGCCGCTGCCGTACGTGGACAATACGGTGCGAGTTTTTCTTGGCACCCAAATCGGGTGTGCGCAGTGCCACGACCATCCGTTTGATCATTGGACTCAGCACCAGTTCTACGAATTGGCAGCGTTCACCGCCGGCACCCGAACTCGCTCCTCAGGTGGCGACATGATGGCGGCCAAGGGCAAGCCACGCGGCAACAAATCGCAATCGCTCATTAAAGAAGCCCAGGCGAAATACCCAAACGGCCGCGTCCCTGGACCGTTGCAACGAGTCGCCCGGGCGAATGCTTACAACGTCGCTGAAGTAAAAGCGGCGCTGCGATTACCGCATGACTATGCCTATGACGACGCCAAGCCAAAGACGGTGGTCGAGCCAGCCGTGCTGTGGGGCGAAGTGCCCAAAACAGCGAGCGGAAAATCGGGGCGTGAACAATTCGCCGCTTGGCTGACCTCCGCCGAAAATCCTCGTTTCAGCCAAACGATCGTCAACCGTTTGTGGAGACGTTTTATGGGCGCGGGTCTGATCGATCCGATTGATGATATTCGTGATGACAGCGTTTGCGTCAACGAGCCGTTGCAAAAACATCTTTGCGCCGAATTGATTCGTTTAGATTTCAATCTGAAGGAATTGACTCGCACAATCCTGTATTCAAAGTCGTTTCAACGCGAAGCGACTGACTACCAAGTCACCAGCGGAGAGCCCTATTATTTTCCCGGTCCGGTGGTTCATCGGATGACGGCTGAGCAAGTTTGGGATTCAATTCTGACGCTCGCCGTGCATAACGCTTGGCCGTTCCAGCGACCAACCGCCAAAGACATCGCGCCGACGATAGAACTTGATCTCGCATCGGCGACGCTCGAAACGCTGGAGGCGGTAACGCAAAAATACAGCTCGACTTATTTCCAAGCGGCCTACAGACGATCGCTTGCGCCCCATGCGTATCAGGGCAACGTACTGTGCCGCGCCTCGGAATTGCCATCGCCGATGCCGGCGGGACATTTCCTGCGTCAATTCGGCCAAGGTGACCGCGAAACTATCGACGGCGGGGATTCAACCGCAACCGTGCCACAGATTCTGGCCATGCTCAACGGGCCGATCACCCACGTCATGCTCGAAACCGGATCGGCCATCTACGACAATGTCACCGCTGCGGAAAGCTCGCGCGACGCAATCGACTCGATCTTTATCAGTCTGTTGACTCGCAAACCGACGTCCGAAGATCGCAAACTCGCCGCCAGCGAGATTTCGCGTGCTTCGCGACCGGGCGAAGGCTATGGCAACATGATTTGGGCCTTGCTCAACACCAAAGAATTTCTGTTCGTTCAATAAGCCACATTCACCTCTTGGGCGAAGGCTCGGTCCAACATGTCGACTCCTGAATTTTCCGGCACTCATCGTCGCCAATTCATGGCCACCGCCGCGCAGTCATTGCTCGGCGTATCGTTTGCCAGCTACGCCCGCTCGCGGGCATTCGCTGATGTCGCGGCCGCGCCACAGCCGGTCGCGATCGGCAAGGCGAAGCATATTATCTACCTGTTTATGAACGGCGCGATGACGCACATCGACACCTTCGATCCCAAGCCCGATGTGCCCGAGGGCGGCGAAACCAAAGGCATCCAAACTCGCGTCCCCGGCATCAGCTTCGGTGAGAAGCTGCCTAAGCTTTCATACCTCGCCGGAGCATTGGCCGTGGTCCGCTCGCTCAGCACCGAAACGGGCGACCATAACCAAGCGCAATACCTGATGCGGACCGCGTACAAACAACTCAACAGCATCCGACACCCAGCGATGGGCGCGTGGATGGTGAACCAAAAAGATCGTCTCAACCGAGACTTGCCAGGCAACTTTTTGATCGGTGAGAACAACCGTCATCCGGGTGCTGGATTCTTACACGCCAGCTTGTCGCCGGTGCCGATTTCAGACCCTGATGTTGGCCTTGAAAACACAAGCTTGCCTAAGTATCTCGACGAAAAGTTGTTCAACCGACGGTTGGTTTTGGCCGGCCAATTTGATCGTCGCTTTCAAGGCAAGCATCCCAATCCGGAGGTCGAAGCCTACAACCATCTGTATGGCGAGGCGAAGCGACTGATGGGTAGCGACAAATTAGAAGTGTTTGATCTCAGCAAAGAATCCGAAGAAGTCCGTGAATCTTACGGCCAGAATCCTCTTGGCCAAGGTTGTCTGCTGGCGCGGCGATTGGTCGAACAAGGGATTCGCTATGTCGAAATCAATCATGGTGGTTGGGATATGCACCAAGAACTCTATGAGCGGCTTGATGAAAAGGCGACGATGCTCGACACGGCGCTGAGCAGCCTACTGCGAGATCTGAACACCAAGGGGTTGCTCAGCGAAACGTTGGTCGTGCTGGCGACCGAGTTCGGACGCTCACCGGAATTGAATGTCAACGGCGGCCGAGATCACCATCCCGGTGCGTTCAGCGGCGTGTTGGCGGGCGCGGGAATTCGCGGTGGCCAAGTCTACGGGTCCTCAGACGATCGCGGATTCTCGGTCGAAAGCGATCAAGTCAGCATCGAAGATTTCAACTCGACGATTGCCGCCGCCGCGGGTCTCGATATCGAATCGGAATTCATTGCCCCCAACGGCCGCCCGTTCAAGGTTGGCGGTGGTGGAACGCCTGTCAAGGAATTGCTCACTTAAGTAGGGCCACCAACTGTCTGGGGCGACTTTGCCGGTTATGCCGGCATCCTGCGCAGTGAAAAGACAACGGTTGTAGCGCTAATTAGACGGGCAGGGAAAAATGGTCAAAATGGAACCGGCTGGTTTTTGGTTTTTGGCGTTTTTTTCGGCGATTTTGTGAATATCCTAGGGGAGCCACCGTATTCTTAATGTGCCCCGGTGGTGGCGTCGTGCCTCCAACGAATGTTCCCTAATGCGTTTGAAATAAACCATGAGCCGTCAACGTTTAGCACTTCGCATCCAGTCGCTGTTCTGTTTTTCGACCGTTGGATTGTGCGCCGTGACCAGCGCGCTGGGTCAAGATGCGTGTTGCTTTGAGCCGCAGTATCGCATGCAATGCGAACCGGTAATGGAACCCCAAGCCATTCAACGGTTTCGTGTTGCGTATGAGACGGAATTTGTCGACGAGGAAGTCGTTTCGATGCGGCCCGTGGTGAAGACACGCACTGAAGAGCGCGAGTATCGCGTCGCCAAACCGGTCACCGAAACCACTTTCAAGGAAGAACGTTACACGATTTATCGTCCCTTCGTTGAAACGTCTTATCGAGACGAGTCTTATACCGAAACTCGCTATGTAACGGAAACGTCGGAGCGTGAAGAACAGGTCACCAGCTATCGACCGGTGACTGAGACCCAGGTCTACCAACAGCAATACACCGTACAACGTCCAGTTGTTGAAACCCAATACTACCAGCAGCAATACCAAGTCCAACGTCCGGTTGTCGAAACCCAGTACCAGACGCAGCAGTACCTTTCCTACCGTCCGGTAACGACGTTGCAAAATCAAACCGTCGATGCCGGTGGCTACGTTGCCCAGCAATATGTCCAGCCAGGCCAAGTTCAATACGGGTTGAGCTATGTTCCCAACGCATATCAAACAACCGGACCGTTTGGAATCTTCAGTGTCAATCGCGGTGCGTCTTATTACACGCCGCAGGTCACTGCGCCGACGGTGCAAACTCAGTTGACTTATCGACCCAACTATATCACTCAACAAATTGCACAAACCTCGTATGTGCCGGAATACCAGCAACAACAGGTGCCGGTCTCCGTGACGCGAATGCAGACCGAGGTCATGTCACAGCAAGTTCCCGTGCAAGTTACGCGAATGCAATCCGAAGTGGTCTCTCAAGACATTCCGGTGCAGACGACTCGCATGGTGCCGATGGTTGAAACACGCAAGGTTCCCGTCACGGTGCAAAAGCCAGTTACTGAAACGTTGACTCGCAAAGTACCCGTATCGCAGCAGCGTTGGATCACCGAAGAACAGGTTCGGCGTGTGCCCGTCACCAACACCACGATGACGTACGAATCACGCAAGCAACCGGTACAAGTCCAATACATCGAGAATGAGCGCGTCGTGCAAACGGTGCGTCGCCCGGTGACTCGCCAAGTCTATGTTCCTTACACCGAGACAGTGATGGTGCCGCGCCAAGTCGTTCAACGTGTCCCGCTGAATTACTACGATCCGTTTTCGCCAGCGATTGTGAATGGCTACTCGTCGTTGGCTCCTGCGATCGTTTCCCAGCCCAGCCCTGCTGTTTCGACACCAGTTCCACCGGTGACCAGCAATCGTCCCGCCGCGGATGATACCGGACCATCGGTGTTGAGCGCTCCCGAGACTTCCGATGATGAACCCCAAACCAAGCTCAAGGGTGTTGAGACAACGTTGCCCAGCGACCGCGACGAACCCGAAACGTTGCTGCCGCCCGCAAGCGATACCGACGAAATGAGTGAACCGTTTTTGGAGTCCAAGAGCGCATCGTATCGAATCAAGTTTCGTCCTGTGTTCAATCGCGAAATCTAAATGCTACTCAGCAAGCTGATCCATCCCCAAATCTTGGCGGTGGCGGCGGCGGCGGGTCATCACAGCACGATCCTGATCGCCGATGGTAATTATCCTGCCAGCAACAAACGCGGCCCTCGCGCCGAACTGGTTAGCTTGAACCTGATGCCCGGCGTGCCGACCTGCAATCAAGTGCTTGAAGCGTTGTTATCGGCTGTCGCCATCGAAGCGATTCAAACGATGCAAACCGAAACCGAGGGGCCCTATGCGCTGGACGGTGATCCGCCAGTTTGGAACGATTATCGGCAAACGATTCGCAGTGCTGGACTGAAGCTTGAGTTGCAGCCAATCGAGAAGTGGGCATTCTATGAAGCCGTTTCGACCCAGGATCATGTGCTAACGATCCAGACTGCGGACCAACAGCGATACGCGAACATCTTGCTGACCGTTGGCGTGCGCATGGCTTAGTTCAACTTTCGCAATTTTTCAAATAAGAATCGCTTGCGATTCGCAGAGTGGAACTTAGTGTCGCCTTACAACTTAGCTTTGCACTACCGCCAATCACTAGACGCCTACTTGCCCACGCTTTGCTTGAGGTGTTCGACGAAGCGAGTTTGCAATTGGCTTTGGAATCGATAGGGGTTGCTGGCGACGGCGATCGTGCGGACAGGTCGATCGCCGTGAAAACTTCGATAGATGCGCCGTCGGTCACGATCAAGATTGGCGGCCATCGCCGGAACAAACGATATCCCATGTCCCAGCGCCACCAATTCCTGGACCGTCAATAGCTGACTTGTTTTGGCAACACTGACACCGCGCAACCGCTTGCGCAAACAATAGTCTTCGATTTGACTCGCCAAACAATGTCCCTCACCGAGAGTGACGAGCGGCTCGGAGTCGAGGTCCTTCGGTGCGATTCGCTTGCGATCGGCAAGCGGATGATCGCTGGGAAGAACGATCAGCAGTTCTTCGTCGAACAACGCGTCACAATCCAGATGGGGTGTTGGGGCCGGCAATGCCAAGACGATCACATCGACTTCGCCCTGTGAACACTGCTTGACCAATCTCTCGGTTGTGTCCTCGGTCAACTCCAATGAAGCGTTGGGAACGACTTTGGCGAACTGCTTGAAAACGTTGGGCAACAGGTAAGGAGCGATGGTTGGGATCGCACCAATTCGCAAGCAACCGCGTTGACCATCATCGCTGATCCGCAGCTTTACATCATCGACCATGCCGCAGATCTGCTCGGCTCGATGCCACAGCGTTTGTCCCGAATCGGTCAACACCACTTCGCGACCGAGTCGCTCGAACAGCGGTCGTCCGATCTCCTCTTCGAGTTTCAGGATGGAACGGCTGAGTGCCGACTGGCTGATTGCCAATTCGTTGGCCGCACGCGTGAAGTGGCGAATTTCCGCAAGCTTTAAGAAGTATCGTAGTTGAGTGATTTCCATTGCTCGATTCTATCCATGCACCAAACGCATGAAAAGATGTTCGGCAATGCATCGGTGACATTGCCAATCGCGAGCAAGATCACTTTTGCAACTAGCTAGACGGTTTGCTAGAATAGCGTTAACAAACCTGCCCCCGCCTGCGCGATTAAAACCTATGATCGCCCGCTCCGCCCGCTTTCGTGTCTGACAATAGGACCCAACGTATGACTAAGCCCTGGAAAATCTCTCGTCGAACGCTACTGCGCGGCACCGGTGCAGCGATCGCGCTACCGTGGTTGGACTCGATGTCGAATACTATGGTAGGCCGAGTAACCGCGTCAACGCTCGCCGCCGGTCCGCCGGTTCGACTGGGATTTTTCTATGTTCCCAACGGTGTGAACATGGACACGTGGCGGCCCGGTGATGAGGGTCCGCTCGGAGATTTGCCGCAAACGCTGCGCGGCCTTGAACCAGTCAAAGACAAGGTCACGTTAATAAGCAATCTCACCGCCGACCACTGCATCGGAAAGGCCGCCGGTCATGAGCCTGCCGGTGGCGGGTTTCTTGTGGGGGCCAAATGCAAACACTCTGAGGAACCCGAAGTCGCCGGTGCTTCCATCGATCAAGTAGTCGCCGGTGAGATAGGACTTAACACGCCCGTCGATTCATTGGCGCTCGGTATCGACCCCGGCCATCGTGGTGACCATGGATACAGCGGCACCTATCTGTCGCACATCTCATGGCGCAGCAAGACCACACCGGCACCGCTGGAAATCAATCCCAAAGAGGTTTTTGATCGGCTGTTTCGCGGCAAACCGCTAACGCAGCCTGATTGGTCCAAGCCCGCCGATTCAAGCCAATCGAGGCTCAGCGATGGCAGCGTCGATAAGAGCGTTTTGGACTTGGCGCGTGAAGACACGAAATCGTTGCAACGGCAACTCGGTTTTTCCGATCGACGCAAACTCGAAGAATACCTTGACGGTTTGCGTAGTGTCGAAAAGCGAATTGCCTTGGCCACGATCGACAATCAATCGCATCACGGTGAAGCGTTTCGCGATGCACCGCCACCAAGCGGGCATGACGACGATGACGATGATATCCAGTGGTCGGACATCATCATTCCCGATGGTCGCGGCATACCGTCGCTGTATTCGGACCATGTCAACTTGATGCTGGATTTGATGACGTTGGCGTTCCAAACTGACACGACGCGAGTTGCTTCGTTCATGTTTTCATATGAAAAATCGGGGCGGGCTTATCCCGAGATCGATGCGCGTGGCTCGCATCACTCGACATCGCATCACGGCAAGAAAGAAGAAAACCTTTCGCAGTTAACGCGTATCAACAGTCACCACATCGACCTGTTCTCGCGCATGCTCGGGCGGATGTCACAGATTCAGGAAGGCGATCGGACGCTGCTGGACAATGTGTTGTTCTGCTACGGTGCGGGAATCAGCGACGGCAATAAGCACAACCATGATGACTTGCCAATCTTGATCGCCGGAGGTGCCGGGGGCAGCCTGTCAGGCGGACGCCACTTGCGTTATGAGTCACCGACGCCGCTTTGTAATCTTTATGTTGAGATGCTGCAGCGGGCCGGTATCGATCGTGCGAAGTTCGGTGACAGCACTGGACGGCTTGACCGGATCGATAGCTGATCCGCCATGTTAAAGCTGTCTCGCTTTCGCGCTTTGGCCATTGCGCTGGTGATGCTCGGTGCCAGTGTCACGGTCGCCGAAGACGAAATTGACCCGCTATCTTTCGATCGCAGCATCGAGGGCCTGCTGGGGAGATATTGCTACAAGTGCCATAACGCTGACGATGCCAATGGCGACGTTGATTTGCGTAAAGACAACAACATCCGCTTGATTGCCGATAACGCGGTTGTTTGGCGGACGGCCTTGGACCGTATCGATTCAAAGGAAATGCCACCGCAAGATTCGCGTCAACCCACTGGCGAAGAACGTGAGTTGATCGCAAAGTTTTTGCGCAAGACGCTGGATGAATACGATTGCGAGGCCAATCCCGATCCGGGGAACCCAAGTATTCGGCGATTGAACCGCGCCGAATATGACAACAGCATCCGCGAATTGACGGGGCTTGATCTGCATCTCGCCGACGCGTTTCCTGCGGACGCCAGCAGCTACGGCTTCGACAACATCGCCGCTTCGCAGGCGCTGTCGCCGCTGCAGGTCGAGCAGTACTACGACGCGGCACAAGAAGTTGTCAATGCTTTGATGGCTAACAAGCGCGGCGGTGCCAAGTCCAACGCCAAACCACCGATCGGTTATCGCCGCGTTTATTTTCGCCAAGCTCGTGAAGACGATGTCCAGCGTGACGTGGCACAAGCGATTGTCACGCGATTCGCCGAGCGTGCGACTCGCCGACCGGCTGACATTGAGTGGATTGGAAAGTTGCTTTCGATTTATGATCGGTCGCGTGACGAAAGACTTGAGCATGATGAGGCGATTGGCAAGATGTTGATGGCGGTGTTGATCTCGCCACGGTTTTTGGTTCGCGCTGAAACAACGCAACCCGACGCAACCGAGCCGTACGCCGTTGACGACTTCGACCTAGCATCGCGGCTTAGTTTTTTTCTGTGGTCCGGGCCTCCAGATGACAAGTTGATGCAATTGGCGAAGGCGAAAAAGTTGCATCGACCCAAAGATCTCGACCAACAGATTACTCGGATGCTTGCCGACCGGCGCAGTGACGCCTTGATCGACAACTTCTTTGCTCCATGGTTGCAAATCGACGGCCTTGCTGATCACAAGCCCGACTTGGAACTGTTTCCTGATTTTGATCAATCATTACACGATGCGATTGCTGCCGAACCTCGACATCTGTTGCGTGAGCTGATTCGCGAAGATCGACCGATTACCGATATCATCGATTGTGATTACACCTACGCCAATCAAACCCTGGCACGGCACTATGGAATCGAGGCAGTCGCCGGCCAATCGATGCAACGAGTTTCACTGACCGATCGGCGTCGTGGCGGACTGTTGACTTCGGCGGCGCTGCTGATGTCCCAAGCCGATCCAGGGCGGACGAATGTTCCGCGAAGAGGAAACTTCATCGCGGGAACCTTCCTGGGCACTCCCGCACCGCCACCGCCGCCGGACGTGCCCGAATTGGCCGAACCGGACGCCAGCGGCCAACCGTTAACGCTGCGCCAACGACTTGAGCAACATCGCAGCAGTCCGCAGTGCGCTTCGTGTCACGATAAGATCGATCCGCTGGGATTTGGATGGGAGAATTACGACGCAATTGGACGTTGGCGCGACACCGAGGTTGGTAAAACGGTGGATGCCAGCGGCGAGTTGCCAAGCGGGCAAACGTTCGCCGGGCCGATCGAGTTGAAGCAGATTCTATTGGAGCAAAAGGACACATTCACGCGAACGTTTGCGAGCCAATTGCTGATCTATGCACTAGCTCGCGGGCCGATTCGGGCGGACCAATGTGTGCTGGACAAGATCGCGGAATCAGCCCGTTCAAACGAGTTTCGTTTCGCTGCAATCGTCCGATCGATTGTGCATAGCTATCCGTTTCTTTATCGGCGCAATGCTGATCTTTAATGTTTCGGATCGGTCTAATTCTTGGGTAGTGGATTTTGTTAAAGATCCTATGGCATGAGTAGCTTTGACAAGATCCGCTACGGCCAGCCTTGCAATCTTTGTGTGACAAAGCTGCTAGGCTTTCGACTTCGCGGCGGCCAAATTCTTGCTGAACTGCTGCACGACAGGACGCTGAGCCAGATTTGGATTGATGTGGGGACGGGCCAGCAGCAGAAACGCCTGGGCGGCGGCGGCCGACATGCCGCGATACTTCATCAACCAACAGATCGCCACCGTCGCGCTGCGCGCGCGACCAGCCTTGCAATGGATATAGACCATTCGTTTTTTATTGACATGATCTTCAACAAACTCGACCGCCTGTTCGATGTCCCTTAGGTTCGGGTGCGTAAAATCGGTTGTTGGGATATGCAATTGGTCGATGCCCAAGCGGTTGTAATGCACCACCGGCCCAGCGTACTCTTCGCAGGTGTTGACGATTGCCCTGACACCGAGGTCGTATAAGCGTTGCACATCGCCGACAAACGGATATGCCCCGACCAAAACGTAGGGATCGATTGGGTCCCACCAATTACGCCTCCCCAGCACGCGACCAAGCAGCGCATTCCAGCCCAACGTCGGCAAGAACAATATCCATGCGTAGAACCGATTGATCATCGGCCTTGGCCGTGATGTATGATGGTATCGTCTGACATTGTCTCGGCATGCAACATGCGGTCCAGCGCCTTGAGTGTCACCGGAGGTGCGGTTTGCAGATCCTGGAATTGACGCCACCAATTTTCCAACACATCAAGCGTTGCCGAATCAATTGGAAATCTCCAAGCATTCGCAGCCTGCGGAAAGATTGACGACAAACCATCTTGTGGCGTTGGGATCAGTTCTAAGTAGACGCCGGCATCGAGCGCGATCGGCAACATCGCCAGCGCGGCGACACGCGGCAGTCTCGCCGGTGCGACCCATGGATCGCCATGCGAATCGTCGCTATGCGCCGACAAGCCATCGATCAAGCCGATCTGGGCAATTAACCAAGCCAACCGCAAAACTTCGGGCACCTGCGGAAACGGGTTGGTCAATACCGCTTCGATCCACACGCGAGCTGCCGAAGCATCGATGCCGCCATCACCGCCGCGATAGGGTGACAACAGCAGCGCCGTCGCTTGCTTGGGTAGAAACGATGCGTGCGTTAGCTTGCCGATTCGCTTCATCAATCCTGCGCCGTAACCATCCCACTGTTCGCGCAGCGGGCGACCGCGCAGCGCCAATTGTTCGGCAAGTTTGGGGAATCGCTCCTGATGCACCAAGCGAATTTCGGCCAGACGCGATGCCAGCGCCGCGGCAATCGAATCAAGCGTGAGCGAACTGCAGCCCGCTGCGAACAAAGCACTCGCGCACGATTCCAAATCGTTGTCGCCCGCAGCAGCGGCGGACAGCAAGCGCCGCCAAAACTTGTTGATGTCAATTTCGGCGGCGGCCAATCGGTGGTTGAATTCATCCATTGACGGCGCGATGCCGCCGATCAACTCTTGGTCCACAGCCCGCGCGCCGATCGCGTAGCATCTTGCCGCATGGATCGGCGTTAACCGTTCGCCGGTCAGCCAACGCAGCCGCGTCATAATGATTCGCCCATCTGGCGGCGGATCCATTGTTCCAACTCATCCAGATCCACCGGCGGCAACTTAGTCAAGTCGGGCCTCAGCACCGTCGCCTCGCGCATGTACGTGTGCAAAATCTGCGGTTGCGACTTAGTCGTATTCCAGTGAACAAGAATCCGAATGCAGCGTGGCAATGAACCGACGACCGAGACTTCGTAGCCACAAAGCAGTGGCACTTCGAGCCAGCCGATTTGCCGCGCCGCCAGCGCCGGGAACTCGGCGGTAATATCGTGCGTGACCGTAAAAATAGCACTGGCCACGTCACACGGGTCGATGTCGTTGCGGCGAATCATCATCGCCAACAATTGACGCGTCGCCGTCAGGATTTCGTCGCGAGAATCGGTTGCGACGGTGGTGGCACCGCGCACCCCACGGCACACAGTCGGGGGTGTTGGTAGCAATGGCACCGGCGGATAAGAAGGATTGCTGATCATGACGCAATTACTATAGACGAACCGATCGATTGTGCGATACTCGGTAGCGTCATCCGTTATTTCCCAGGCACGGAAAACCCATGAATCAACCGCGGACGAAGTTTCAAGAAAAGATCATCAAGAGTTACTATCGTAATTTGGATTCGATTGCGCTGCAAAAGGCGATGGAGCAGGTTACAGAGCTGTACCTGACCGAAGGTAAAAAGCGGCTCACGATTTGGGAGCGATTGGTGACCAATTTGGAACGCGTCGGTTTGCCAGCGGACCAGATCAAGCACCTGCGTGAGCAAGACGATCCTGCATTGATTGCCGAAGCGTTAAAGAAGTACGTCTAGGCGGCTTCAGCGGGGCCGTTACTGCGTCCGTCCGTTACGGCCACGTCTGAGCCGCGCTTGGCCTCGGCGGTTCGATACCGCTCGCCCCATTGCAAGCGATGCCACCAGCGGGCGCGTCGCAGGTTGGGGTCGCTGGGCATCAAAACGCGAGTTTTTCCGCCGGGGGTGCGAACATGCAATTCGCCCGACGCGTCCACCGAATCAACGACCCAAAACTTATCAACGATGTAATTGTATGACTCGCCCTTGCGTGATGCCGACACGTGATGCGCCCGACGCCCGGGAGCAACTCCATGTTTGCTCAGGCGATAGACGATCCAGTCACCTGGTTTCCACGTTCGCTTAAACACCGTCGGACTCCCGAAACACTTTAGTTTCACCGCTTGCGGCTCGCCGCTTGTATACTCAACTGTAACCAAAGGACTCACCGGGTCCAATTGCGATTTGAGCATTTTTTGTACCTACACACAAAAAGTTTCGATTAGGCGAAAGTTAATGATTGCGACAATCACGCTGATTATCGGCGAAACAACCCAGAATATCACCCGCGTTTTGTCCTTGGCGGGCATCGTCCTGGCCGTCTGTTTTCTGCTATTTATGGCGGCATTTGTGTTGCGTTACGGCAAGCTATGGCTGCAAGCGATCATGTCGCAAGCTGACGTTAGCCTGCCGAGCCTGATTCGAATGCACTTTACGAAGGTCGATCCGAATGTGATTGTCCAAGCCAAAGTGATGGCTGCGCAGGCACGGTTGAGCATCGACCGCGAAAACGGCATCAGCACCCAACGATTGGAATCACATTACTTGGCCAACGGCAACGTCAAGAATGTGATTCACGCAATCATCGCCGCGCACCGCGCCGAAATCCCATTGGACTTTGACCAAGCGGCGGCCATTGATTTGGCGGGCCGCGATGTTCTCGACGCGGTCCAGACCAGCGTTTATCCAAAAGTGATCGATTGTCCCGATCCACGTCGCAGCGGCAAGACAACACTCAGTGCCATCACCCGCAACGGCATTGAACTTCGCGTTCGCGCTCGAGTTACCGTTCGCACCAATTTGTCGCAATTGATTGGCGGTGCCACCGAAGACACGATCATCGCGCGCGTCGGCGAATCGATCATCAGCTCGATCGGCTCAGCCGGTTCGCATTTCGAGGTCCTCGAAAATCCTGACATGATCACGCGGGCCGTTCTGGCGCGGGCGCTGGACGCGCAGACTGCGTTTGCAATCGTGTCGATTGATATTGCTGACATTGACGTCGGCGAGAATATCGGCGCTCGATTGCAAACCGACCAAGCCGAGGCCGACACGCGAGTCGCCCGCGCTCGCGCCGAGCGGCGACGTGCCGAGGCGATTGCCTCGGAGCAACAGATGAAGGCACTCGTCGCCGAAAACCGTGCTCAGTTCGTGCTTGCCGAAGCCGAGGTGCCAATGGCGATGGCCGAGGCGTTTCGCGCCGGACGTATAACCCTCGAATCAGGCAACGGTACGACGGGACCAGCGGCCTGATGTCGGTTACGGTCACTTCGCTGCGGCAATCACATCGAGTTAATTTTCACGGCGGCAATGGGTCTGAGCTGGCGGGCATTGTCGATGCCGCGACGCAGCGCAGCGACGGACTTACGGCTCCGGTTGTTGTGTTTTCGCATTGCTTTACCTGCAACAAAGACCTTAAGGCGATTGTTCGCATCGCCAGATCATTATCCGAGTCCGGCGTTACGGTGCTGCGGTTTGACATGACGGGTTTGGGCGATAGCGCTGGAGATTTCTCCAACACGAACTTTTCGACCAACGTCGCCGACCTCCGCGCGGCGATCGCTTATGCAACGGCTGAACTGGGACCAGTCCAAGGATTGATCGGTCACAGCTTTGGTGGCGCGGCGTCATTGGCGGTCGCCGGTGATCCGCAATCCGCGACCGCGCTTCGGTCAATTGCGACGCTTGCCGCTCCGGCGGATACTTATCACCTTGCCGACTTGATGGACCGGATGAATCCAAGTATCGCACGAGATGGAATCGGCGAAGTCGAAATCGGCGGACGTCGCTGGCTGATTCGCAGAGAAATGACGGCCGATTTTCGCAGCCGTCGATTGGCCGATTTCATCACGCAAATCAAGATTCCATTGCTCGTTTTGCACTCGCCAAGTGATGAGACGGTCACTTTTGACCAGGCGCTGCGGCTTTTCCAACTCGCATCTACCCGACCCAGCGGAACCTTCCCACCGCCAGTAAGTTTGGTTGCTCTGGACCGGGCCGACCATCTTTTGGCAGAAAGCAAAGCTGACTTGGTCTATGTGGCTGAGCTTCTTGCCGCATTCTTACGACGACATTCGACGTGAAATCGTTTCGCACGCTGCTGGCGACCGCAATCCTAGGGCTGGCGCTGCAAAGCCGCGCTGAGGAAACGGCAGTCTTCCAGGGCCTACCTGATGCCGAAACCAAGGCGACGTTGCAGTGGGCGGCGTACCTGGTCCAAGCTAACATTCCGCCCCATTATGAGAGCAAGAAGAATTGGGGAGCAACGAAGCGGGTCTACGCGGGCATTGACGTTGACAACGACGGCTTAAAGTTAAAAACGCATCGCCGCTACCGCGACGTTCGGCATGGAAAGTGGCTCAAGTATGAAATTGAATTGCAAGAGCCGACCAATTCCGAAAATTTGAAGATTGAAGTCCGCCGCGCCGAGACATTGCCCGATGGCCGCATCGCGATGGAAGTTCGGATTGAATCCAAGCTCGATATTGATGCGCGACAAGAACGATGGAACTATGGGCTGCAGCTTTACAGTGTTTCGGTTCGCGCAAGCGCGCGGGTCCGCATGACGATCAAGGCCACGTTCGGCATCGCAATTGACTATTCGCGAATTCCGCCGGATGTGTTGTTCCAACCGCAAGTCGACTTCGCAGAGCTCAAGCTCATTGATCTGGAGGTTGATCAAATCAGTAAACTCGGCAGCGACATCGCGGAAGAACTCGGCGACATCGCCGAGCGACTTCTGCGGGACGAATACTTGCCCAAACAAAACGAGAAGCTTGCGCAAAAGTTGAACGCACAAATCGAACGCCAGAGGGACAAGCTTCGCATTTCGGCAAGTGACTGGCTTAACCAGCGCCTGAGTGCAAAGTAATGCTACTTGATCCGCGCTCCGGTACTGAGAAATGACTGGATCAATTGTTGTTGAGTCAGGATCCCGCAGGGCTTGCGTGTGGAATCGACCAACACCGCAACGTCGCTGCCCGATTCGTAAAGCTTGAGCAGTACTTGCAAGTGATGCTCATCCTGAGAGCATTCGATCACAGGCTCAATCTGCGGATCGGATTCAAGCTGCAGCTTGGCAAATTGCAAGCAACCAACCAGTTTTTGACCTTTTTTGACCAATACAATCGGATGTGATTTGCGTCTGGCCTCGCTCTTGGCCGATGCAATGTCCAGGGGAAGACTCACAATAGCAAGTCGATGCACCGGAACGCTAAAGCGAATCGCCGGCTCATTGCCGACTTCAAAAATATTTTGCGCGAGGGAGCGTTGTCCGCCGGCCAATACACCCGCCTCGTGGCCTTCACGAAGCACTTGATCGAGTTCGGCGCGCTGCATCGCGACACGGAGCTGGAAGGGGGCCTTGCCGGTCAATTTGCTTAACGCGGTACCGAGAAATCCCAGTGCCAGCGAAATCGGCGAAAATAAGACCGTCACAAAAATGATCGCCGGACGCAGCGCGTACAACAGCCGATATGGGGCGTTGAAAAACAAGTATTTGGGAAACAACTCACCGAGGACGAATACCAACGGTGTCGTTAAAATCGTACCCAATAATTCTGTGGCCGCACCGCCACCGATCGAATTGGCAATCAGCCTAACAATGCCAAGGCTGACAAAAAAATTGGCAAGGTTGTTACCGACAAGGGCTGTGGCGACAAAAATCGCAGGGTGATTCAGTAGCCACAACAGCCCCCGCGACAGCCACGAACCGTCCAACGCATCGAGCAACAGGCGCATCCGCGAGACGCGGTACATGCCGGTTTCCGTGCCGCTGAAGAACGCGCTCAAAACCAAGCCCACGATAAAAATAACAAACCCAACGATCACGGTGATTCCTCGCTTGAATCGTTGGCCGATTGCATTGAATTGGTTTCAGGGTCAGGCTGGATTTCATCGACGTGACGGATGTCGATAACGCAGTTCCCTGCTTCGTCCTGCTCGATGACTTCGAGTATGTAGTCTTCCCATTCGCAGCGGTCACCGGCGCGTGGCGGCTTGTTGTTGATACGCTGCATGATACCTTCGATCGTGGCGTTGCGACCTTCCGGTGGCCGGGCGTCAAGCAGCTTTGCTAATTTGCGAACGCCCATCGCACCGCTGGCGCGGTAGTGACCTTCGCCAATGGTTTCAAGCGGTTGCTGGGACTCGACGTTGACGTGTTCAAAGTGGCCGGTCAAAACTTGGCGAATGATGTCTTGGACCGAAAGCACGCCGATTGATTCACCGAATTCATTAACCACCGCCGCAACGTTGAGTCGTTGTCGTTGCAGCAGATCGAGCACCGATGAAACGTTGGCCGACCAGGGAATGTAGCAAACCGGTTCCATTCCCGAAGCGAGATCGTCAAATTGGCTGGGACGCATCGAGTTAATCGCAATGGCACCGACGATCTCATCGTTATCGCCTTCGAGCACAATCGCATAGCCGCCCGGTGGCGGTGGTCCACGGAACTGCTCGGCCAAGATCGGTGGTCGTAACATTTGCAAACCGCTGCGAGGTCGCATGCACTCATCGACCCGAATGTCAGCAAGGTGAACGAGGTTATGAAGCGCCGCCTGTTCTTGCTTGGCCAGCGCCGCATCGTGTGTCCCCAATTCAATGGCGCGCCCGATATCTTCCAACTCAATTTCAGGCTCGGGCGTAAACGACGGCCAAAGTAATCTTTGGACACCCAAGTTCACGGCGCTGATCAGCGGCAATACGGGACTGATGGTGCGAACGGCGATGGTCATCGGCAAGCTACTGAACAAGGCAATTCGCCGTGGCGACAATACGCCAACGCACTTAGGCAGCATTTCGGAAAAGAAGATCACGAAGAACAGCGAGACGATAGTGAATGCGATCGCGACGCGAGCACCGCCCGGGTCGGTATTCTCAAGCTTTCCGGCGACGATGCCGGCAATACCGAAAAAGGTAATGTTGATCAGCAAGTTCCAAAACAAAATTGCCGATAGCAATCTTTCGGGCTGGGAAACAAGATTGACCGCCAGCCGACCGGAGGTTCCGCGACGGCTAAGGTTTCGCAAATCCTTGTCGCGAAGCGAGAATAATGCCGCTTCGCTGCCGCTGAAAAGTGCGCTCAAAACCGCCAGGATAAGCATCGGCGGCAACCAAGGAAAAATAACTTGCCAAGTGCTCACGCACCTTCTCCGCCTGCGCCACCGCGATCTCGATCCAGCGATACATCGAATTCACTGAGCGCCGGAATCAACATCGCGGCGGTCGCAAATCCGTAACCTGCCAAGACCGTCAGCAAGACGAAGGAATGGTCTCGTTGTAGTAAGAATTGCGTGATCGCATAAAATGTGACCAGCGGCAATAAAAACGACGCGGCGAAGATTGCCGACGAAGGATTACGGCTGCCCAGCGCCGCAAACAACGCCGCGCCGCCGCCCAGAATCATCGCTAGGAACGGTGCCAATTGCAATTGAAACGCCCCGCGGAAACTGACCATAATGACCATGCAAATTGCGATACCGACGCACAAGAAAAAGACCGTACCAAGACTGACCAAAGTTGCCGTTCGTCCCGCGATGTAGTGAATGCCACTGTGGATTCCCAGCATCGTGACGAACAGATATAGCTGGACCGACCCGAGGATCGAGAAAATTGTGTTCTCCCAATTCATCGCACCGCTGTAGCCCAAATAGACCATCAAACCTAGTGGCAGCAGAATCATCTCTTTGGTGACAAACAATACACCCAAGACTTTCCCAAAAATAAACTCGGCAGGACTCAGGTCCGTCACCATCAACAAGTCGAGCGCCAGGCCATCTCGTTCGCTGGTGAATGAATTGACCGCCAACGCGTTCACCAAAACCAGACTAATCACGCCGATCGCCGCCAATGGCAACGTCGTCACCGGCAACGCGTTTTCATCTCGGTCGAAACGCTTGATCGCTGCGCCACTTTGAACGCTGCGAACGATGGCGAAAGTCGCAATCGCAAACAGCATCAAGAATGCGACGCGGACAACGACAACCTTGCGTCCGTAGGCCCACGTACAAACCTCGCGCCACAAAATCGGATTCTCCCAAACCGATTTCGGCGGACGAGCCTTCCAGGTCACCGCCGCCGGACCCGTGTCGCCGCCCGCCGCGATCGCCAGCGCTTCTTCACCCGTCTCGGGTTCCGGCGCTTTGATCCGCAATTCGCGCGACGGGTTCCAAACGCGAACTTTCGCGATACCGAATACCGTGACCAAAATCGATAAACCCAATGTCACCAGCGAATACATCACCGGCAGTGAATTGAGAAGCGATGTTGATGCCGCAAACGGACTCAGCGCCGCACCGATGGCCGTAATCGGACTGAGGTTCGTCGCCCAGCGTGACAGCGGCTCGATGGACATGCCAACGACAATTTCACAGGCAACGACATACAAGAGCAGCAGCAACACGGTAATCGCGATTGCTTGAAAGGTCTTTTCACGCCACAGTCCCACGACGGTCCCGACCGTCGCCGCGAGTGTGACGGTGGCGAGCGTGACGCCGTAGACCGAGGCGACTTGCAGGACTGAAACGCCACCGAACAATGGCAAAGCCAAGAACAGCGGCAATGCGGCGAGCTGCAGCGACAGCGGACCTAGCAAACTGGCACCCAATTTGCCGGCGACCACTTCGCGACCAGTCAACTGCGTCATCAATAGCAGCAGCAAGGTGCGTCGATCTTTTTCCTGGGCGACGCTGCTGGCCGCCCCCACGGCAGCCTGGCAACTCAGTACGACCAGTTGCAACATGGCAAGCAGGCCAAACATCCCGCTGCCGAATCGCGACAGGTCAGCCGCCGAAGACAATGCGCGTGTACCGGCCAGCACCAAGTAGCCGGTGCACAAAAGCACCAGCAATGACAGAACGTAGATTGACCGTGCCAAATAGGTCTTCGATCGTTTCGGCGCGACGATGGCCTCGCGATTGAAAACTGGTCCGAGCATGGTTGAAATGACGTTGGTTGAAAGTGCGAAACCGTACATATCCTACATCCTGCAGATTCGACCGTGAATCGGCTTGGCTTGAAGTGAAGTTTGCGACCAGGGACGCCACGATTCTCCGCGGCGCACTAGCTTTTGATTGACGGGCTTTTGGTGCTCTTGGGCAGGCACTCCCGTTCCGCCGATGCCGATTCTAACCAGTAATATTCCAATGTTCCGAGATTCCGCTAACGCCATCGTTCGCTTTCTCCGCGAAGAAGACGGCCCCACGGCCATTGAGTACGCGGTCGTTTTGGCGTTGATCGTCGGCGTGTGCATCTCGGCGGTGGGACAATTGGCGGTTGCGACCGGGGATAGCTTCAATTCGTCCAGCGATGCGATTAACGACGCATTTACAAACTAGACCTGGTTTCGATCACAGTTTTGGGCAGGGGCATTATGTCTGTAGAATCTCAGTCGCCGCGACACAAGTTCTTTGTCGATTGCGAAGTCCAAACGACGATCCTGATTCGCACGTCGATCTATGGATTGGCGTTATCGCTGTACTTTGCGATCACACTTATCTGCACCCAGTGGATGAACGAACCCGATCGAGGCTTGGTCGAATCATTGGCGAAGTGCTTCGAGGATACGGCGTACTGGTTGCCGGGGCTGCTGTTGCTGGCACCGATCGCGGCGCACGATTTGTTGAAGATGACCAACCAGTTCGCAGGTCCGGTCACTCGCTTAAAACGCGAAATGAAACTGCTGGTTGAGGACAAGAGCGATCGACCGCTGAGTTTCCGCGAGGACGATTACTGGGTTGAACTGACGTCGACCTACAACCAAATTCGTTTCGAGCTGCTGCAACTTCGCAGCCGCCTCGCCGAGCAGGAAACAACCGGCGAACGTTCGACGATAAGCAGTGTATTGCCGCCAGCGGAGTCACCGTCCAACACACACGTCGGCCACGAGGCCGACGTCGAGTCGAATGACTTCAGCAATGGAGACGATGCATTGTTGGACGAGTTGCTTGGTGTCTCCGCTTGCGCAACCAATTGACCTAACGGACGCCGACATTTCGGATCGGCATCGTGGGTAACGATTCGAGGAATGTCCTGCCATACGGCTTGGAGCCGATTCTTGGATCAAGTACCACCACCATGCCGCGATCTGTCGCCGTGCGAATCAAGCGACCAAAGCCTTGGCGAAACTTGATGACCGCTTCGGGCAATTGATAATCGCGAAACGGATTTCCACCGCCGGCGCGAATCGCTTCAAGACGGGCCTGCAACAACGGATGGTCGGGTACGCTGAATGGTAACTTCGTGATGATCACGTTTTGCAACGCATCTCCGGGCACATCAACGCCCTGCCAAAAGCTATCGGTTCCAAACAACACGCTCCGCGGGCGCGCGCGAAACCGGTCAAGTAACTGTGAACGGCTTTGATCACTGGCTTGGCTGAGCAGCAACATGTCTTGTTCCGCTAACCACGGCATCAGACTGCTGGCGCATCGCTTTAACAAGTCATAGCTGGTGAATAGAACGAAGGCATGACCGTCGCTCTGCGCAACAAAACGTTTGATTTGATCAGGCAGCGCGCGTTCGAATTCGACTCGCTGAGTTGACGGATCGGGTAATCCTTTGACAATCACAACCTGGGCTTGGTTGGCGTAGTCAAAGGGGCTGCCAACTCGCAGCGACATGCCGCCGGACAATCCGATTCGGGTGCGATAAAACGTAAACTTCTCATCATTACCAACCGCCAACGTCGCGCTGGTCATGATCACGCTTTTGATCATTTCGCTCTGAAATAACTCGGTACGCAGTGTGCTGCCCACATCGATTGGCGCTGCCGCCAACTCGACACGCATATCGCCGCGCCTGGTCGACCGACGTTCAACCCAAAAAACCGTTGCCTCTGGCGACTGGTCGTTCCAGGCGCGCAATTCATCGGACAGTCCGCTGAGTCGATCCGCAGCAGAGGTAAAATTCTTCTTCTCGGACTCGTCTTTGATGGTGTCGGCGAAGGATTTGATTCGTTTAGACAACTGAGATAGCGGTTCGCTCACGGGGTTTTCGACGATCTGTTTTCGGGTGATGCGACCCGTCGTGTTACCCTCGCGATCCAAGCAATCAAGCAAGTCGGCAAAGTAATTGGAGACCGCGTAGCGACAACGATCGACTTCGCTTTGTAGCCCGAGCAACTTGTGCGTTACCAGTAGTCCCTTTTGTGTGCGATCGTTGTAAAGCTTGTTGAGTTGATATTCCAGCTGGGAATTGGTCAACCGAATCCCAAGATGGTCACCGGCTACAGCTTCGAGCGTATGACTTTCGTCAAGAATCACCGTGTCATAGTCGGGCAACAGCGCCGCACCTTGGCGACGTAGCGCCAGATCGCTGAAAAAAATTGCGTGGTTGACAATCAACAACTGCGCTCGCGAAGCCCGCCGGCGCGCTTGGTAATAATGGCACTTGGCAAACGTGGGACACGCCTTACCAAGACAATTGCCGCTATCGCTGGCAACTTCGTCCCAAACGCTCGGGGACGGTTTGACGGGAATCGAAGCCAAGCTACCGTCATCGGTCGCTTTGGCCCACTGGTCAACGGCATGGAGTTGGCTGATCTGTTCGTCGGTGGAAAACAGCGACACCGACTTTGCGATCGCATTTTGCAATCGCCGCAGCGACACATAGTTTGACCGACCTTTGACCAGCACCGCACTGAACTCGCGCGGTATTACGCTATTGAGCAGCGGAATGTCTTTGACTAACAATTGCTCTTGTAGGCTGATCGTGTGCGTTGAGACGATCACACGCGATGGACGAATTTCTTTCTTGTCTTTGTCATTCGGTTTCTTGTCATTTGGCTGGCGATTGACTTGGTCAGCGGTGGCGTGCAATATCGCTGGCACCAAGTAGGCAAAACTCTTGCCCGTACCGGTGCCGGCCTCCGCAATCAAATGCGTTTTTGACTTTAGCGCCTCGCTGACCGCGATCGCCATTTCCAGTTGTTGTGGTCGATGCTCGTAGGCGCTCAGCCGCTTGGCAATGCGGCCCTGCGGGCCAAGAACGTTAACGACTTCTTCCGCCGATCGATTCGTGCTTGCGTCTCCCATCAGTGTGAACTCGGGTTAAACTCGCGCGACATATTGGCCGCTGAGTCGCCGAATCAGTTTTCGCATCTCCAAGACACTGATCGTTGCCAAAACCCTTTGCACGGGCAATTGCGTTTGCTCAACGATTCGATCAAGTGAGGTGGCTTCGCATTGGATTTGATCCAACACGAGTCGTTCCTGGTCATTGAGCAAGACTTCGGCGGGTCGGCGGATCTCGCGACCTTCCTCAGTCGGCACGCTATGCGGCAGCGGACCAAGGCACTCGAGAATGTCGTCGACGTTGCGAATCAATTTCGCACCGTCACGAATCAGCAGGTTACTGCCTTGGCTGGATCGGCTGGTGACGTTGCCCGGTAGCGCCAGAACTTCGCGACCTTGTTCCATCGCCATGCGCGCAGTAATCAACGAACCACTTCGCTCGGGCGCTTCGATGACCAACGTTGCGTGGGCCAACCCACTGATGATCCGGTTTCGCTGCGGGAACAGTCCGGCGCGCGGCGGCGTTTCCGGCGAGTGCTCGCTGACCAATGCTCCATGGGCGGCAATCGCTTTGGCGACACCCTCGTTTTCCGGCGGATAGATGTGTCCTAAACCGCAACCAAAGACGGCGATCGTTCGTCCACCGGCGTCGAGTGCCCCTTGATGCGCCGCGGTATCGATCCCGCGTGCCATCCCGCTAATCACCGTGACGCCGGCTTTGGCGAGTCCATAAGCCAACCGCTCAGCTTGTTGGCGTCCGTAGATCGTCGCGTGACGCGTGCCCACGATTGCCACGGAGAATTGATCGCCCGCCGTGACCTCGCCATCAATGAACAACACCGACGGCGGATCGGGTAGCTCAAGCAATGCTTGGGGATAAGTTGCCTCGTCTGACCCAACCACCGTTACGCATCGAGTCTCACACCAGTCGAGTATTCGATTGACATCAACGTAGTCGGCGGCATGTCGAATCGTATGGACAAGCTTAGGTCCGATACCTGAGACGCAGCGAAGTTGGTCGTCGGAGGCACCGAGAACTCTTGATGCACTGCCCAGCGCATCCAATAGATTGCTGAGCGTTGCGGGACCAATCCCTGGCAACTGTGACAACAACAGTCGATCGACAAAACCGGTTCTAGCGGAAGCATCCGGTGCATTGGTCACGAGCGCAAACCTAACGATCGAAGGGACAGCCAGCCCAACTGCCAATCGATTCGATCGCGCAGTACGCTGAGCCCCTGTTATCGGCTATCGACCACCCCGTGGTCAAGCAAGCGATAGTGAATTTTAACGCTTGCGAGAAACAACAATATCTAAACTTACAATGCGCCGTTGGTCGCCACGGGTGCGGGCGTAAAGTCATTGTTATTATTGTCATTGTTGTCCGCTGCGATCGCCCCGACTGCGGCGAGACCAGCGAGCGCTCCTAAGCCACCGATTCCGCCACCACCACCTAGCGCCCCGCCACCGCCGAAACCACCGCCCACGGCACCACCTGGACCTGCACCGCCGACGCCACCGCCGGGCGTCGAACCGAGCGGTGCTTGGCCGACTCCGGGTACTGGAGAAGAGAAGCCGCCATCGGCAAGTCCGCCATCGGCACCATAGGCCAACGCCGCAGCTTGAATCTCGGAGGTTACGCCGGGAACCATCGGAGGCGGAATTAGCATTACTGGCAAAATGCTGCCCGGTGCCGCCGCTGCGGAGACCAACGCAGTCGAATCCGCATTGGTGGAAACAAGCGTTTCGCGATCGGTCTCGCTTATGGAACTAGCAATGGCAATAGCATCGTATGCTTCGAAGGCGAACGCCGCGTAACCCGCTGGGCCCGCACCGATCAAACCATAAATACCTGGTCCCATGCCGGGAATGCTAAATCGCCCCACTTGATTCGCGGTGGTACGTCCAACCAATTGGTTACCTTTGTAAATCAAAAGATTCGTGCCTTCGACCCCAGCCAGCGACATTCCATCGCGAAGCAGGGTGTAGACTTGACCCTCGAGCGTACCATCGTCACCAAGCCGAACGCGGTATTGGAACCCCTGTGTTATTTCTCCGGCCGACACAAAATCGCTATCGATTTCGTCATAGGCACTGCCGCTTGAGGGCGAAAGGTACGAGCTTGCCAGCCGCGCCACCTCTTTTGGATTGATATCAACCAATGGCAACTTGACTGCACGGCTGGAATCTACCAGTGAATCGTCTGCTTCGCGTAACGCAATTGGAACCGCCGTATGGCCTTGCGAAGCGGCAACTACCACAGCGTGCAAGCCAGGTTTCGCATCGTCGAGCGTGGCAACCCCGCTGGCGTCAGCCGTTACCGTTGATTTTTCACCAGTCGGATCGATCACAGTCACCTTTGTGCCAGCCAACATCTCAGCGGACCCGCCGGAGAGCTTGACCAGTTCAAATCGCACGCGGCGGTCCGAACGGCTAAAGTAGGCCGCGTTGTCCTCGGGCAACTTGCGCGCTTCATCTTGCTTCGTCGCGACCAATCGCACGCCCTCAACGGCCAATGCCGAATTGGTCAGCACCAAATTCGTCAGCACGCCGGACGCGATCAATGCGACTGCGAGTGTGAGCGAGAAAGATCGAGTAAACATCGACTTTACCTGTTGTTTTTTCTTGTTTTTTCTGCGGAGCGAGAGGTTTCGGTGGACGCTATGACTGGACCAACCGTTACATCCAATGCACGTTAATCCCTCCACGGGTGCAAAGCAAGTGATTTCATCCGAATTTTTGAGGGAAACGGTCAATTGCTACTTGTAGACGGTGACGGTCGGGCCGCCGACGGCGTCAACTTGCTGGTCATCGGGTAAATCCGCGAAATCGCATTGTTTGAGCGTTGCCACGAGCGCACCGCCAGCGCGATAAAATCGCGTCGCAAAATCGTCGATTTTCTCGAATCGCACCCGCAGCAAATCAATCTTGATCGGGGCAAAGTTCGTTGCCGCCGAAACTCCGATTTCGCTTTCGCTGATCGTCACGTCCTCGCACCGTAGTTCGCCGGCCAGGTGAACAATCGCGTTGCCAACATTTTTTACAAAGTTGGTGCCACGAATCTGACCGCTGGTAAACTCGTCGGCAAGATAAATCCCGGTGTCTTTGCAATCGCGAACACTGCCACCTTCCATCTTCAGCGTGCCCGCCAAAACCACCAGTGCTGAGGTGCCGCTGTTCTCGATGATCGTTTCGATCGTCTCGACGGTCACATTGGGTTCGTCGGGCAGCACGCTGACGCCTTCTTTGGATTGTCCTGACAGCGTGCATTCGATGATCCGTAGATCGCCCCCTTTCACACCACAGGCGATCGCCCCGCCAGTGATAGTCGTTTTGTCTTTGACTGTCGCTTTACCACCAACCAGATTAATTCCAAAGGGACAATCGAGCAATACGCAGTGATTGATCTCGGCTTCGCTACCAGCGATCAAGACCGCCTTTTCGCAATTCGTAAAATTGCATGCCTTGGCGCTAACCACCGCCGAATCGGTGGCTGCAATTCCATAGATCGAGCAGTTTTTAAATGTGCAATTGGTGACTGTTGTCGGCTCGCCGCCACTTTGTGCGACGTAAACGCCTTCGGGCCCAAGAAATTCGCATCCCGCCACCGCTGCCATCCCTTCGACAACTTGGATGCCCGATTGGTAGAAGGTGCAATCCTTGACTTCCAAACCGATATGACTCTTGGCCGAAATCGCAAATTGATTGCTCTTGAAGAATGTGCAACCTTTGGCGGCCAGCGAAGCGCCCGGTTTAATCTTGACGGCGTTGTAGGTTTGCGTGCTGAGGTGACAATTATCGAGACTGAGTTTGCCGCTGGTCAAATCGATTGCGTTGAACTCGGTTTTAGTTTGACGAGCATCACCTTGCACCATCAGGCTGGACAGCCTCACGGCTCCAAGATCGCAAGCGACTTCGATCGGTGCCGACACGGTGTTGGAAATCACACACTCGTTCGGCTCGCCCGACCCGACAAGATTAATCGGGCGGTCCAATCGCAACGATTCGACATAGGTGCCCGGTTTCAAATGCACGAACCCACCTGGGACCGTCGCCGCGATCGCCGCCTTGATAGTGCGATGACTGCCCGAACCGTCGGCGGCGACAATGAATGGCAACGCTTCGGTTCCGTCAGCTTGCTCCTTGGTCATTGCATTGGAATTGGGATCGGCCTTGGTCGCTTCGACGATGGGTACATCTTGGACGACCGTTGTCTTATTACTGCCAATGGGATTCTCTTGGAGCTGCGGCTGAGCGACAGCCGATGCCCGCGAATTTCGCCACACCAAGCCCAGCGGCAGCGCCACGGCTGCACAAGCCAAAACCGCACCAACCAGCCATTTTCGTGAACCCACCGCCGGCGTTGCGACCGACTGCGATGCCGGGCCGGACATTGACGCCGAACCAGAAAGCGAAGCGGAGCCGATCGAGTTAAGCGATGAGCCGCGCGCGCTACCGTGACTCGAAAGCCCACGCCCCAGTTCCTCGCTTTCCATCCCCACTGCCGTGCCGCTGCCATGACCGCTGCCTTGGCCGCTGCCTTGGCCGCTGCCATGTCCCGAGGCGACTTGCGTTCCCGATCCGACTCCATCGCGGGTTGATCCGCGGCCGCTGACGCGAGTGCCCGAAGCACCCAGTCCGGACCTTGTTCGTGTGCCCCGGCCATCGTCGGTGGCGTATTGGCTGATTCGTTGGTCGGGACTCAAGTCGCTGCCATCGATCGGCTGAGCCGGCAACCAACCTTCCTCCAAGATCTCGGTCAAGTCCATCGCCAAGTCTTCGACCGTCGGATAGCGATCGTTCGGTTTTTTGGCACAGCAACGCACAAAGATATCGTTCAGCGGTGCAAGGTCATTCGATGTTTGTTGCAGCGGTCGTGGTTCGCGATGGCAAATCTGTTCCATTAAAGACGTGCGGTTCTTGCCGGTAAACGGTGGCTTACCGAGCAACAACTCATACAACATGATGCCGAGCGCCCAGATATCCGATCGCCCATCAAGCCAATCGGCGCGGCCCTGGATTTGTTCGGGCGACATGTAGATCAACGTGCCCGCAATCTCGCCTTTGCGCTGTGCTTGCTCGGACTCGGAAATGGCCAACCCGAAGTCCGCGATCCAAGGCACACCGCTGCCATCGATCAACACGTTGTCGGGTTTGAGATCGCGGTGATAAATGCCGGCGCGGTGTGCCGCACCGAGCGCGATGGCCACGTCGCGCATCAATGTCACCGCGTGGGCCGGCGGCAGGCTGCCGTAGCGCGTCAACAGCAATCGCAACGAAGGTCCATCAATGAGCTTCTGGACCACAAACGGCATGCCGTTTTCTTTTGTGCCGACGTGATAGATCGGCACGATCCCCTTACTGTCAATCGCCGCCGCCTTGCGAGCTTCGTTGATGTAACTATCGGCGCGACTCTTGTCACTGACCTTGGGAACCTTAATCGCCACCTTGCGCTGCAGCGATTCATCTTCGGCCAGGTACACGACACCGAATGCACCGGCACCGAGTTCTCGCAGGATGCGAAAATTATCGATCCGCTCGGGCGTGTCCGACGTTGATGATTCACTTCTGCCATCCGACGATTTTGCGCCGCCAAAAATTTTTCCGGTGCCACGCGACGACCCAGGAGCCGAATCCTCGATCATCGCGGTCGCCATCAGCGAACGGTGCATCGACTCGCCATGATCGATCTCGTCGCCGTGCGAAAAGTCATCGGGCGCAAGCGTGCCATCCATCTTTTTCTTGGCCAAGTCGTCAAGCAATCTGGTCAACTGGGGCACATACAGAATGTGGTTCTCGGGGTCGATCTGCGTCAGCACATCCTCGACCTTCGTGGCCGGGTCTTTGCGCCAACGACGCTCCAGTTCCGCGCCGAGCCTTTCGAGCTGGACGAGATCAAAGATGATCGTCCGTGCGGTGTCTTGCTCAGCCATCGACCGTTTCAACTCCCCAAGATTTAACGAAATCAATCACACTAGTATCGGTCATCGCCCTCCTTAACGAAAGCCGCAAGACCACACGATCTGGCGGAATTTGTTCAAACCGCCGCGCAAGCCTACCGTCATCGACGCTGCAGCCCAAAACCACTACAATTTAGCTCCCCCCGAAAGCCGATTTTCGGAACCTTTTGTCGAGAAAAAAGCGATCTGAATGAGCGATACTCCGCCGCAAGATTCAACCCCAACCGAACCACCTCTTCTTACCCGCGACGCTGCCGAGTCAGCTCGTATCGCCGCCAACAGTGAATACACCGACAAGGATCTACAGCACCTGTCGGACCTGGACCACGTTCGCGAACGACCGGGGATGTATATCGGTGATACGACCGTTCGCGGACTGCATCACTTGGTTTACGAAGTGGTCGACAACTCGATCGACGAAGCGATGGCGGGCTTTGCCAAGACCGTTTCCGTCGTTGTTCATGCCGATGGCAGCGTCACCGTCGAGGACGATGGCCGCGGCATACCGGTTACGCGGCACGACCAACTTTCCGAAGAACTCGAACGCGATGTCAGCACACTTGAAGGTGTGATGACGGTGCTTAAGTTCGGCGGCAAGTTTCAAAAGGGTGCGTACCAAACTAGCGGTGGTTTGCACGGCGTTGGCGTTACCGTTGTGAATTTCTTATCGCAATGGGCCGAGGTCGAAGTCAGCCGAGACGGATCGACGTGGACCCAGGAATACGAGCGGGGTGTGCCCACGGGCCCCACCAAGCAAGGACGACCGACGAAGAAAACGGGCACGAAGACGACGTTCAAAGCCGACGGCCAAATCTTTGCCGTCACGAAATATTCGTTCGACACGATCTATAAGCGGCTGCAGGAACTGGCGTTCCTCAACTCCGGCGTCCACATCAAGTTTCTTGACGAACGCAACGGCGAAGGCGGTGACTTCAAATACGAACGCGGGATCGTTGAGTTTGTCGAACACCTCAATCGTGCCAGCGATGTGCTGCACGCCGATGTGATTAACTTCACCGGAGCCCGCGATGGCGTCGAGTTCGACATCGCGTTGCAATACAGCACCGAGTTCACCGAGAACGTCCAGTCCTACGTCAATAACATTCATACGATCGAAGGTGGCACACACGTCTCAGGGTTTCGCAGCGCCCTGACACGCACCATCAACAACTACGGCAAGAAAGAAGGGCTCTATAAAACCACAACGCCCGGCGGCGACGATTTCCGCGAAGGCTTGACGGCGGTGATCAGCGTCCGCGTGCCGCACCCGCAGTTTGAGGGCCAAACGAAAACCAAACTTGGCAACGGCGAAATCGAAGGCATCATCAACGGCAGTGTCGGGGAAATGCTAAGCAAATACCTCGAAGAAAACCCCAAGGCCGCCAAAGCGATCGCCCGCAAGGCGCTGCTCGCCTACGAAGCTCGCGAGGCGGCACGCAAGGCCAAAGACCTGCTGCGCAAACGAAAAGACGCTCTCGGCGGCGGTGGCTTGCCGGGCAAACTGCGCGATTGCATCAGCAAGAACATGGAGGAATGCGAAGTCTATCTCGTCGAAGGTGACTCCGCCGGTGGCTCGGCCGAAGGTGGGCGAATGCGCGAGTTCCAGGCGATTCTGCCGCTGCGTGGAAAGATCATCAACGCGTACAAAAGCCGCGAAGACAAGGTGTTGGCCAACGAAGAAGTCCAGTCAATGATCCAGGCGATCGGCACCGGCATTGGCATGGATCAAGACTTGACCAAACGACGTTACAACAAGGTCATCATCATGACCGATGCCGACGTCGATGGCAGCCACATTCGCACGCTACTGCTTTGTTTCTTCTATCGCCAAATGTTTCAATTGGTTGCCGCCGGCCACGTCTACGTTGCCCAACCGCCACTGTTTCGCGTCACCAAGGGCAAGGATCGTTACTACGTACAAACCGAAGAAGAGATGAAGACGCAGATGCTCGAGCGCGGGTTAAACGAAACCAAGCTCGTCTGCGAAGACGGTCGCGAAGCCGAAGGCGAAACGATGCGCAAGCTGTGCTTGACCCTGGCCACGATGGAAGAATCAATCAACGCGATGGAACGACGCGGTGTGAGCCTGCGCAGTCATGTGATGCGGTTTGATCCCAACATCGGCAAACTGCCGTCACTCCATTTGTTGTGGAGCAATCAAGACAAGTGGTTCTACGATCTCGAATCCACCGAAGCGTTTATTGTCAGCGAAGGGTTGTCGCTCGATACCGACCAAGAGGAAGAAGTCGTCGTCGTTTCCGATGATGGCAGCCCGCCCGCTGCCGTTGCCGAACCGACCGAAGCAGAAAAAGCGGCGGCGCTGGTTGCCAAGGGCAAGCTCGCACACCTGGTTGAGCTGCACGAAGTTCGCACGATCAACGCGGCACTCAAAGACATCGAGCCAATTGGTTTCGGCATCGACGATTTAGTTCCAGCGGATCGCACCGGATCGACAACGTCGCGGTTCGAGCTGATCAAGGGCGAGGACAATCGTCGTGGCCTGGAAGATTTGCGAGGTCTTTTGCCCGAAGTCCGCGCCGCAGGCGAAAAAGGCTTGCAGGTCACGCGGTTCAAGGGCCTCGGGGAAATGAATGCCGAGGAACTGCGCGAAACGACGCTCGATCCGGCCAACCGCACGCTCGTTCAAGTGAATTTGACCGATGCCGGGGCGGCGGACGAAATGTTCCGCTTGTTGATGGGCGATAAGGTCGAGCCCCGTCGCGAATTCATCGAAAAACATGCCTTGGACGTGCGGAATCTCGACGTCTAAAAATCGCTCTACCACCGGACGCACGCTTTTCGTTAAATCAAGCAAGCGTTTTTTGAAATCAAGTGGAGCTTAGGCAAAGTGTTCCACGATGCTCCGCCATCGTGCAATCACGACGACGGATCAATCGTGTAACAGCAGATCGCAGGGATGCTGTCGTGAAAAAAGACGATTACTATCGGGATGATGTTGAGCGCACCCAGCGAGTTCGCACGACAGGACGGCGCAGCGGCCGCTTGCGACGTAAGCGTACGTATGCACTGGTGACGCTCTTGTTTTTGGTGCTCGTGGTCGTCGCGACACCGAGCATCATTTGCCATTCGCCGATTGCCCGCAGCGTCACCGCATCAACCTTGGCCGGATACGGCTTCGACGGCAACGCGGCATCGATTCGCATCGGTTGGATCACACCGTTGTGCATCGAAGGCGTTGATTTAACCGGCAAAACCGCCGGTACGCATCTCAAAGTCGATCGCATTGAGACCGGACTTTCGCTGCTCCAGTGCCTCCGCGGCCTATCGGATCTCGGCGAGATCGCGGTGCGCGGCGTCACGGCCGAATTGACGGTTGCCGATGGCCACTCCAGCGCCGAAGTCGATTTGGCGTTATTGCTGGCCCCCAGCGACGAACCGCGTGAGGCCACCGGCGATGGCAAATCAAGTTCACTCGCCGGTAAAATTTCGGTTCAAGACTTGGCCGTGCGAATCACCGATTCAGTCACCGGCGCGCAGTGGATCGCCGACCAATCGCAGGCCGAAATCGTCATCGATCCAATCAACTATGACATCACCTTTTCGAGCGTCTTGAGCGACTCGCAAAGCGGTAGCGGCGAGCTGCAAGGACGAGTTCAGTACCCGGTAGAAGCGGGCCAAGCTTACAAGATCGAGATGGTGACGCAGCGTGTGCCATTGTCTTTCGCATCGCTTGCCAAACGTCGACTTGGCGAAGACGGTGCCTCGATCCCATCTCAAATCAGCGGCGACACAACCGGTACAATCACGGTCGTTGGCGGTGCGGATGATTCACTCAGCATCGCGGTCAGCCCGATGGAATTTCGCAACTTCGTGGCCTCCGACGCATCGCTTGGTGAACGGGTTTGGCGCAACGGACTCCTTGTGCTCAGCGGTGCCGCGACGCTGGATGGCGATCGCATCTTGGGACGCAAGCTGCAGGTCACCACCGATTTTGGCAGCGCCTCGTTCGATGGTGCGTTCAAACAAAGTATGTCGCTGTCAGGCGAAACCAACCCAGCCGCTTGGCTCGAAGCACTTGATGGTTCCGCCGGAGTGGCAATCGATTTGGTGGCGCTGGAGCGCGCCCTGCCGGGATTGATACCGCTGCGCGACCAAGCCGAGATCACGGCGGGAAAAATTGCCGCTGAGATCACGTCCTCAGTTGAACAGGGCGGTGTGCGGCGATCGCATTGGAGCTTGACCTCGCAGCCGATTCACGCTAGTGCTGCCGGTCGCGGCGTCGTCATCGAGCCACTGACGTTGGTCGCATCATTGAAGGTCGCCGGTGGCCAATTGACTGCCGACACTGTGCGATTGGAAAGCTCCTTTGCCAACGCGACGGCAAGCGGTGACCTGTCGAGTGGCCGCGTCAAAGGCGATATCCAATTCAGCCGCTTGGCCGCCATGATCCAACCGTTACTGGAAATGCCCGAGCTATCGCTCGCCGGTCAAACAACGGCCGAACTGCAGTGGGCGGCCGGTGCTGGCGACCAATGGAATCTAGTCGGTAACGCCAAGGCAACCGATTTGATGCTGGCGCTGCCCGGCGGCATCAACTTCCGCCAACCCGCCGTACAAACTGATATCGAAGCCAAGGGCCGCTGGGTTGCCGGGACACTCGAAGAACTCAACGGCTTGAAGTTGTTGGTATCGACCAGTTCGCTGGAAGCCACCGCGCTGCTTGCCGCACCGGTTGCGATGCCGTCATCGACCACGCGATTGCCGCTGCAGATCACCAGCCGCGGACGCCTTGAGACACTCGCCGAGATACTTGGCCCGTGGCTGCCAACATCGATTCACACATTGCAAGGCGGGTACTCGGCAACGGCTGATGCGCAGGTTGCTTTGGCCAGCGGCGAAGTCACCGGTGCCAAGTTGCAAATCGAAGAACCACGCCTCGGTTACGGCGAGCAATTGTACGTCCAGCCCAAGCTCGACGTTGTTTTTGCCGGTCGCTATGCCTGGCCCGCTGGCGAACTCGAAGCTCGCTCGTTGACGATCGTCGGTGACGCCATTTCGGCGGCGGTCCAGGGAACGATGGTCGCCGACACGATGAATCTGGAAGTTGCCTACCGCACCAAACTCGATCGGCTTTACGGTGCGATGCGGCCCAGTGTTGCCGGCAATCGGCCATTGACCACAACCAGCCCTGTTGGCTTTCGCAACGAGACCGCCGCGGCACCATCACCCTATCAATTTCTTGGCGACTGTGACGGAAACCTGAAGCTAGTTCGTGAATCCCAGTCGCCGTGGTTGTCGATTACATCGCATATAACCGGCAATCAAATTACCGTGGTCCAGCCAACCGTGCTGTCCAGCTATGGCACACCGCCGCAATCACAACCCGTCACTGCGGCACCGATTTGGAGCGAGCGGTTGGTGAACGTCGATGCGATTGTTCGCTACGAGATGAACGATGGACGCGTCGAAGCCGACAAACTGCAAATGGCAACCGATTGGATCGCCGCCAATCTCGCCGGCAAGGCAATCTGGAATGATGCGATCGGCGATGTGGCGATGCGCGGTTCGGCGCGGATCAAGATGCCCGAAGTCGCCGCCCAATTGTCGAAACTGCTCGGGCTGACGGTGCGGCTGGAAGGCGTTCATGAAACGCCGATTGATCTGGTCGCCGCGCGACAAGGCAGCGGACCGGTCGCCATGAACGTCAAGGCAAATCTCGGTTGGGAATCAGGCGAAGTCGCCGGCATCGCCTTCGGGCCGACGTCGATCCCCATCACGGCCAATGAGACCACCGTTTCGATTGAGCCGGCGGCAATTCCAGTGATCCAGGGTCGATTGCAAGTCGCCGGCGACCTGAATTACTCACCCGGCCCAATGCAATTGATCGTGCGACCCGGCGTCGTTGCCGAAGACCTCAAATTGACACCCGAATTGACCAGTCGCTGGATGCAGTACCTGGCACCGATGCTCGCCAACTCCGCGCGGATCGAAGGCACGTTTGGCGTCGAATTGGCCCAGGCGATTGTCAACATTGACGCACCGATGACCTCGCAGGCTCGAGGTAATTTGCGAGTTCAAGGTGTCAACATGGATTCGGGACCGGTCGCCAATCAATTGATCGGTAGCATCAAGCAAATCCAACAATTGGTGCGCGGCTTGCCTGCCCAAGACGTACAACAAAAAGACAAGCGATTGGTCACGATGCCCGCCCAAGCGATCGACTTTGAGTTTGCCAACGGCGTCATCACACACCAACGCATGTTCATGGACATCGATCGCGCCCGAGTCATCACCAGCGGCCAAGTCCACGTCGATGGACGCTTGAAGCTGGTCGCGCAGGTGCCGCTGGATGAGTCCTGGTTGGGCAGCGACTTAAAAGGTTTCGCTGGCCAGCCGATAACGCTGCCGATCGATGGCACATTGTCGAAGCCGAGTCTTGACGCGGCCGCCATTCGCGGCTTGGTTGGACAACTCGGCACCCAAGCCGTTCAAGGCGCCGCAGATAAGTACCTCGAGAAGCAACTAGGTCGCGGCCTCGACAAACTTTTCGGCCGTTAGCGATTTGCGCAGATTTAGCGAAGTTCAAACCTTGGCCGTTGTGGGTATAATCCAAATTGATTCCCATACACTGCCTCGACGATTGGCTATTCGAATGAAACCGCGACTGTTGTTTGTTGTTCTCTCGTTGATCACTTTGACGCCATTAGCGCTCACGGCTCAAAACACCACAGACGAATCGGGCCCACTCAAAATTTTGCTGGTCGCCGGAGGTTGCTGCCACGACTACGCGACGCAATCACGATTGCTGAAACATGGCATCGAAGATCGAATCAGCGCGGTCGTTACGGTCGAGTTCAACCCCAGTAAGACAACGGATACCACGTTCAAAATCTATGAGTCACCTGACTGGGCCAAAGGTTATGATTTAATTGTCCATGACGAGTGTTCGGCAGCGGTAACCGACAAAGCCTACGTCGAAAGGATACTGGCTGCCCATCGCGACGGAATCCCGGCGGTGAACTTGCATTGTGCGATGCACAGTTACCGCTGGGGCGAGTTCAGGAATCCGGTTGAAACCGGCGCCGACAATGCCGCTTGGTATGAAATGATCGGAATTCAATCCACAGCCCATGGAGCTCAGGCTCCGATCGATGTTGAATTCGTAGATGCCGAACATCCGATTACTCGAGGTTTAGTCGATTGGACAACCATCAACGAGGAACTTTACAACAATGTAAGGATCTTCGACGGGACGATTCCGCTTGCCAAGGGCAGCCAATTAACGCCACCAAATAAAAAGATTCTGCAAAACGATCCATCGGCCAAGCCCCAGTCTTCAACCGCAGTGGTCGCTTGGACAAATCAATACGGACCAAAGAAGACCAAGATTTTTAGCACAACACTGGGGCATAACAACGATACCGTCGGCGATCCGCGGTACTTAGATTTGGTCGTGCGTGGTATCCGGTGGGCCGTTGGCAAGTAGGCACTGTTTGCAAAAGTCGATCGATTAGCTTGGGAATCACGATCAGACTTTCTCTTGGCAATTCACCGATCGAATCCAGTCCATCGTCGATCAAAGCGCGGCGATTGGGCGGCGTGAGAACTCGGTGACCATGCGTTGACACCAAACAAGCGACCACGACATTGTCGTCGCACGGCGGAATTACAATCAGATTCATCCGCGAAGCTGGATGCTTCAGTCCCAACCATTTCGCTAGGTCTGCGGCGGGTTCAGTTTGCAGCGTCGCGCAGTCCGGCGGTGCTACGAATTCGTCAAGGACATCACTTGACGTCTCTTGGAGACGGTCGCTCGCCATCATCTCATCGTCTTGCACTTCGGACGTCTCGCGACTGAACAGTCCTTTCCGGCACGAAAACCCTCATCGCGGCATGATATGTGCAAAGCTATTCAGCGATCAACCATTCGATTCTGGACTGCGGGCGTGCCGAACGATAGCGAACCATGGGATTGTATTGATGAAGTTTGAAGATCCTTTCAAAAGGCGGGAGTTTCTCAAAGGTGTTGGAGTTGCCACGGCGGCTTCGTCACTTCAACTTAACGTTGTCGCGCAGGAATCAAGCGTGCCAACATCACTGGCTGGACAGCGATTCAGTACCGATCTATCTCTCACCATCAACGACCAGCAGAAGCAGGTCTCAATCGATTCACGCACGACCTTACTCGATCTTCTGCGTGAGAACGAAGGATTGACAGGCACGAAAAAGGGCTGTGATCACGGCGCTTGCGGTGCTTGTACCGTTCACATTGATGGCAAGCGAGTGCTGTCTTGTCTGACCCTGGCAGCGACTCTAGAAGGCGCTGCTGTCACAACAATCGAAGGTGTTTCAAGCGGCGAATCATTGCATCCAATGCAAGAGGCCTTTCTTCGATGCGATGCGTTTCAATGTGGTTACTGCACGCCTGGCCAAATTATGTCTGCGATCGCCTGTATCGATGAAGGCCACGCCAGCGGCGGCGCAGAAGAGACTCGCGAATGGATGAGTGGGAACTTGTGTCGCTGCAGTGCGTACCCCAACATTCTGGCTGCCGTGCGGCAAGTCGCTGGCGTAATCGCAGTGGCAGATCCAGCAGAAAGGGCAATCGCAATTTCACTTCAAGAAGTTCCATCATGATCCCGTTTGAATTGGTGCCTGTCACGTCGCTGGATCAAGCTTTGTCGAATATCGACCATGCGTCGAGTATGGCATTGGCAGGTGGGACGACGATGCTTGACTTGATGAAGCTCAACGTACTCACACCGAACCGATTAGTGCATGTAACAAAACAGATGGACTCCATGGTTCGACTCGTCGGCGATGCGCTGTCGATCGGTGCCGGTTGTACGATGGCCGACCTAGCGGACAACACCAATGTGGTCGAAAAACTACCAGCGCTCAGGCAATCACTGATCTTGGCGGCGTCACCGCAAATTCGCAACATGGCAACCATTGGCGGAAATCTGTTGCAGCGAACCCGATCGACCTACTATCGCCACCGTGATATGCCAGACGATGCGGTGGTCGCGGGCGATGGCGAGAAGAAATTCGGTGCCGGTGTCGATACATCGTGTTTGGCGGTGTTAGGCAACGGCGGTAAGCTGGTCGGAACCTATCCAGGTGATCTCGCTGTAACGTTGATTGCGTTTGATGCACAGGTAAGTTTGCAGAGCGATACGGGCACACGATCGGTCGCGCTACGAGACTTCTACCAAGAGCCCGATGGTCAGTCCCAGTACACGACTGTCCTGCAACCGCATGAACTGATCACGTCCGTCAATCTCGCGATCACGGCGGCGCTGCGAAACAGTCTGTACTTGAAAATCCGTGAGCGCAGCAGTTATGCGTTCGCGCTTGCCAGCACCGCAATCGGCTTGGAGCTAAGCGGTCGAGGCTCCAGCGCAAAGATCGTGGCAGCGAATGTCGGACTCGGTGGTCTGGGGTCGATTCCTTGGCACAGCGTCGAGGCCGAACAAGCACTGGTCGGTCAATTCGCCACTGACGCCACGTTCCAAGCCGCTGCCGAAGTCGCCCTGGCCGCGGCCAATCCGCCGGTCGGACTTGAGTTCAAGGTGCCACTGGCCAAACGTATCGTGGTGCGAGCGCTCAAGACTCTCCGTGACCAAGGGCCGCTTACCGATCAACAGCTTTGGGCCATGCAACATGGACGAGGATAATTGCAAAGATGACAACGTACACACCGATTCAATTCACCGGTCCTGTTGGGAGATCGATTGTTCGCACTAGCGGTCGCGAGAAGGTCACCGGGACGGCAACTTTCACAACTGAATGGCCAATCGAAAATCTGCTCTACGCAGTTGCCGTCCCCAGTACGATCGCGCATGGCAAGATCGTATCGATCGATACCGATGCCGCCTTAAAGATGGCCGGGGTTCGGGCCATGTTAACTCCCGACAATGTTCCCAGTTTCATCCGCGTCAAATCGGGCGCGGAGACGAACTTCGCCACCTCGATCTCCTCCATTCTCTATCCAGCCGCCGAACAAGAAGTTTTCTACGCTGGCCAATATGTAGCTGCGGCAATCGCCGAATCTTTCGAAGCGGCCAGAGACGCTGCGTTGGCAGTGAAAGTTGTCTACGAACCGTTGCCGCACAACACTAACATTGACGTGTGGGCACAATCCGAGCGACCCAAGAATTTGCAAGGCGAACCCGCCGTCATCGAAATCAAAGACGCCGACGCGGAATTGAAAGCGTCACCGGTCGTTGTCGATAACCAATACCCATTGATGGGCAATCATCACAACCCGATCGAACCGCATGCGGCGATCGCGATTTGGTCGAGCAAAGATGACAAGCCATTTTTGACGGTCTATGAAACGTCGCAAAGCGTCGCGATCGCGCGGTTGAGCTATGCCAAGGTTTTTAACTTAAATCCGAAGCAAGTCCGCGTGGTTTGCAAATATATCGGCGGTGCATTCGGCTCCAAAGGCTTGATGTGGCCGCATGCCTTGCTCGCATGTTTCTGTGCAAAATTGACTGGTCAACCGGTGAAGGTCGTCGTCTCACGCGAGCAAATGTACGGCGGTACGGGTCATCGAACACCGATTCGCCAGCGTGTTGCCATCGGTGCTGATCGCGATGGCACAATCCGCGCGATTATCCACAGCGGCAATGCGACCACGGCGGTCAGAGATACTTACGAGGAAGCGTTCACGATGGCGACGCGAATGATGTATCAGACGACTGCACTGCGTTTGGACCAAACGCAAACTCGAATTAATACGCAATTGCCAACCTTCATGCGCGCACCAGCGGAAACGCCGGGTATGTTCGCACTTGAATCGGCAATTGATGAATTGGCGGTTAAATTGAAGCTCGATCCGATCGAACTGCGGATCAAGAATGAGCCGGCCAACGACGTACACAATGACAAACCGTTCAGCGGCAGACTGCTCGTGCAGTGTTTGCAACAAGGAGCCAAGCAGTTCGGCTGGGCGACACGCAATCCAACGCCGCGAAGTCAGCGCGACGGTCATTGGCTAATTGGTCAAGGCGTTGCCGCAGCAACCTATCCCGCCCTCACGATGCCGACCACGGTTCGTTTGAGCCTGCGATCCGACGGCACCGCGCACATCGATTGCTGCACGCAAGAAATGGGCACGGGCACAGCGACAGCGCAAAGCCAACTGCTCGCTGACTTGTTGGGCATTCCCGCCGAGCGAGTTTCAATGACTCTGGGCGATTCCGATCTACCGGCCGGCGGAGTTTCTGGCGGCAGTGCAACAACGGCAAGCGTCGGCGGCGCGATTCGTGACGCGATTGAAAACTTGAAACAACGTGTAATCGAGCTTGCTCCGGCCGATTCGTTTGTAAAGTCGGCGACTAAAGTCCAATTGAAGTTTCGCGAGGGACGAATTACTCATGACGCATCATCAATTTCCTTCACCGATTTCCTCGCCGCGACAAAGCAAGAAGTCGTCACGTCTGAAGGCAAAATCGGCATGAGCATGGGCGGTCCGACGTCGAATCATTCGTTCGGTGCTCAATTCGTCGAAGTCGCCGTGGACGAAGATTTTGGCGCGGTGAGACTGCGACGAATGCTGGGTTGTTTCGCTTGCGGAACGATCTTGAATCGACGAACCGGACGCAGTCAATTCTTGGGCGCGATGATCATGGGAATTGGTCATGCCTTGCAAGAAGCGACCCACTGGGATCACCGACTGGGTCGGATCACAAACGATAGCTTGGCCGAATATCTCGTTCCCGTGAATGCGGATATTCCTGACATCGAGGTGATGTGGATTGACGAACCCGATTTCAACGCATCGGCGATTGGTGCCAAAGGCATCGGCGAAATCGGCATTACTGGCGTGGCCGCTGCGGTCGCAAACGCCATTTATCACGCCACCGGCAAACGCATTCGTTCACTGCCAATCACTCCCGAAAAGGTGATGGCGTGAACTGGACCGAGCTAATCGAAATTGCCGACGACGCAATCGCTGCGGATGAGGCATGCGTCCTGTGCACGGTCGTCCGTCTGGACGGCAGCGGCTACGGACGCCCTGCCGCAAGGCTGCTGCTGACCGAATCGGGCGAGCGAGTCGGTTACATCAGCGGCGGATGTTTGGAGAAAGACCTTTGCCGTCGCGTCTGGTCCGCGACCCAGCATGGCCCGCGATTGATCGCTTTCGACACGCGTGGAAATTCAGTCGATATCAATCGTTACGACACCGGATGCGAAGGCGTGGTGTATGTGTTCTGCCAGCGACTAACGACGGCAAACAAGTTTGCCTTGGAGGCGTTACGATCGGTTTACCAGCAGGACGCCAAAGCAACGCTGCTCACGATCTACCGCAGCGAATCATCACTGTATCCAATCGGCGCGTCGTGGCTGCGAGATTCGCAGGATCTGGGATCAAGTGCTGCCATTTCGCTTCCATTTGACATAGAAGAGGCGGTTGCGAGCTCGCAATCGAACCGCTGGATTCTCTTTACTGATTCTGCCGGGCATGAAGTGGAAGCCGCCATCGAGATCATTGAACCGCCAAGAAAATTGACAATCTTCGGAGCGGGAGACGATGTGATCCCAGTGGTCAGGTGCGCCATCATGTTAGGTTGGAAGGTCACGGTGATCGGTCATCGCCCCGAACTTGCTGCGTCTTTTCGGTTCCCCAGTGCGTCGGTGCACTGCGGGGAGTTTCAGTTGCTCGGCGATCGAATTCAAATTGACACCGCAACGGATGTCCTGGTGATGACTCACGACTTCACACGGGACCTGGATCTGCTTGCCGGATTGCTCGAGTCGTCCGCACGATCGATCGGGCTGCTTGGCCCCAAACGTCGTCTGGGTCGGTTGATTACAAAATTGTTTGAAAGAGGCTTCACACTCGCCGATGGTGACACAGCCCGTCTGCGGTCGCCGGTCGGTTTAAACATCGGTTCGAACTCACCCGCAGCAATCGCGATCTCGATCATCGCGGAACTGATTGCAATGGAATCGCAATATATTGTAGAACGGTTGTCCCCAACCGTTTGGGAACTCATAGACGGCTGATGAAGGCCGTTCTACAGATCAAAAGAGAGGGTCAGCTTGGTGAGCGGTACGGCGCTAGCCGTCGGTAATTCATGAAGCCGGTGGCTAGCGCCATTCCGCTCACAATCTTAAAATCAAATGTGGACGAAGCAGTCGTTGAACATCGCCATCATCTTGGCTGCGGGCGGCTCGACGCGCCTAAGCCAACCAAAGCAGTTGATTCAGTGGAACGGGCGCAGGCTGCTGCAACACGTCATAGAACAGCTAACGCAAAGTGGTGCCGACCGAGTGATCGTTGTTTTAGGAGCGTTCCAGCAACGGATTTACAATTCCCTGATGGTCACCGGACCTAACCAAATTGAAATTGTCGTCAACGATGATTGGACGCGTGGACAAGCCAGCAGTCTTGCCACCGCAATCGCCTACATCGTTCCCGAACTTCGCGACGAAGACGTGGTGTTGGTGACTGTATGTGATGCACCGCTGATCTCCATCGATCACTACGGTCGACTTTACGAAGCGGTGATTTTGAGGCACTTTTATTCGGCTGCAACCGCTTACAAGAATGGTCCCGGTGTGCCTGCGTGTTTTTCATCGGCGGCTATTCTCAGCTTGACCGAACTGGCCGGAGATGTCGGCGCAAAACAATGGCTCCGCAATCAACCTATTGAATCGATCAAAGTGCTTCGGTGTCCGGAAGCGGAGAATGATATCGATAGGTTAGAAGATCTTCGACATTTATTCCCAATTTCAACCGAGCCCGGTGTCGCTGTTATTCACCCCATCCGAAAGCCAGAACTGGGACGTCGACCAGGATGGTATCAATGACTTTGCATTTGCTAACACCGCCAGCGGTGGAAGGAGTTCGTCTTTTTTCCATTTGCTGCGAAGCAATGACAATGGACGGGGTATTGTCCACGCTGTCCCTAATCAATCAGGTGCCGTAACGAGGGTTCGCTTTCGACTCGGGCAGCGGGACGCGTTACGGCTGGGCAGAGGTCAACTTTAAGATTGGAGGCGTTTTCTCGGGTAGCGGTTCGACCACCGTCGAGTGGGCCTACGAAGACTCGGTCAATTCGATTCTCGTGGGACAAACCTCGGCAGCGGCCTTGCCCGAACCGTCTTCCTTGGCGCTGATGCCGCTTGGTGCCGGTGGCGTTGCGCTGTGGCGTCGTCGCCGTGACTCGTCCGCGTTGGCTGCGGAAGCAAGCGACGTTGAAACCAACTGACTCTGCGGCACAGACTCCGCCCCGCCGAAAAGTTCTGCTCGTCGGGCTGGGACGCAGGGGACTGGAAAGTCATCGGCCCGCTGCTGGACGATGGCAAAATGCCGTTCCTGGATAGCCTCATCACGCGCGGCGTGATGGGGAATCTGGCAACGTTGTATCCCGTCCTCTCGCCGATGTTGTGGACATCGAACGCGACCGGCAAGCGTGCCTAGAAACACGGTATTCACGGTTTCAGTGAACCCGATCCCGAAAGCGGCGGCGTCCGTCCGATCAGCAATCTGGGCCGCAAGTGCAAAGCCGTCTGGAACATCATCAAGCCGACAGGTCAACACCTGCCGAACCGACGGACGATGGCGAAAGCGCGTCGACCGACGCCGAGGCCGGCTTATACAGCGAAGCGGATGTAATCAAGGATCAAGCCCGTCAAGTCAGACCGCTGCAGCGAGAGGAAAATTTGTTGGATAAAGGTGCCAAGCCTTAAAACAATTTGATGTCAGACCGCTACGTTCTTTAAGGTAGACGTTCTCGAATCATCGCCTTATCCAAACGGTGCAACATGCAAACTTCTGTTTGTCCCTCCGACGCGACGCTCGCCGACCTGATCCACGGCAGCCTCGGTGAGCTGCACGAATCTCCCGTCGTCGAGCATGTCCAGCAATGTGACGAATGCCGCGAGCGACTTTCCCGGCTCGAATCCAATGGCTCCGATTCGTTGTTGGCACAACTGCGACAACCCAGCGCCGCGGATTCGCTTTTTCATGAACCCGATTGCCACTGGGCGACATCGCTGGCCCTCGGAGCGATTGCCGGTGCCAGTGGTGATGAAACCAACGTCGAATCGTTCCAGTTGCCGCTGGACCTGGGCGATTATCGTTTGCTCGAAGCGATCGCTCACGGTGGCATGGGCATCGTGTATCGCGCCCAACACCTGCGGCTGGGCCGTGACGTTGCCGTCAAAATTATCTCAGGAAAACGTTTGGCCGATAAACGCGCGACCCAGCGTTTCGAGGCCGAAATGCGTGCCCTCGGACAACTCAGCCATCCCAACATCGTTTCGGCGTTGGACGCCCGCGAATTAAGCGGCCAACCGGTTCTCGTGATGGAGTTTGTCGATGGTCTTGACCTCAGCCAAATCGTGGATCGACTGGGACCGCTCGCGCCCGAAATCGTCGCTGCAATTGGTCGCGCCACCGCGGCGGCACTGGAATACGCCCATCGCAACGGACTGATTCATCGCGACGTGAAGCCATCGAATATTATGCTCAATCGATCGGGTGAAGTGAAATTGCTCGATCTTGGATTGGCGCGATTGCAAGTGTCCCACGGAACCGATGGCGACGGCACCATCACCGGAATGGCGTTGGGCACCGCTGACTACATGTCGCCCGAACAAATTCACGATGCGCGAAACGTCGACGTGCGTTCGGACCTTTATTCACTCGGCTGCACGCTTTACAAATTGCTGACCGGCGCGGCACCGTACAGCGGTCCCGAGTATGCGACCAACTTTGCCAAACTGTCGGCGCATGTTTCGCCCGCACCGATCATCGTGCCAAGCGAATTCAAAAAACGTTTTGCCCAGGTTGCGGCGCTAATTGAAACCTTAACCAACAAGAACCGTGACGCGCGACCTACAGCGGCTCAAGAAGTCGCTCTTATGTTGGACGCGTGTTCAAGCAAAGCCGATTTATCGCAGTTGGTTCATCTGGCTCGTAGCGCCGGACCATTGGAGTCGCCTCAAGAACCAATTTCACTTACTGCCAACCCCGCTGATGCAAATGCGGAGGGTCATTGGCCACCGCGTTGGTTAATCACAACACTTGCCGTCGGCGGCGTTCCCGTCGGCGCGTTGTTGGGCATTTGGTTAAGCGTCAAACGGCCTGACGGATCAACCAACCGAATCGAGCTACCGGCGAGCGCGAGTGCCTCGGTCGATCCTGGTGGCAACGTCGCCGTCGAGTTGCCCGCTCAACCAATCAATGCGATTGCCAACACGCCCGGAATCATGGACGCCGCCGCCGCGGAGTCGCAGGATCTGGCACGAAGCCAGCAGGCGATTCAAATTCGATCGTTTTCAAACGACGATAGCCAAACGTTACTCGGCGTCGATCCGAACGTCGGGCCAAGCGGTGATGCTGAAGTGGACGCGGCAATGCAGGCGGTGACGCTTGCCACATCACCGATTTATCGCGGCTACCCATTTGGCGCTTGGATGAACTTATTCGAGAAAGATCGCAACGTCGATATCGCGATCTCGGCAGCAACGGCACTGGTGCAATTAGCGGACACACCGGAGCAAAAGAAAACGGTCGCCAAGGCGATGCTGACTCGCGCTCGCATGTGGGGCGGCTGGGTGATCGACGATGGCGGTCGCGAAGCATCGCCAAAGTGGATGAATATGTTTACAAATCAATACCCGCATCTAATGCCCGATGTAGGCTTCGATTGTCTGGTCGACGAAATCGAGCAGGGCAATGTCAACAGCCGTGTTGCTTGCCAAACCGTTCTGCGAATCCAATTTGACAACTGGTTTCCGAAGGACTGGTATTGGATGGACAAAAACCCAAATCGTCCCACGCTCGAGCGATTGTGTGTTGGCCTGCTTGATGCTCAAGCTAAGAAACCAGACGTCAGTGGGCAGGTTAACGATTCAGAAACAACAAATGAGCTCGCGATGGCGATCGCCTTGAACGCAAAGATTCCCTACGCTGATATGCCGATGCCGCTGAAGACCATGGCGAAGGCGCAATGGGAAAGTGTGAAGAGCATGCCAACCGACATCATCCAGCGCGATACGCAACTGTTTTATCCTCAATTCCTAGGCCATGTCCGCAACGGTTGTTGGTTGCCCTATTGGGAAACGCTTCCCGAGAGCGAACGTGACCCGCTGCATGTTTTGCATCAACTGTTCCAGGACCAAGCGCGCAACGAACGGTTCATGAACATCGATACGATAACTGACGCACTGCCCACGCCAGGCGACGACGAATTGGCCGCGATCCAACAGCTTCTTGTCCAGCGTCTGGCTGAATCCGATTTTGACCAGCGTCAGCCAAAAGCTGAGCTCTGGGTACATATCGCAAATTGGCTAAGTCGTGTTGAAGCAATCGCAAGCGAAACCAGCCGCGACATGCTGAGGATTGTCAACGAGACCGAAGACAAAACGATCCAAATCATCGGCGTCCAGGTCTATTCAAAGTGCCCGCCACGATTGGTTGCGACACCACTTTATGGTGGCTCGTCTGGAAACAATATGATGGGCGGGTATGGCGGCGGTGGTACCGGCCAATCAGGACGAGAGCAGGCAATTTCCAAGGAAGATTTAGAACGGATCACTCAAGTGTTACAAGAAGGTTGTCGTCAAATGATTTCTCTGCTCAAGCTCGAAGACAACTTCAAACGTCCCTATCGCATCCCCGGCGGTGCGCCCACGACTCCCCAAGCGCCGCAAGGTGGCGGAGGGATGTTCTGAGACAGAGCAGAATTGCTTTTAGAGTGTTCTACGACGCTCCACGTCGTTAAGATGCGTCGGCGGCGCGCCGTAGAACACAGCAACCCATTTTCGCAAGCAATCAAATGCAAACGATTGACGTGAAACAGTTGGCGGACAGACGGCGCAGCGGATCGATTGACTTGATTGACGTTCGCACGCCAATCGAGTTTCGTGAATTGCACGCCGAAGGCGCGACGAACTTTCCGCTTGATGCACTTGATCGCTGCGGCACATCGCGGTCAATCGGGTGAACCGATTTATCTGATTTGCCAGGGTGGTAATCGCTCGCCCAAGGCAATGCAGAAATTCATCGAGTCGGATGTTGCGAATGTCGTCAACGTCGACGGCGGAACCGTCGCTTGGGAACAAGCTGGACTGCCGGTGACGCGAGGCAAGAAGGCCGTATCGCTGGAGCGACAGGTGCGAATCTTCGCCGGTTTTTTGACACTGCTAGGTGCCGCACTTGGCTTTTTTGTTCACCCAGCCTTCATCGGACTCTCCGCGTTCATTGGTGCCGGTTTGATGCTCGCCGGCATCACCGGCACCTGCGGCATGGGCATGGCGCTGGCCAAAATGCGTTGGAATCGTTGAGGCGATTGGTAGAACGGTTGTCCCCAACCGTTTGGGCGTTCCGAAACGGTTGGTGACAACCGTTCTACCAATTATGGAGTCGTCGTTGTCACATCGTACCGTGCGATTTCGGCGGCGTTGCGAACGTATAGATGACCATCAACCAAGACCGGGTGATTCCATGTCTTGCCTTCGATCGCGGTGAACTTGCTCACCTCGTCAAACTTGTCCGGCGTGGCGTGAACGAGCGCAATCTCACCCTTCTCCGTGACAACGAGCAATTGGCCCGACTGGGCCAACAACAATACTTGGCCGTTGCCATAACGTCCGCGCTTCCATTGCCGCGTGCCGGTTTCGGCGTCGATGCAGGCGAAGATGCTGCCGTCGAATCCGTAAATGTGGTCCTGGAAGTAAACGAAATCGTTGAAGTCAGGTTTCATTTCGAGCGATGTCCAGTCCTCAACAACGTTCCAATTTGAATCCTCATTTCGCGTTACCGTAATCTTTCGAGTGCCCAAGCCAAGACTGGTCGCGATGAAGATCGAATTGCCAACGACGAGCGGCTGGATGGCGCGATAGTTATCCACCGGCCAAGGACTTTCCCAAATCGTTTGGCCATCGCTGACGTTTAAGAATTGCAATCCAGCGTTTGTCATCATTAACAACCCAGGCACCGAATCGATCGTCGCCAATTGAGCCGAGCTGTAGCTGTGGTCACCTGAAGCGACGGACCATTTCAAATCACCCGTTGCCGCTTGATATGCAAACACGCCTTTGTCACCCTTGCCGCCCGCGTGAACGATCACCAATTCATCCGTGACCAATGGCGACGCGGCAAAACCCCATTGCGGCGGCTGGCGATCGGCGTCGACCTTGAGATCATGTTTCCAGCGCTCGGTTCCTGTGACGGGGTCCAGGCACACCAATACGCCTTCGGCACCGAGCGCGAACAATCCTTCATCCGCGATTGTTGGGGTTGCCCGTGGTCCGGCACCGGCTACCGCTTCCCAAAATCGGCTCGGATAAACGTAATCCCAAACAATGCGTCCGGTGTTCGCGTCAAGACAAACCACGGCCTCGTCGTCGCCGCGTTGTTCTTGTGTGAACAATCGATCTCCGGCAACACTGAACGACGACCATCCAGGACCGATCTTCGTTGACCACACCTTTTTCGGCGGTGCGGTTTGCCAATCTTCGGCAAGCGTAACACCTGGCAGCACACCGTCGCGCTCGGGCCCACGAAACCCAGGCCAAGCCGACGACGCCAAGGTGATCTCCGGTGCAGAAGCTTGTTTATCGCCGTCCGTTATCGATTTGCGATTGGCTAAATCTTTGAGGTAAATATCCTCCGGCGTGGGCGTCCAGCGTCCCGCCAATTCCGACTCAAAGCGACCGGTTACGCCATCGGATCGAACCATATTCCATGCGCCGAAGCTGAGCGCCGCCAGCGTCAACGCCACCGGCACTCGCCACTTCGCATTTCGGGCGCACACGATCAATCCGATTGCAAACGCCGCGATCCCCGTCGGCAACACCGAGCCGATGATCCCCAAACCCTTCATTGAAAAGTGGGTCAGAGCGATTCCGACCGCTGCGATCGCAACGAATCCAATCGTGCCAAACAGTTTTTCTTTCCAGGTCGCGCGGCTGGCCGCCAACCACCACACGAAGACCAGCAAGCCGATCGCGGCGGGGCCCATGAACCCGCTCATCAAGATCGGCAGGCTCGGCGATTCCCAAAGCCCCGGCAGATAGTGAATTCCAAGCATCACAACCAATAAAATTGCCGCCGGCCACCAGCGCAGCGGCCGCGTCGCGCTCGATACCATTGAACCGGCATTTGCGTCTGCGCTCGGACCAATCGTCTGGGCATAAGCCGCGGGAATCGGTGAACCTGTGTTTTGTTTATCGCTTTCCATCTTCATTTCCCTTGTGTGTGGAACCACTCGCATTCGAAACACTATCGCAGCTTGGCAATTTTCTGTTGCAGGCTTTGCCGATGAATCCCTAATTGTCTCGCGGCAGCACTGACATTGCCATCGCAATCTCGCAGCGCTCGCTCGATCGCCAACCGTTCATAATCTTCACAAACTCGTTCGCGACCGACCGACAACGGCATTTGCAAGTACGCATCAAATCCGTTTGCCGTTTCGGCTGGCTCGGCGGATTGTAGTCCGAGATCGCAGGCCGTGATGGTTTTGGACTGTGCCATCGCTGCTGCCGATTCGACGCGTTGTTTTAATTCGCGAACGTTGCCGGGCCAAGGATGCGACACCAGCGCCGCAACGGCGCGAGCATCAAATTGGCGCTCATCGCCAACAAACCGCTTCGCCAGCAACAAAATGTCTTCCTGGCGACAACGTAGCGGCGGAATCACCAATTCAATTCCGCGCAGTCGATAATACAAATCTTGGCGAAACAATTTTTCTTCAATCGCGGATTCGAGATCTTGATGCGTCGCGCTGACGACGCGAACATCGACCTTGATTCCCGTTTCGGTTCCGACGGGTTGCACGATTCCTTCTTGTAACACGCGCAACAGCCGCGTTTGCACCGATGTCGGCATGTCACCGATCTCGTCAAGAAACAACGTGCCGCCGTTGGCTTGGCGAAACACACCTTCGCGAGCTTGTTCGGCACCGGTAAACGCACCTTTGACGTGTCCAAACAATTCGCTTTCGATCAGCGACGCGGAAATCGCGGCGGTATTGACGGCGACGAAGGGACGCTTGGAGCGATCACCTTGGTCGTGCAATTGGCGGGCGACCAATTCTTTACCCGTGCCGCTTTCGCCGCGAACCAACACCGGCAAGTGAACTCGCGCCGCGCGCGTAATCTGGTCAAACAAACGTCGCATCGCGGCGCTGGTTCCGATCATTGAACCGCTGGCACCGGCGTCAGCCAAGTCGGCTTGCAACGTAGCCACGCGATTTTCCAAGTGTACTCGTTTTTCGGTTCGCGCGACGATCGAACGCAAGTGATCGATGTCGTATGGCTTGGAGATAAAGTCGGTCGCTCCGCGGCGTACCGCTTCGACGGCGTTTTGAATCGTGTCGTTGGCCGTCACGACAATGATCTCAGGCATCACCTCACTGCCGCCAGACAACTCAGCCAACACCGCCATGCCATCTTTCTTTGGCATGTTCAAATCCAAGAACACCAGATGCGGTGCCTGGTCTTTGATGCAAACAATCGCCTCGTCGCCGTTAGCCGCTTCGAGCATGACGCGGCCGTCACCACGCAGCGCTTTGACCATCGCGTATCGCGCCACCGGTTCATCATCAACAACCAGAACCTTCATCGTGCTATTCCACGATTGGAAGCGTCGGCGTGATGTTCTTCAAGTCCGTCCACAGAGTTCCTTGGCCTGCGTAGAACAGTTTCAGGTCCAGGTTCTCGGGCAACTGCTCGGCAAATTCCCATTTGTTGTACGCTTCGGTCGAGCCGAATGCTTTGGCGGCCAAGACAAATTTTCCTGACGTGGCTTCGGCCTGCAAACGTTTGGCTTCGGAGTTGGCGCGACCGAGCATCACCGTTTTCTTAGCGTTCAATTCGGCGGTTTCGCGGTCGATCTTGGCAATCAATTGTTCGGTCTCGGCACCGATCTCGCGTGCCTTCCGCTCGCCCTCGGCCAGCACCGATGATCGCATACGATCGGTATCAACGCGAACACGTTCGGCCTCGAGGTCGACTTTCTTTTCGGCTTCGCGCAGGTTCGCTTCGATTCGCGCGGTCTTGGATTCTTCGTCGCGAGTCAATTTCAATTCATCGGAGACGTAACCTTTTTGAATCGGTTCGCGAACGTCGGCGGGGATGTAGATATGCCGCACCAAGCCGTACAAAAGAGTGATACGTTTGTCCGCGAGCACCTCTTTGAAATCGCTGCTGACGCCCGCCTGGAACGCTTCGCGTTGGTCGCCAACAAGCAACTCGATCGCGCCCATCTTTGATCCGCTGTTGCGACAAATGCTTTCGGATTGTGGCTCGATGACTTTGGAATCAACCGCGTCGATGTTGCCGAACGTGCGGACGACTTCGGCGGCGTCTTCCGGCATCACGCCCCAAATCGCGGAGAAGTCGAGTTGGATATCAAAGCCGTCGTTGCTGGGGAAATTGATCCCGGTTCCCACCACGGGAATCGGTTCACCTTCGATGTCCACCATCGGCTTGCCCTTGGCATCGGTTTGCTGGACCGTTTGAATACTGGTTTCGCGATAGCCGATATTGATGACGTCGATCTGTTGTTCCTTGGGGTTCACCGGATACAAACCGGGCGGCAGCACCTTGTCTTGAATACCTGCCGCAACGCCCAACGTCGGGTTGCTCGCTTGCATCGTCACGACGCCCACGTAGCCCGTCGGAATCTCGACCCAACCGCAGATTTTTTCTTGTGAACCGCTGTTCGTTCGTTCGGTACCGACGATCTTGAATTGGTAAGCATACGGATTGGCGCGGTAACGACCGGGGCCAAAGACTTTCCGCAATATGCCTTGGTTCTTGACGCTCGATTCACCTTGCAAATCACCGTCAACAAGAAACTCGCCCGGCGGCAACGCATCGCCAACCTTGCTGGTCACGATGCCGATTTCTCCCGGCATCACAACCACATCCGGCACAATCGTTCGTTCCCAGTAGATCGGGTTGTAGAAGTGGCGTCCGGGCCCTTTCATCTCGCGCATCACGCCGACTTGGCCCTCTTCAGCCAACCGTCCCGGCGGCGGTTCGACCGCGGACAACAGCAGCGGACCTTTGTAACGCAATTGCAAACTGTAGCCCTCGGGCACGTAGACGCGGCAGAAATACCAATCGAATGCACCATAAGCGAGCACCGCAATCATCACTGCGGAGACGGCCAGACTGGCGACTGTTTTCTGAGGTTGAATCGACATGATTATTTCACCAAGTCCTGGTCAGCGGCAATTTGAGGAACGGTCGTCGCCGGCATTGTGGGCGACTTTGTGGATGGTTCCATGTTGTTGAACTCTTCAAAGATCTGCATCAGCGGACTGTCCGCCGTGTTGACCATCATTTGGCGGAACGAGGGGGCCAGCTTGCGCAATAGCACCCACCGTGCATAGCCGTTGCCATCGCCATCGTAGGCCGCGACCGCTTGCGTCCAGCCGGCCGCTTCGGCTTCGTTTTCGAACTCGATCGTCTGGGCATCGGCTTTGCCCAACGACACGATGGCTTCGGCTTGGTCCGCGGCGGCGACAAGCTCGACCTCGGCGACTTTCTTACGTTGGTTCGCACCGATAACCGCGACTTCTTGCAACCGCATCGCCTCGGTTGTCACCTTGATAACTTCGCGTTCAACTTCGACGAGCGCTTCCTTTCGTTTGACCATCTCCTGTTCGATCTTCAACTCTTTCTCGCTGGCTTGCTGTTCGATCTGCTTGACATATTGTTCGGCTTGTTGCGCCGCAATTTGACGTTCGCGAACCGGCAACGCAATCTGCTGCGGCGGTGCGATGCGAGTGATTAGTGCTTGAACGATTTCGATGCCTTGGCTGCGACAGGTTTCTTCGAGCGTCTTTTGGAAGTCTTGTTGAAACTCCAATCGCTTTTCGCCAAGAATGAATTCGCGGCCTGAATGGTTGCTGCCCTTGAGGCGACAGAACGATCGCGCATTGGGCAGAATGATCTTTTGGATGATCTCTTCTTCAACTCGGGCATCGCGACCGTTGTCGTTTGTCGTGTCGTTGTAAGTCACAAAGACTTCGGCGGCGCGATCGGGTGCAACGCGAAATTCGATCCGACCATCGAGCATCACGAAGAAACCGTCACGACTGGGGAAACCCATTTCACCGCCGGTATCCAGGTTGAATCGTTGGCTGCGGCAATCGACAAGGTTGATTCGTTCGACGTAAGGGTTGATGTAGTAAACACCCGGATCAAGCGTTAACTTTTGAACACCACGGCGACCTGTTTCGACAATCAACATGTTGGGGTTCGTCGGCATCGGTGCTGACAACAAGGTCACCACGCCCTTGAAGCCCGCCGGAATTTCGACGGGGTCGTGCAGTTCGACGAACTCGGCGTAGGTCGCGCGATTGATCTTTGGTTTCTGGCCAGCTTCATAAACAATTGCGTTCAGCGGATAGCGTCCCGGGCGAAGCACGTCGGCTTGAATGCCTTTGCTTTCAGTGGTTTCGGCGATCAGGTTTCCATAGCCCAGGTCATCGCCGTGCAGACGAATGCGGACGCCAAGTTTGTTCTCGGGCACTTCGACTTGAGGCACAACTTCCCATTCCCAATTCCATGGGTTGTAGAAGTAGCGACCTTCGGGCAACACCTTTCCCTGCAAACCCTTGAACTCGCCAAATTGGCTTTCGGGAACCAACTCGACATCGTTGGTAATGTCCGCGCCGGTTTTTTTGGTCAGCACCGCGATGTGCGCGCTGGGCACATCGATGCGACAAAACAAAAAGACCCACGCCAAGATCCCCAGAGCGCTGGCAACGCCAATCACGACCACGCTGCCGATTTTGCCGGCGCGAATGATTTGTTGGAAACGATCCAGGGGAGAATCGTCATCAAATTCGACTTTCATAATGTCACTCGCATCGGTGAGGCAGCGGTTGGGTGCTCAATTGGGCAGGAAATCCTACCTCCCAGGGCGCACGGAGAAGCGTTTGAGGAGAAATTAATCGATTTCGCCGACTGTGCTTCGTGCGGGTAATGGCTTCAGTTACCATACCATTTGCTGCAATCGTTCCCACCGCACGCCCTCCTTTTTCCCCAGTGAACCGATATCCATGTACCGAAATTGTTGCTGTTTGTTGCTTGTTCTGGTTCTGACGGCCTCGACCGCGCGCGGCCAATTGCCCACCGGCTGGCGCGCGCATGACTGGAACCGTCCGGCTCCCACCGTCGTCACACCAGGCGAGGCGGCGCTACCGGTTGCACCGCCCAGCGACGCGATTGTCCTGTTTGATGGCTCGGATTTGTCGCAGTGGCGCAACGCCGAAGGCGAGGAAGCCAAATGGATCGTTCGCGATGGCGTGATGGAATCAGTTCCCGGCAGCGGTTATGTGTTCACGCGCCAGGCGTTCGGCGATGTGCAATTGCACGTCGAGTGGGCGGCACCCGAAAAGGTCGAAGGCAAAAGCCAAGGCCGAGGTAACAGCGGCGTGTTTTTGATGGGCAACTTCGAGGTCCAGGTGCTTGATAGTTATGACAATCGAACCTACGCCGATGGCCAAGCATCGGCGCTGTACGGCCAATATCCGCCGTTGGTCAACGCCAGTCGTAAGCCTGGAGAGTGGCAATCGTATGACATCATTTTTCATCGTCCACGGTTCGGCGGCGATGGCGTTTTGTTATCGCCCGCAACATTAACGGTGCTGCATAACGGCGTGCTGGTTCAAGACAATGTGTCATCGCTCGGGCCGACATCGTGGTTGCAACACATGCCCTACGAAGCCGGGCCCGAGGCGCTGCCGTTGTCGTTGCAAGATCACGGCAACCCAGTCCGTTATCGCAACATCTGGGTTCGCAAACTTGATGAACACCCGCACTTGCCGCCGACAACGCCCTACGATCCCGCAGTCGAACAACTTTCCAGCGCCGAGCTGGACCGTTACGTTGGCAAGTATGACGGCGGCAATCGTATCAAACGCAAAGGTCGCCATTTGTATTTGGTCAAAGCCGGCCGTGACCTGGAAATGGTTGCCCGGTCGATGACCGAATTCGGCGTCCGCTTCACTGCGGCGACGATCACGTTTGACTTGGATGATGAAGGCCAACCGACGGCAATGACCTACGACATGGGTGGCGACCAAGGTAAGTCCAAACGAATTGAAGATTGATTGTTAGTGCTTCGTCAAGTAAACAGAAACCATGAAACGGACTTCGCTGGCGATAAAGAATCTTGCCGACCGACCGTCGCGGACGATTGTGTCGGCAATTGGAATCGGGTTCGCGATTCTGCTGATTTTCATGCAGCTTGGCTTCATGGGCGCCGTCGGTGCGACGGCGACAAACGTCTACTCGCGGCTGGACGGTGATCTCGTGATTCGTTCGCCGGAGTATTTGCATGCCTACGACCCACGATCGATTTCGGCCAATCTCAGGCACATCGTTTCATCATTGCCTGGCGTCCGCCAAGTCCGCACATTGGACCTCGGTGTGACGCGGTGGCGCAATCCCGAGTCGGGCGAATTTCGCGCCGTCGCGATGATGGGCATCGACCCCGACTTCTCAGCGATCCGTTTGCCCGAACTCGGGCGGCTTGGCAAGCTGCTTTATCGAGACGAGTATGCGCTCGTCGACGACGCGACGCGAGCTGATTTTGGACCACGCAACGGCGAGCGGTTTGGCCAACCTGATGTTGGCAATCAAACCGAAGTCACTGGCAAAAAAATTGTGATCGCGGGCACGTTCCGGATGGGCACCGGATTGGCCGCAAACGGAGCGATCCTACTTGGCCAAGCGGGCTTTAACCGGATCGCGCCCGATCGATTGACGCTGGGCCCAAACGATCGTCGCGTTTCGCTGTTGGTCGTGCGACTTGACCAAGACGCTGATCCCGAGACCGCCGCGAAGTCGATTCAGAGACGCCTGCGTCAACTCGGTGGAGCCCAATCGTCGGCGGAGGTGTTGACGCTCGATCAAGCGATCGCGGCGGAACGTTGGCATTGGTATGTGCGGACGCCGGTCGGCGTGATCTTTGGTGTCGGAGTCGTGCTTGCGGTGATCGTCGGTGGAGTGATTTGTTACATGGTGTTGGCGTCGGATGTGATTGCCCGCTTGCCCGAATATGCAACGCTCAAAGCAATTGGCTATTCAAATGCGTATCTGGCCAGGGTGCTGCTGGGCCAAGCCGCGATGCTGGCCAGCGCTGCGTTCCTACCGGCACTATTGGCTTCGTTTGGGCTCTACTGGATCACTTCGCGGCTTGCTGGAATCACGATTGAAATGACGTCGCTACGAATTGTGATCGTCGCGGCATTGTCAGCGCTGATGTGCATGTTCGCGGGCTGGGTCGCGATTCGCAAAATGAATAAAGCTGAGCCTGCGAACCTGTTCTAGTTGCCATTCCTAGCGGGCTGGACCTGACATCGGCGGTGTCTCAAAAAACTTGCCATCGTCGACCAATCGTGGATCGCCGGTGCGCGTTAATTCGTCGATCAATTTCGCATTCAACTCTGCACGAATCGATTCGTACTGTGGATCGGCGGCTAAGTTGTGCATTTGATGTGGATCGGCTTTCAAATCAAATAGCTCTTCGCGCGGACGCTTACCATAAGCATGTTCAAACAGCGACTTCCATTTGGGATCGTCGATTTGACCAACCAGCCATGCCTTGGCCGGACCCGCATCCTCGTCGGGTAACGTTTTGAAGGTGTCATTCGCAAGCAACTCCGGCGCGAACTTGACGCCCTCTTCGATACCGTACGGATCACCCAACGGCCAACGATCAGGTTTGAAATTGATGATGTAAAGATGATCGTGGGTGCGAATGGCGCGTTGGGGATACGGCATGTAATCAGCTCGCGCGCGATCGACATGCCGCTCGCGTCCGGTATATATCGCCGTTCGCGCCGCTTCGACTTGGCCCGACTGATCTGACTGCAGCAACTTGACCAAGCTGTGGCCGGTCATCACACCGGGAATTGGTAGTCCAGCGGCTTCTAAAAAGGTTGGGGCCAAATCAGTCAGACTGACCAAGTCATCAACAACGCGTCCGCCGGTGGCCTTGCCCCAACGAATCGCCAGCGGAACCTGCGTACCGAAATCGTAAAGGTTGCATTTGCCATGCGGAAACCCTGGCGCACCGTGATCACCGCTGGCCACAATGATTGTGTTTTCCAGCTCACCGGTTTCTCTTAAACGCTCGATCAGTTTGCCAATTGCAGCGTCGAACGCTTGGGCCTCGCCAAAGTAATCCGCCAAGTCTTCGCGGACCTCGGGAACGTCAGCGAGAAACGGCGGCATCTTGCCTTCCAACTCATCGGGGTCGATTCCCCACAATGCCTTGCCGCTACCGCTGGTCCATTTGCGGTGCACATTCGTGGGACCAAACCAATAACAAAACGGCGTATCGGCGGGACGCTTGGCAAGAAAGTCATCGAAGTTCTTGGTCGCGCCGGCGAGCACCGCTTGCTTGGCGGTTTCGATCGAATCTCCATCCGCTACTCGCCTCGTGACGGTTTGAGAAAACTGATTGAACTGGATGCCGCCGTTGTAAGCGTTTTCGGTGCCACCGATCGGTCCGTTATTTGGCGTACCGGGGGCCCACGCTTTATAGGTAACACCCAAGTGATAACCCGACTCTTGCAGCATCATCGCGAACGATGGATTAGAAAAATCCCAAATGGCACCAAGCAAGATCGAACCACGACCGGTACGCCAAAAGTGTTGACCCGAGAACAATGAACTGCGACACGGCGTGCAACTGGGTGCCGAAACGAACGCGGACCGAAACAATACGCCTTCGCTGGCCAAACGATCGAAATTCGGGGTTTGAATGATGTCGTTGACCGTGCCGGGGCCATCGATCTTGGCGTAGGCGCTGGCGTGTCGTCCCCAATCGTCAGCGAACAAAAACAAAATGTTCGGACGCGGTGCGGCTTCTTGAGCGTTTGCAACCGAAGGCGCAAACGACAGGAGCAGCAAAAGCAGGCTGCGATTCATTACAGGTTCCAGCGGCAAAAAGGTGGGCGATTGTGGCACGTTGGTCCCCAACGTAGCCGAATCAATATCTTACATCACATCGACGTGTAACAACCAATACAGCGCTGCCGCGATCAGGTCTGCCGTCGTGCCGGGATTGCGGCGATTTCCGTCGGCGCGAAGCCAGCGATCAAAATCGGCTCGCGCCTGGGCAGAGTCATTTTCCAAACAATCTTTAGCTCGTCGCTGAGCTTCTGCCGCGATCGCCGCACCACATTTTCGCGCGATCAACGAGTCCGGTTCAGCGGCCAGCAAGCGAAGTTGGGCACGAACAATCGCATCGACCGGCACGCTGTCTCGTTGTCGTAATGCTTTGCCAGGCGGTAGTTCGGCAGCGACGATCGGCAAAACGTTGTCAAAAAAATCGCGAAAATCGGTCGCGTATTGTCGAGCAATTCGATCGCGGTCGGCGGCCTGTTGCATCGCGGCAATTAAATCAATCGGAGACCGTTGAACTTGCCGAACATCATCCACGGTCCGCACCGATGGCTGGTCCATTCCACCAGGTGATGCCAGTCGAATTGCCTCAAACACTTTTTGGCCATCGCCGGCATTGATCGCGCCGAGCACCGCGTCCATCGCCAGGCCAGGTCGCACCAAACCTAGCGGTGCGATTAATAAAATGATGCCGAGGTTGACATTTGCCCTGGTCACCTGCTTCGTCGCACGAACGCTCGCCAACACGCGATCGCCAATCGTCAACGCCCAATCTTGGCTCGACAGAATGGGAGCGACAACGGCGGCGGCAGCGAGGAATGCGTGGTAGTCACAATCCTTAAACGCTGCGTCAGGATGAACATTGCCCAGCTTCGGAGCCATCACTTCCCAGCAGCACGCCAACATCACCGCGCAATCGTCAGGCTTGCTCACGATACAAAAACTCCGCGATCTCGTTCAATGTTGCCTCGGGGTCATCTTCGATCACATAATGACCGACGTTCGCCAGCTTGGTGACCGATGCATCAGGCCAATGTTGACGGAAACGATCGAGGCATTCTTCTCGAAAGCACCAATCTTTCATTCCCCAAATCAGCTTCCTGGGCAAATGATTGAGCCGACACAAGTCTTGTTCAAGTTGTTCCAATACCGCGAATGTCGGATGCCGCCGCGTCAGTGGAATGTCGCGCACAAAACCATCGACGCCCACGCGATCTGCCCAACTGCGATATGGATAAATCAAACCGTCAGCGACAACGCGATCAAGCTGCTGGCGGTCCATCGCCATGCGTAGCGCCGGTGCCGCAAACGCATTGAGACCTCGAATTGCCGCCGGCCCGAGCCACGGCGTTCGCAGGACGCCAATTCGCCAAGGCACATACGGCGGGGGAAAGGCAGCCGTGTTCATCAACACAATCCCCGACATACGATCGACTCGCGCGATTGCCGTCGCCAAGCCAATCGCGCCGCCCCAATCGTGAGCAAGCAGCGTCACGTTGCGCAGGTCCAGTTCATCGACAAGCTGGATCAGGTTGTCTCGATGATTGGCCAGCGAATAGGTAAAACGATTCCGTGGCGGCTTTTCACTCAGCCCGCAGCCAAGATGATCCACGGCGACTATGCGATGCGTCGCTGTAAAACGATTGACTACTGCGCGATAGAAAAAACTCCACGTCGGATTACCGTGAACGCAAAGCACCACTGGTGCAGATGAGCTCATGGTCTGGTCGAGGTAGTGGTAACGAAAGCCATGGGCCGTGGTGTAGCGAGACGCAACAGCAGGGTACAGTTTTCGCCAATTTCCAGTGCCTGAATTCATCAATCTTCGACCGCGTTGTCCCTTCAAATCGCTTTTGCGTAAACGCATGTGCTAGTCGGCCAAGGTTTTCAGTACAATGGGTCTTGCATCAATCCAGCCTGGCGCCTTTTCCCAACGGCAAACCATGTATCGCACTTTGCCCTGCATCGTTTTAACGTTGCTAATGCTCATTCCGGTTTTTGGCCAAGAATCAAAGCCCGCGGCAAAATTCGGCGATGACGTTGTTGCTAAGGCGGACAAGATTTTTGCTGACGCCGGTTTGCGACGCAGCGGCAAGACGATTGCCACGAATTTGACCGCTGACGTTTCTCGCGGAATGACCACGCTGGCACGTTCGCGGCGATCGCTCAAGATGGTGAACGATACCTGGAAACAAACCGCCGCGCAAATCTCGTTACTTTCACACCAAGCCGAATTGCTGACGCGACAGAACATTGATCTGAACACACGATTGGCGCGGCCGCTGCTCGACGCGTCGACCAATAACCAACTCGTCGGCATGATTAACGCCAACGTTAGCAAACTAAAACTTTACCAGGGCGAACATGAACGCTTGCAGGCGAAGTTGGCCCTTGATCGCAAAGCCGTCAACGATGCCGAGGCCGAATATGCCGAAACGGTGCTGGGCCTGCGACGTAATTTCAACGTGGTCAAAGAGCAGCTTGAACAAAAACTTCAAGACGATCCGGTCAAAGTTGCGCTGCGAGTCTATCACGCGAACTTTGAAACACCGGACATCGCCTCGGCGGACGCCATTTTGTTCAGCGTCGAACGACGCTTGCAGCAAATCGAGCAGGAGATTTTTAGCGAATCGATTGCGCTAGATGTCTCCAGCGGGTCGTTGTACGTCAATGTCGTCGTTGGCGAAAAATCAACTCGAATGATTGTCGATAGCGGTGCCACGATCGTCAGCCTACCTGCCTCAACTGCGGCCGAGTTAGGCGTCACGATTCCAGCCGACGCTCCGGTGCTGCGATTGGTTTTGGCCGATGGTCGCGAGATTCCCGGTCGCGCCGTGACGTTGGCCAAAGTCCGCATTGGACAATTCGAGGCCGAGAACGTCCAAGCTGCCGTCCTTGACGCGGTCGCGACCAACGCCGAACCGCTGCTGGGTATGAGTTTTCTGGGCAACTTCAAGTTCGAGATCGATGTGGCGGACAAGTCACTCAAACTGCTGCGCGTCGGTGCCGAATGAGTATCGATTACTTGGCGTTCCACCACCAAATTTCGTCCGGGTGATTCGCTGGGACTTGGTATTTTGTCGTCAACGAACGCAGCGGCGGGTACGAACGAAACGTCTTCTCCACCGTACTAGCGGTGCTAACGACAACGCCACCACTGGCAACGACGACCGCGTGCCGCTGTTTGCCTTGATTGACGCGGTGCAACATCGCAATCGAATCGACGGACCGGGGAACGGGAAATTGCCCCTGCGCTGGATCATCCAATAATAACGGTGCGACAATGCTCGGCATCCACTCGGCGGCATCGCTGCGGCGCAGCAGTTCGGCCAGCGCCGCCGCCTCGTACACTGACTCTAGCGCACTATAAACCGGGTGCAGCTCAGCGATCTCGTCAAAGTGCAAATTGAATTCATCGACAAACTCAGTGATGCGAACATCCTCGTCGCTCGCCAAGCGGCTTCCATCAGCAGCCGCAAGTTTGGTTTCACTTGATAGCTTCAGCGGTCTCCCCGCTAGCTCAAACACGTGATGCTGATCATCCGACCGCACCGCGATTGGCGATCCGGTAAACCATAGACGCAGCAAATTCCCGTCAGGCACTCCTTCGCGGATGTGGCGAGTCACCTGGTCAAGATAATTTCGCCGGCCCGTGGGCAACGGATGAATGCCAAATGCGAGTTGTTTCATGTGGCGATCGGCGTGGACCAGTAAGTGTCCCAGCGGCGAATCGCCAGCGGTTCCGAAGACGATCACTTGTTGTTTGCCGATCGCGTTGCTGAGTGCTTCGGCGGCTAATCCGATCGGCACGTCGCCGCTGCGGACTTGGTCGGATACCGAGGCCGCGCTGGCTAGTGCCTGCGGTGATACTTCGATCGTGCAACCAAACGTTTGGCCAGAAAAAATCGAAGCCGCAGCGGTGGCAAAATAATCCAGCCGCAAGGTTGCGCGGCCGGTCTGGCGGTCCCGCAACCAACCTTGTGACCTTTCGACACCGCCAACCGCACCGACCAAGATCACGTCCTGCTTGTCAGGAACAAGCACGACATACTTTACGTCGCTCAAGCCACCGACATTGCGCATCACTTCATCAATTGGCAATCCACCAAGTCGAGCCTTCAGCACAGCGAGCGACAGCCGGCGCAGCGAAACACAGCGATGATCGCTGGCCAAACGCCAATCGTGGTCGCCGGTACCGAGCATCACATCGATATTGGCCAGCATATCGGCGGGCTTTGCGACCGTGACTTCGCCGACCAAGCCATCGGGATTCACACGAATGCCTTGTGGATACTCAATGATGCTGCTGTCTCCGCCTGCATCTGGCCAGACATCCGGTGAGACAGTCGATTGAATCAAGTCGATCAACGGACCAAAATTGGCCAGCGGATTGCCGCCACGAGCGCCGCCGGGCGAAGTTGACTTGGCGGTCAAGTCCACTTTGCTTGGCATAAAGCGTCCACTGCGGCTTGGCGAGTCGCTGTGACGATCAAGCTGGATGGCCAACAAACCGTCGCGCATCGATTTCGGACTCGACATTTGACTCAGCGCATGCAATGCCTCAACAGGATTACTCCGTGTCGTTTGTTCCAGCGCAATCTTCGCCAGCGACTTGTCCCGTGCGGTGGCGCTTAATTGCCGCGCCGCCGTGATCTGGTCGCGGACGATCGCGTTTTTGTCATTGCGAAACTCTTGCGCAAAAGTCACCGCACCGAATACACAGCCAATCACCAGCATCATAGTACGCATCGTCATCTTCCCTTTTAGAATCGCAGCCATTGTAGAACGATTGTCCCAATCGTTTGGGTTCCCGCGAATTCATCCCCGCCAACTAATCGACCAGCAGCGCCCAACGCCGCAGCATCTCGATACTGGGTCCTAGCTTCGGTTCCAACAACTCCCTGATCTCACCCGGTGACGACAGCACGTTGCCGTCTTTTTGCAACGCGATCTTCTGGTCGATGACGAACGTAACCAACCGGTTCAGCACCACATCCAGCGGCGTTGCTCCATCAAGTTGGCCAAGCACATGGCACGAAATCATGTCGAGGTCAACCAATCGATGTTGCCGACTGGTGACCCGCCCGCCCGCGGCCGCCTGCAATCGCGCCAGCGGACATGCCGTCGGCGTCGCCGAAACTTCAGCCGCAAATCTTGGTGCGATCGTGCTCAATTCAACCGCCCCGACGATGAACGCATGAGTCAGCGTGTGGATCAGCGATTGCGTGTCGCGCTGATATTCATCCTGACTTTGTACCACCACCTTGCCACCGGCGAGCTCCTTTCGCACCTGCGACTGCAGATCCGAGATGGCAATCGAATTGGGCCAAGCCTTGGTCAAAATCATGAATGCCGTTTTGGTCATCGCATCGCCGATCGTAATCTTCGCGCCCGAAGGTGTATCAACGACAAGCGGTTGGTTGGAAAGAATTGCGTCGGGTTTTTGATTGGCCAATAAACAGGACGCGACCCGCAGCTTGCCAACGCCGCTGGTGAGGTCTTGTCGATCGAGTGTGACTTCTTGGTGACAGAGCAATGTTTGTCGAAAGGTACGTCGCATCAAGAAGTCAAGATACTGCTCGCGTTCGATGATTTCCATGTTCTTGAGCACACCGGCAACCTGCGGCGGATAACGCTCGAATTGCAAGTTCGACAATTCAACTTCGCTGAGATATTGCAAACCGTGACTCGCCGCTTGGTGAGCGAACTCGTGAAAGTACTTGGGCTCGTTGACCTCCTCCAATTGTTCATGAAACAAATACGCCTCATCAACATTCGAGAGCGAGCGAAATTCTTCGTGCAATGATCGACCGTAGGCACTCTCATCAGGCACCGCTTTGGTCATAAAGGTCAAGAACGCCTTTGCTTGTTCGATCCGTTTCGCCGGATCGGCGAAGCCTTTCGTGTGGAATCGCATCATGTCGCGAATCATGCGACGTTGATGCCAACCGGGGAACGTGTTGTAGCTGACGAATGCGACGCCGTTGGGAGAAAGGTGTTCGCGGCAAATTGCCAAAATTTTGTCTCGCACGGCCTCAGGCACCCACGAAAAAACTCCGTGCGCAATGATGTAATCAAACTTGCCGTTCTCAGCCGAAAAATCGAGGATGCTTTGGGTTCGCAACTCGATGTTGGTGAGGCCCAGCGAATTGACAAGCTGTTGTCCACTATCAATCTGGCGCGGCGAAAGATCGATCCCCAGGCATTGGCTGCCGGGAAAGGCGACGGCCAGGGGAATGATGTTTCCGCCCTGACCACAAGCGAGTTCTAGGATGCGAGACCGTTCGACGGCGGTCGGTTGCATGCCATACAACGTGGCCAGTGTGGCCAGTCGGTCCGGGTGCGTTTGGGCATGAACGTAGTTTGGATACAGAACGTCGTCGTAACTCGTCGTGGTGGTTGCGTGGGTCAAATTTCGCTCGGTTCCAATTGTTCGATCTTACTCATCGTGACGAGCGGATAGACGTGATGGTGATAATTGCCGTCATCGCAACGAACCAGAACGACAGCCGTCATCGAACTGGCCGTGACCATTTCACGATTCGCAATGTCGATGCGATCGCCACTGTTCATCGTTATGCGGATCGGTCCTTGCCTGATCCATTGATTCAATTCTTCGCGATCCAATGCCTTTCTCCTTCGCCATGAAACGTTTAAAGACTTATCCAGCCATTCTATTTAAGCGATGAACCAGGAGCCGGAAAGACAATATTGCGGTAGATTTCACTCAGCGGTATCGAAACACCGACTGAGTCAATCGTAAGCACCTCGGTGATCGCTCGATACTCGACAAACGACCAAGTTGCATCGTCACGACGGCTGTATATTTCGATGTGTGGTTCAGTTTGTGAGATCAGAATCAGCTCACGCAGCGACTCGATTTGCCGGTAGTGGGCTGCCTTCTTGCCGCGATCGTACGTCTCGGTTGAATCCGACAGCACTTCGACCAACACGGCTGGATTGACAACCGTGCCTTTGGTATCGGCGTCGAACTGCGACCGCCCGCAGACGATCGAGGCATCGGGGTAGGTGTATAGCCCCGTGGCTTCGACCTTGATCCGCAAGTCGCTGTTGTAAGGCACGCAAGGCTTGCCTTTGAGCTGGTTACCGGCTTCTCGCGTAAAGTTCGTGGCGATCAAACTGTGTTCGAGTGAGCCACCTGCCATGGCGAACATTTCGCCGCGAAAGTATTCGCTCTTGGTGAAGGCTTGTCGCTCGCGCGCTTCGTATTCGGCCAGCGTTAGACGAGTAGCAGTAGCGGACATGACCGGTACCATAAAGGCTTAAGCAACCGCGACAACTTGAAGCATGATTATACCGTAATCGCGTCGCCGACGGATACCCAAACGGGAATCCGTCTCGCCGCCAAGGCAGTTGAACTCGCGCTTTGCGGCTAACTGGGCAGCGATTGATTGAACCTGGCGGCGAACAGCGGCAGGTCGCCACCATTGACGCTGCCATCGGCACCAAAATCGGCTGCGGGATTGTAGGTGCCTTGACCGGCGCTGGTGTTAAACGAACTTCCGAACAGCGGCAAATCGGCACCGTTGACGCTGCCATCGCGATTGGCATCGCCGACCAAAATGTTGAACGCGAACTCGAACATGCCCCCGGCACCGCCCACGCCGTCGCCATCGAGCGACGTACCGGCAAAGTCCTTGACCATGTCGGTGACGCGAACACGCAACCGATCATTGAAAATCGGAACCGACAGGTTGATGATCCCACGATTATTCGTCGCATCGTAGCTCAACGATATCACCGAGTTGTAGCTGGCCACGTTGATGCCCAACAGCGATACGTTTGAACTGTTGAAACCGACGATCGGTTCGCTGAACTGGACGACCAACCGATTGATACCAGCATTGGGAATGACTTGGCCGCTGGTCAGCGCATAACCGACCCCGCTGCCCGCACCGATGCCACCGCCATCGATCGCGTCGATGAAACCGGGCGAAGCGTTGGTGTTGGTCGCAAACACCGTCGCTATCGTCGGTGCGACCAAATCGGCCGCCGAAATCGCGACCGCATAATCTTCGACCTCGCCATCGACGGCAAAACCGGTTGGGGCCAAGCCGCCGGTGCTGCTCAGTCGCACGCGAGCGATCGTATTGCCGGTGGTAAGTCCAGCGGGCACGGTGTAGTTCAGCGTTTGCAGGCCCGCAACGACGGCGATGTCGTCAAGAATCTTTTCGCCGATGTCGTCCCAATCGCCGTCGCGGTTGAAATCGATCCAGGCATCGACTTTGGCGGCAGCCGCATTGGCCACCGTGATATTGATACCGGCCAGCGTGTAATTGGTGGCCAAGTTACCGAACATCACGCCGTCTTCGTCGCCGCCGTCGCCGGTTGCCGTGGCATTGGGCAGACCGTTGACCTCGGTATCACGAAGGGACCCCAATCGCGGACCGATGGCGATGTGGCCGGCACCATTGTTCGCCAACAACGTTGGCAGCGGTGCCGGCGCATCGCCGAAATCGACCGCCACATCGACCGCAACTTGGAACGTATCGCTGCCAACCAAGTCGAACGAGTCCATCGCGTCGACGCGAATCGTAGCGATTCCCGATTGACCGGCCTTGAAGTCCAACACCAATTGATTCGCTGCATTGATCGAGGTGCTATCGAACAAACCGGAACCACCCAGCACCGAGAAAGAATACTTCAGCGTCGCCGGGGCCTCCTGTTCGTCGGTAAAGAACGACGCCAGCGGAATGGTTCTAATCGACGTGCTCGATTGCAGCGAACTGCCGATGCCCAACGACACTGGTGGGGTGATGAAGTCGACGAAGTTCGTGAACGACGTATTGGCCGGATCGGTCTGCAGCGTAATCGGCGGTGCCAGCGGGATGGCGTTGGGGCTATCGCTGCTAGGGCCGGGGCCATCAAGACTGCCAAGCGTTCCCAGCGCACCGTCGTACTTGATAAATCGCGATGTGATTCGGCCGGCGTTGAGCCGCAGCCGCACCGTGCCCTCTGGATCCGACTGGGTGGCGTCCGTATTGATTGACTCGATAAATGCGTCCGTCAAAATCCATTCGCGGTAAGGAAGGTATTGAGAATCGCCGCCGACAAATGGAATGTTTCGTCGCTGGACAATCTTGAGGTCCGGCAACTTGACGCCACTGGCTACCGCGTTGATGAAACCTGGCGCTGTGAAACCCAGCTCGGCGGAGATATCAAACGACTGTTGCGTCGCGGTGCCTCGTTTGGCAAGCTGGGTGGGAGCGGCGAGCGTGCCGACTTCCTGATCGACGAAATTTGTCGCCAGCCAGTTAAAATTGGCCACGGCTGCTTGGCTGACTTTGTTGCCACCGACGATCTCCAGGATCGTTTCGGGGATTTGATTGCTTGGAAATTGGAAGTCACCGAAGTTGCCGGTAAGCGAAGGACTGCCACTGCCTGGTCCTAGATTCCAGTTTATTCTGGTTTGCAGGACAGAGAGTTTTGAAGTCGCCAGCTCGATCCGTGGGCTGGCCAAAAGGTATTCATTGGTCGGCAGACTCGAACCGGCCGAATCGGAATAGCGATAACCGGAAACGAAACTTCCTCCGAGTTTCCACTGAACTTCATCTGCTTCTGCTCCGGTCGCCTGGTTGTTCAGTGCGGCGAAGACAGTCACCTCTCCAAAGGGCAGTCTGCTCAGTACCCTCTCGAACAGCCCGAAGGAAGGGAGACTTTCGGACACTAGCTGAAAGTCGGTCGCGTCGGCCTTGCCGATCGTCCGCACGCCCGCTGAATTGGGGTTGCTCACCGACAGCGTGGCTCCCCAAGCGTTTTGGTCGAGTATTAGTTCGTTGTTGCTGTCGTCGTCAAATCGGACGCGAGGGAAAACGGCTGGGCCAAGCTTGCTACCGATCGCGTTTGGCGGCGTGCCCGTATTTGAGTTGAATCCACCTTTCGAAACGTCGTCATAACCCCGGGTTGCGGTGCCCAGTAAGTTACCCTCGCTGTCAACCTTATTGGAAACTAATGCAATCTTGCTGGGCCGCAGATCGACAAAACTGGTTTCGACTTGTGCGCCCGGCAAAAGTTCGGTGGTGTAGTTCGTGAAAAAGACGTCAGACAACTCCCAGCGGTAACTTTCGACCCGCTTGGTATTGATCGTTTCGTAGCGATGAACGGAAACTTGGTCGATCTTGTCCCCCCGAGCCGTCGCCAAGAAAAATCCCGGTGAGTACAGACCACGCGCAGCGGCGATTTGGAAAAGTCCGAGCTCTAATTCTCCAAAGCTTGGGCCGCTAGTAAACGAGATCGCACGGTTAATTTCCCAGCCAACCGCATTGAGCGAGATTTCGGACGTTTGACCATTCTCGACAATGTGCAGCTCTAAATCGGTATCGACGACGCTTTGACCAAAATCCAAGACTGCCGGTGATGCTGATTGCGCTGGGTTAAATGATGTCTGGTTGAGCTGATTGTACCCCGCACTGGTAATTGTTGTGATGCCGTTATTGACTTCGGTATACCTGTTGGCTGCCTTGGCAAACGTAATGTCAAAGACGACGATTGGCTCGCCGGCACCCTTGCTGTCGATGCGATAGCCCGTGATGAAGGCGTTGTTAAGCTCCCAAAAATCGCGGGCATTGGGGTCGTTGATCGTAACATTGTCTGAGGTTCGAAAGCCAGCCAGCGCATTGATGAGCGCCGGGGTTGATGGACCGACAGGGGCCGTAACCTGAAGCGTACCAAAGGTGCCGAAGTTGTTAGACCCATTTAGCTGGATATTATTTGAGGCTGACCAATCGATCTCTTCGTACTCGAGTTGACCCTTAAATCCTACGGCTGAAGCGCCAAAAAATGCGACATCGCCATCGACGGTATCTGGACTGATCGTTGAGCCAAAATCAGCGGCGCCGGACACTTTCCCAGTGAGTTCGTCCCAATTCGTGACCAACGGCGTCTGCGCTTTGCCTTTAGAGTCGAAAGGTGTGAAACTAACGTCAATCTTCGAGTAGTTCAGCGAAAACTTCGTCGTCGGTGCGCTTTCGCCATTCCCCTCGATTTGGAACGACGAAATGAAGGCATCATGCAGCGTCCATTCCAAGAAGACTTGATTGGTCGAGCCAACCAATTTCCGATCGGTCAGCTTGATTTGGCTGAACACGGTCCCCGCAGCGGCGCTGCCCAAGATTCCGGCGGTCGCTTTGTCCGCCGGCCGCGTGATCACGAAGTCGTGGCCATCGGCAACACCCTTTTGGATTTTGCCACCGACAGCTTGGACGTCAATGCTGGCGTCCCATTCGAAATCGTCGATGATCAAGTCCTTGCCGCCAATGGTCAAGACCGTTTGGTCGGTGATCGTTTGGGTGGGCGTATCAATGGCACTCTTGGAAACCGAGCCATTCAACAAATTCCACGAAGCCGTTTGCACGCCAGGTACGGGCACGCCATTGCCGTCAAGTTCGAGCTGTTCGGTGAAATCGATCTTGCTAAAGCTCAACGAGCCAATTTCGGTGAGCGAATCATCGGCGTTGAAACTGGTCAATTGCGCGTTGGTCAAACCAAACGTCACCACATCCTGACTCTTGCCTTCCAGGAATCGCGACAGTCGCAATTTAGTGCCCGTGGCGTAGAGCGGCCCGATCAGCGCGTCGGTGATGAGATCGGGCGTGGCTTGGTCGATGTCTTTGACGAACGACAGGTTCGAGACCAGCGGCGGGCTGGCCAGATCGGGCCGTTGGAAATTCCATTCGAACGCGGCGACATTGATACTGGTTGCTTTCGAACCCGCCCCGACGGCTCCCCCATCGATACCAGGGATTTCCAGAAATAACGCCAGCACACGCCGCGCTTCAAGTGATTCAAAACCTAGCCTGCGACGGCGGCGGCTGGAACGCTTAAAACGGTCCCGCGAAGTCGACGGCTTAGATTGTTGAGGGCCGTCCGTATATTGCGATTGATTCTTCACCATCGCTGCGGAAACCTTGATGAACGATTGCTGATATTGCGGAAAAACGCAGTCTATACTCCCTCGGTGGGGAATACTTCTGGGGAAATGTCAAAATTTTTGAAATTCACAATATGGCGTTTTGAGTGCATTCAGGAGCTCGGCGTGGCGTAGTCGCTGCGCGACCACTCTGTTCCATTAGCCGCCACTAGCTTCTCGCGGCGCTAGCACAAAAACTCCTTGTTTTTCGACCCGAAGCGTAAGTTTTGACGTTGTGCTGTTCGTGTTCGATCGGGCCGAAGGCCCAGCAATTGCCGCTCAATCAAGGCCATCTTCGATTCGTGACGCTCGTGCTGTGTCAAGTTTTAATTTAAAGGTCTCGTCACCACCGATGGCACGCACTTTGCGTTGACCTGGCTACGTGCTCACGATAGTTCGTGGGCGATCATCCCCAAACGGAGACTCAAAATGAAGTTCCTTAGCACCGCCATGTTGGCAGCACTCACACTCGCATTCGTTGGCTGCGATGAATCGGCCTTCGACCTCGAAGCTGACGCGATTCGCGACACAACTCAGCAGCAAGCTGATTCGGTTCGCGACGCGACCGAGAACCAAGCCGAAGCGACGCGCAACGCGACGCAAAACAGTGCGGAGCAGATGCGCAACCAAGTTGATAACGCCGCTGACCCGGTCCAGGATCGCGTCGAAGAGCGCGCTGACATGCTTGAGGAAAGCGGTGAAAACGCTGCTGACCGCAAAGAATCAGTCGGTGAAATGAAAGCCGATGCGATTGAAGAGCAAGGCGAAGCCAAGGCCGACGCAATCGAAGCTCGTGACCCCGAATAGTTCGCGAGCGGCTCCCACTGCATCCACACCCGATTCGTCACAGTGACGATCGGGTTTCAACCACAGAGATTTAATCATGTTAGAAACAAAGCAATCACTCAATTCAAAGACCGTCAAGAAGTTACAAGAGTTGATTCGAATCAACATTGATTCCTACGATGGTTTTCGCGAGTCAGCCGAAGAGGTCAAGGATTCTCGCATCGCAACGCTGTTTCGCGAATTGGCTCGCGAGCGATCGGCATTAGCGACCGAGCTGCAGGATTACGTCGAGCAAAATTCAGCAGCACCCGTTGAGGATGGATCGTTCCTGGCTGGGATGCACCGCACCTGGATCAATTTGCGCAGTAAGCTCAGCGGCGGCGATGCCTATGTGATTTTGATCGAAGCCGAAAAAGGTGAAGATTACATCAAGGCAGCCTACGAAGATGTGCTGAAGGAGACTGCCGGCAGTGCGATGAACGATGTATTGCAAGCTCAATACGTGCGCGTTAAAGCTGGCCATGACAAGGTTCGTGACCTGCGCGATGTCTATAAAGCGGCATAATAGTCTTTGCTCCATTTAAAGTTTATGATCGTGAGCGGAATGGCGCTGGCCACTGGTGTCGCGAATACCAGCGGCGATCGCGATGTCATAACTAGAAGCTTGGATTGAATTGATCAGCCGCCTCGCGTTAGCGTGCAGTTCCCGCAATTTAAACCGCCTGCTATCTCATTGCGGTTGATCGTAAAATCGACCTGCACCACAGTACCAGCGCCAATCTGCTCACATGATGAACTTGAAGCCATAGCGGAGGGCAAACCGCAATGACTTGACGCTTTAGTCTACGATCGCAATCATAACCGCATGAACATGATCGCAACCGATCGACCACTCGCGGCATGGGTCGCTGAAGTCATCGGAACGTTTGCGCTCGTGTTCGCCGGCACGGGGGCGATCATCGTCAACGAGGCCACCCAAGGCGCGGTCACGCACGTGGGCATTGCACTCACGTTTGGCTTGGTCGTGATGGCTGTGATTTATTCGATTGGGGATATTTCGGGTGCCCACATTAATCCAGCGGTCACCCTGGGCTTTTGGCTGGCGGGACGATTTGCTTCCAAAGACGTGATGCCGTTTATCCTCAGTCAATTGTTGGGGGCTTTTGCCGCCAGCGGGTTGTTGCGATTACTCTTTCTGGACCAGGAAGGCCTAGGTGCGACGCTGCCGTCGGGCACCTGGTGGCAATCATTTGTCTTGGAACTCGTGTTGACGTTTTTCCTGATGTTCGTAATTTTCAACGTTGCCTCGGGCGCGAAGGAAAATGGCGTCATGGCCGGTGCGGCGATCGGCGGGGTTGTCGCCCTCGAGGCAATGTTCGCTGGTCCGATCTGTGGTGCGTCAATGAACCCGGCCCGATCGCTTGCACCGGCGATCGTCAGCGGCCAATGGCAGTATTGTTGGCTATACGTGCTTGCCCCAACGCTCGGCGCGGCGTTGGCCATTCCCGTATGCCGCTGCGTTCGCGATGGTGGTTGTTGCCGCCGAGCTACAGCATCTCAGCCGGAGACGGTTTGCAACGCGGCTTGAGCTTCTGATTTTCGCGAGGTAACCATGTCAACCGCACACCAATATCGACCGAACTACTGTGTTGAGGACTACCTTCAATGGAAAGGCGATTGGGAGTTGTGGAATGGCTTTGCGATCGCGATGAGCCCTAGTCCGTTTGGTGTTCACCAGCGGATCATTGTTAATTTGATTACGGCAATCAAGAACGCATTGACCGCGAATCATTGCGACTCGACCGTCTTGTGTGAACTCGATTGGATCGTCAATTCATCGACGGTGGTGCGCCCTGATGTGATCGTCGTTTGTGGTCATCCGCCGGATCAACATTTGCACTCCGCCCCCGGCTTGATTGCGGAAATCTTGTCGCCATCGACTCGTCAAAACGATTTAACCTACAAGCGCGACCTATACGAACGCGAACACGTTGGGACTTACTTGATCATCGACCCGGCTGACGAGTCGATCACGATTAACGAATTGAAAGAGGGCCGGTATCATCAGAAACATGTAACCGGCGAAGTGCTGCTAACGCCGTGTGATGGCTGCTCGATTTCAGTCGCGTCGGCGTCAATTTTTGGTCGATAATGGTGGTTTACGAGGCCGGTGGCTAGCGCCATTCCGCTCACAGTGCTAAAACGAGAGCGGGGCAAAGCACTAACTTGACTGCTCGTCTTCGGACAACAGATCGCCTTCGGTGATTAGACGAAAACCTTTCTTAGTCAGCGTCTCCATTGCGAACTCGATGTTCTCGACCATGATCGCCACGGCGGGGCGTCCCAGCGGATGCGCGATCAAAGGGTAGGCTTGCTGGATATTCAATTCGGCCTGCAACAGCGCGGTGCAAATTCGCAGCAGCGGCTGCGGACCCTCGGGCAACTCAACGCCGACCAAATCGGTCTCGATAATCGCTAGTCCCGCTCGCTCCAAAATTTCGCGCCCGCGCTCGTAATCGCTGACGACGAATCGCACGAACGCACACTCCGCCGCGTCGTTGATCGACAACGCGACAATGTGGATTCCGGTGCCCTCAAAACGCCGTAGGACTTCGAGCAATTGACCGACACGATTTTCCAGAAAAATCGTGAACTGGCGAATCGCGGGAAAGTTACGTCCGCGGATCGTCTGAAATCCCGTGCCCGCGCCTTCTTCAAAACTCATCGATTTGGTCCCTGTCAGAGCAAGCTTGTTAGCCTTAAAGGTTAACATCTTGTGCAAAACTGTTGTAGCCTACCGCATCGATGCGTTGACGCGTGGAGAAGGCTGGGTTAGTTTCGCGGAATCAAATTTGGCTAGAACTTCACACGTTGATTGAGAATCCCGCGATGGCCTACGAAGTGACGTTGATTACTGGGGATGGAACCGGACCGGAGCTCGCCGAAGCGGCCCGCAAATGCGTCGATGCGACCGGCGTGAAGATCCATTGGGATGTCAAGGAAGCGGGCATCGATGTGATGGAAATCTGTGGCACGCCATTGCCCGACGAAACGATCGATTCAGTGCGGCGAACCAAGTGTGCCCTAAAGGCGCCCATCACAACGCCGGTCGGCAAAGGTTTTCGCAGCGTCAATGTGTTCCTGCGCCAAGAATTGGGCCTGTTCGCCTGTATCCGCCCCTGCAAACACTATCCCGGAATCCGCAGTTTTTTCAGCGAGCTGGGCGTTGACCTGGTGATCGTTCGCGAGAACACCGAAGACTTGTATGCGGGTGTCGAATTTGAAGCCGGCAAACCCGAAACGTCGCAGTTGATCGAGTACATCAACGGCTTGCCGAGCGATCGCAAGATTCTGACCGGTGGCGACGAAACCGGGATCTCGATCAAGCCGATCAGCAAGAGCGGCACGCGCCAAATCGTCCGCTGCGCATTTGAATACGCCGTCAAGAATAATCGCAAAAAAGTGACCGTGGTCCACAAGGCCAACATCATGAAATACAGCGATGGGTTGTGGTTGGCCGAGGCGATGAAGATCGCCGAAGAGTTTCCCGATATCGAGTGCGACGAACGGATTGTCGACAATATGTGTATGCAGTTGACACAAAAACCGGAACTGTACGACGTGATCGTGTTGCCGAATTTGTACGGTGACATTCTCAGCGACTTGGGCGCAGGGATCATCGGCGGCCTCGGTATGGCACCGGGCGCGAACATTGGTCCCAATGGTGCCGTGTTCGAGGCCACACACGGCAGCGCGCCGAAATACAAGGGCTTGAATAAGGTCAACCCAACGGCGCTGATCTTGTCGGGCATGTTGATGCTGCGTCACCTCGGTGAATTGGACGCCGCGGCTCGATTGGAAGCCGCTGTGGCCGCTGTGATCGCCGAAGGCAAAGACGTAACTTACGACTTGAAGCAAAACCGCGATGATCCGACAGCGGTCGGGACTCAGGAAATGGCGGCGGCGATTTGCAAACGGATCTGATCGTTCGCCAGATCATTGGCGGACAGCGAAAAGGTCCGCTAGCTGCACTGCTGCGCGGTGTTCTTGGCTTAGCGCAGTGGCCATACCAGTTTGTGGTTGATTATCGAAACCGCCGTTTCGATCGTGGCAAATGCGAGATCGTTCGCTGCTGTGTGCCGGTGATCTCGATCGGCAACTTAACGACCGGCGGCACCGGCAAGACGCCGTTGGTGTGTTACATCGCCAAACTGCTGCGCCGTCGCGATCTACGAGTCGCGATTGTCAGTCGTGGCTACGGCAGCGTCGGTGGCGAAGACAATGACGAAGCAATGGAGTTGGCTCACGTCTTGCCAGATGTGCCCCATGTTCAAGATGCCGATCGAGTCGCCGCCGCAACCATCGCCGTCGAAGAGCTCGAGTGCGAAGTCATCTTGATGGATGATGGGTTCCAGCACCGCCGTCTGCATCGTGATCTTGATATTGTCGTGATCGATGCGACCAATCCATTCGGCTACGGATATCTTTTGCCGCGCGGTTTATTGCGCGAGCCGATCAGTTCCTTGTCGCGGGCCGATGTCGTCGTGCTTAGCCGCGCCGATATGGTCGATCAAGCCGAACGCCGCCGCATTGAGCAAGCGGTGCGAGTCCAGGCAACGGATGTTGTCTGGTGCGAGGCCAGCCACCGAGCCAGTGCTTTACTTTCCTGGCCAACGACGACGCTCTCGCTGGATGAGATTGATGGTCGCGCCGTATTCGTCGTCGCCGCGATTGGCAACCCGGCGGCGTTTGTGAAAACGGTCGAGGGTTGCGGTGCCAAGGTTGCTGGGACGTTGTTTTTGCCCGATCACGATCCCTATGGAAGCGCTGCGGTCGACGATCTTCGCCATCGCGTCGAGGCGCTAGCGATGCCGGACTTGGCAATCATTTGCACGCACAAAGACTTAGTCAAATTGCAGACCGATCGTTTGGCCGGATGCCAGGTGTACGCGCTGCAGGTCGAATTGACCATGACCCAGGGTGAGCCCGAATTGATCGCAAGGGTGAACACTACGCAAGCAATTGTTTAGATGACTTTCGTACCCCAGAGTCGTAATAGTTCAATCGCGTGTTCGCTGGCCTCGACCATTTCATTGACACACGCAAATTCGAGCACTGAATGAATGTTGTGTTGGCCGCTGGATAGGTTCGGTGTTGGCAGACCTTTTTCGGTTAACTGCGATCCATCGGTGCCGCCGCGAACGATTGCTTTGGTACACGGACGGCCAAGATTCGCAAACGCCATCTCGGCAAGGTCAACCGCATCAGGGATGCTGCGCAAACCACCAGCAAGGTTGCGATATTGTCGTCGTCGCACGACATCAACGCGCAGTCCCGGCAGTTGCGTTACCGCGCCCTCAGCCGCTTCCATCACGATCGAAGCAAAGTCGTCGAGTTGTGCTTCGTCAAATGAACGCAGGATCAGATCGACATCGCAGCGCCCCACGCCACCATGAATATCATGCACATGAATAAATCCTTCGCGACCCGATGTGGTCTCGGGCGTTTGATTTAACCGTGGTAAAAACGTGACAAAAATTGCAGCGCCGCGGACGGAGTTAATCATTTGGCCCTGCGCGATCGCGGGATGGATATTGTGGCCAATGAATGTGACTCGCATCGCATCAGCCGAAAAGGTTTCGACATCAAGCATGCCAGCGCCACCACCGTCGATTGTGTAGGCAACATGGGCACCGAGTTTGAGTAAGTCGATGCGATCGGTACCGTGTCCGATTTCTTCATCACATGTGAATAACATACGCAGCGGGCCGTGTTGCAAATACGGATTCTCGATCAAGTGATTCGCTACTTCCATAATGATCGCGACACCCGCCTTGTCGTCACCACCAAGCAAAGTATTCCCATCGGTGGTGACTAATGTTTTGCCGACCAAGCCCACCAGCGATGGTGAATTGGAGTGCTTGATAACCATGCCGTTTGGCAAATAGATTTCGCCGCCCTGATAACACTCGACGACCTGTGGGCGGACGCCTTCGCCCGGTGCCTCGGGCGAAGTGTCAAGATGCGCGATCAAGGCGATCGTCGGACAAGTAACACCGCCAGTTCCCGGAATCGTGGCCCAGACCAAACCGTTTTCGTCCTGGTGTGCGTCGTCGGCTCCCATCGCCACCAGCTCCCCAAGTAAGATTCGACCGAGCTCCCATTGGCCCGACGTGCTGGGGTAAACGCGGGAAGCGGAATCGGCGGCGGTGCCGACTTGCACGTAACGCAAAAAACGGTCAAGTAAGCGAGATTGATTGATCAAAGTGTAAGATTGCTTTCGTTGAAATCATGTTCTTGAAGTTTGTCCACGCTGGCCGCCGTTTACTTTTCGCCACTATAACCACCACGCGGGATCGCCATGTCGTCGTCGCCTGTTGCGCACCTGATTTTTGACATCGAAACCGTCGCCGACGGCGAATTGATCTCAGCCGCAAAGTATCCTGACGCCGAGCTGTCGCCGATCGAGGCGATTGCGCGGTTCCAGGCAGAAATGATCGAACAAAGCGGCAAATCGTTTGTTCCTTATACCTTTCAGATTCCAACGGCGATTGTGATTGCGAAACTGGATCGCAACTACGAATTACTCGACATGGTTTCGCTGGACGAGCCCGAGTTTCGCCCGCATGTGCTGACAGAAAACTTCTGGCGCGGATGGGAATCGTACGGGCGGCCCCAGTGGATCACGTTCAATGGCCGTGGCTTCGATTTGCCGGTAATGGAATTGGCGGCGTTCCGATATGGGATTTCGGTGCCCAATTGGTTCAAAAACGACAGCAACTCGTACAGCCAACCACGCAATCGCTTCAATGTCACGGCGCACTTTGATCTGCAGGAATTCATCACCAATTCAGGCGCGACGTGGTTTCGCGGTGGACTGGACCTGATGGCGCGAATGCTTGGCAAACCCGGCAAGATGGACGTCAAGGGCGAACAGGTGCAGGAAATGTTTAACGCCGGCAAGTTGGTCGAGATCAGCGACTACTGCCGCTGCGACGTGCTTGACACTTATTTCGTATTTCTACGCACGATGGTGATGCTCGGACGGATCGACCGAAATCGCGAAGCCGAGATCGTCAACCAAACACACGACTGGTTGATCGAGCGCCGCGATGCCAATAAGGGCTACGCGGCCTATCTGGATTGCTGGAGCGAGTGGAATGATCCCTGGGCAAAAGACTACGGCGTTTCGCCGCGGTCATCGGCGCCAGAGTAAAGTCGATAGCCCTTCTGCGTATCGATTTCATCAACCACTTCGAGCCCGCCGAACGGGTCGAACATCAATAACAACCCAGGCTCGGTTTGGTTTTCGCCAACCGAAATCCCCAGCGGTTTCCCACCGTAGATATCCAGCACCACATTGTACGTATCGACATTCATGTCCGGTGCCTTTTTGACTTCGAGCGCGATCGGATCCGGGATATCGATCGTACCTTTCTTGGCGACCATCGTGCCCTTCATGACGTCCGTGAACACAGGTACTGCTGCGCCGTAGGTGGGGTTCCACATGGTAACAACGGCTTTGGCTTTCTTCGGCTTACTTTGAAATTCAATCGGCGTCTGGCCCAGCGCAAAGACCTTCGTGGCACCGGGATCAACCGGTCCAACGTAGGAATCAAATGGGCTTGGCAACGAAACTGGCTGGCTCGGAGCGCTGAATTCGCTGAACAGTTCGGCTTTACGAACCTTCGTCTTGGCCGCCTGAGTCGCCAACGCATCGACGCGTTTGAATACCTCAGCAGACAACGAGCTGTTCTTGGGTTGCAACATCGCATTGCTGGGGAAGTTTGGATCTTCGACAACGATCCGCACACGGTAAACGTACTTGCGTCCGGGTTGAGGGCAATTCTTGTCACGTCCGGTGAAATCACGGAAGTCGTAAAATCGAATCAATTTGTATTCGGGTTGTTCGACCTTCATGTTCATCATGCCGTAACCCATGTTCATGCCGCTCATCATGCCGGCCATCATCGGGTCCATCATCATCGACCCGGTACCGGCGCGGCGTGCGGCGCGAAACGGATCATCGCCATCGGCATCGGGAAGAATCGGACCGGTCGGCAATTCCTGCTTGGGCTGGAGCACCGTGCCTGCACCGACCAGCGGTTCATCGCCAATGGGAATCTTTGGATGCGTCACCAAGTGCGTGTAGTGCTCGAGCAGAATCGGCGGAATCGGCGAGGTCAATTGGGGATCGCGATACTTCGCGGCGACAACTTCTTTGGCCATGCCTGACCAAGCTCTCAACAACAGTAATTCGAAGTGCCGGGTGTAGCCGCGTTTTGTCCAATCGGCATCAGTCAATTGGTCCACCGGCTTGTTGGTGACCTCAGCACGCCACATTTCGTAACCGAGATAATAAGGCAAGTCACGTTGCTGTGGGTTGTAGCCGTCGGCCCGCGACAGCGCTTCCTCGAAGGCGTCGAAGATCTGCTTTTGCGGCATCAATGCCACGCCAACGATGAAATGTGCCAGCTCGGGTTGAACGTCGCTGGTACCAGAACTGAGGGGCCGGAATCCTTGGTCATACTTGGCGTCGATGCGTCGAGTCGGTGTAACCGCCATCGAAGCTCCCATTGATGGATCCATGCCATACATGGATGGGTCTTCCATCTCCATTCCATAGCCGCCACCGTCACTGCCCATCATCATTTCCATCTGCTTCTTCATCTGCTCTTCCTTCCTGGAGAGCTTCTTGACTTTCTTCTCCATTTTTTCGACCGGATCAGCAGGTTCAAGCAGCTTGAGCGCGTAGTCCGAATAGGTCTTCGTCGCCAGCGAACAGATTACGCCTTGAACTTGAACATCAATGGGCGCGGGAATCTTCGGATCGCTGCGTTTAACATTGAGGTTCGAAGTATGAACTTCCCAGGGCACGCTCAAACTGTATTCGTTTGGGTCGACCGGCTTAATCGCTTCCTTGGTGCGCCCGATGATGTCGGGAGCCTCGACGCGCGGCGCCGCAATCGTTGCCCAGTGGTCGTCGTCGATCGAACTCTTCACTTGGTTCGCCTCGGATTCCATCTTCGCTGGCTGATGCAGCTTCATGATGTCAGGCTTCTGGACGCCTTGATAAATCAGAAACAGCGACAGTGTCATCAGCCCCGCGAAAATGAACTTCTCGAAGTGCCGAAACAGAAAATCTTTAATGGCATCGGAATTCATTTTCAAATCCTACGAAAAGCAGGTGCGAGGGCAGTCGGCGCAACAATCAATCTTAATCTTACCAGTTTCCGCTTAACAAACCAATGTTTTATTCTCGCCCGTCGAGCGTCGTTGGTTCCACCAAGCGCCCTCGCCGGCACCGACCGGAGCGGTCGCGTCCGGCGGCGCCACCGGAGCCGATTCCGGTGGAGGTGCGGCAGCATCGGCTGGCACAGCAGCATCGGCTGGCACAGCAGCATCGGCTG
>JBGSVE010000098.1:0-24175 GCA_041753075.1 Pirellulaceae bacterium
CCGGCCAGATTGAATTGCCAACGTTTGGCGTGCATTTGCGAGTCGATGGTTATCGCGGGTCCGATGCGTCCGAAGTGTTCGCGTTTGAGCCCGGTGTGACGCCCAGTTTTTGGCACCGATTATTGGTGGCGATGCGGGGCGAATTGAGTGCGGCAGAACCGTCGCTGCAGCGTCGCGGCGGCATTGGATTGGCGATTGGGTTTGGTGGATTGATGCTTGTCTTGTTGGTCGTGCTGAACGATCCCGCCGAGGTTGTCCAGGGGTTCCGCGAATGGGTGTGGCGGTGACATAATGCCCGCCCGCGATCTGGCGGATGGTAAGTAAAAGATCGATGAAAAGGTGCGCTAATGTTAGCTAAAGAAATCAAGCCCGGCGAAGTCGTTGTCTACGAGGGCGAGCCCGTTGTGATCGAAACGTTGAATGTGCAGTCGCCGTCGGCGCGTGGTGCAGCGACGTTGTATAAATTCCGTGGGCGCTACGCGGTGTCACGGCAAAAAGTCGATATCGTGCTGAAGGGAACGGAGTCCTTGGACATCGCTGACTTCGAGCGTCGCGATGTTCAGGTCATGTTTATCGACTCAACGCACTTGCACGTAATGGATACTGAGAACTTTAACCAATACGAAGTTTCGGTCAACGATGCATCGGAGCAGTTGCCATATATGCCCGATGGAATGGAGGGCGTCCGCGCGTTGATCTATAACGACGAATGCGTTGGCATCGACGTGCCCGACACCGTGGTGTTGGAAATCACGCAATGTGACCCGAGCGTCAAAGGCAACTCAGCGACATCGCGGACCAAGCCAGCGACGACTCAGACCGGCTTGATGGTTCACGTGCCGGAATACATTAAGGAAGGCGAGAAGATCAAAGTTGATACTCGCACGGGCCAATTTTTGTCGCGCGCGTGAGCCTCAAACAGCGAAAAGTGTTCGACGACGCTGCCCCGATCGGATTGTTTTCAGATGTCCGAAATCGACTCGAAAAGATTATTCAACCGTTTCTTGAGAGTATTCGCGCGATACCGGCAATGTGACCATACCACGACCGTGGTCAATGGGCTGTGCTCGGTTGGTCCAACGCCAATCGGTTGTGGTTATAATGAGCGTTTGTGTGCTCTCGTCCATCCAGGTCTGCTGATGAATCGTTGCTTTGCCAAATTGCTTACGTTCTTTGCCCTGCTCGTGGCTTATGGGCTGGTTCGTCCCGCTGTTGCCGTCGAATCGATTGCGACGTTCACACAGGTTTACTGCGTTTCTTGTCACGCCGTCGCCGACCCGACTGCGATGCTTGATATTGAATCACTCGGCAACGCGATCGATACTGGCAACCAATCCGCTTGGGAATCGATTTCAAGACGTTTGTTCACTCGACAAATGCCACCGCCAGGTGCCGATCAACCGAGCGATCAAGAACGGTCCGACGCCGAATTGTCGCTCAACTCATCGCTTGACCAATTTGCTCAGTTGCATCCTACACCGGGTCGCACGCCGACTTTTCGGCGGCTCAATCGCACCGAGTACGAAAACGCAATTCGCGATTTGTTGGCGTTAAACATCGATGCCACGACGCTGTTGCCGCCGGACGAGTCGAGCGATGGTTTCGACAATATCACGGTCACCGAATTATCGCCCGCACTCATGGCACGCTACGTTGCCGCGGCCCAGCGGATCAGTCGCTTGGCAATCGGCTCGCCCGTCGATTCACCCAGCGGCGATACGTTTCGAGTTCCGGCGGATCTGACCCAAGACACACATATCGAAGGTTTGCCGCTGGGAACGCGCGGTGGAATTTTGATTCCTTATACGTTTCCGATCTCGGGTCGATATGAGATCCAGGTTCGTTTGACGCGCGATCGCAATGAGGAGATCGAGGGGCTGCGCGGTACGCATCAAATGGATGTGTTGGTCGACGACGAACGCATTGAGCAATTCACGCTCCACCCGCCCAATAAGAAAGACTACGCGAGCGTTGATGGCAATCTAAAGACTCAGTTCAACGCCACAGCCGGTCCGCATCAAGTCGGCGTCACGTTTGTCAAGCAACCAAGCGTTCTGCAGGAGACCAAGCGTCAACCGTATGACGCCCACTTCAACATGCACCGCCACGCCCGCTTGGGCCCAGCGGTCTTTCAAGTATCAATCGTCGGGCCAATCGACGGAGTTGCTGCCGGTACGCTAACACCCAGTCGCGTCGCCGTCTTCGGGTCCGAACCGCTCGGTCTGGGCAAAACGCTGGAAGAGAATCGGCTGCGGGCAATCACTGTTTTATCTTCACTGGCTCAGCGCGCGTACCGACGCCCAGTCAGCAATGAGGACATTAACATTCCGCTGGAGTTCTATGACGAAGCAAGACGGCGCGGCGAAGGTTTTGATTCCGGTATCGAGGCTGCGTTGTCATCGCTACTGGTCAATCCAAATTTCCTGTTTCGCATTGAACGCGATCCACCGGGTGTTGCCACGAGTATCGCCTACGCGATTTCGGACATCGAGCTGGCGTCGCGGTTGTCGTTCTTCTTATGGAGCAGTTTGCCGGACGATGAACTGTTGGACTTGGCGGCCAATGGCACGCTGCGCGACGAAGCGAGTCTGGCCAATCAAGTCCGCCGCATGCTGGCCGATGATCGGTCGTTGAACTTGGTCACCAATTTCTCTGACCAGTGGTTGCACCTGAGGAATCTAGCATCGATTACGCCCGACCTGCGGATGTTTCCCGATTTTGACGAAAACCTGCGTGAGGCATTCCGCCAAGAAACATTGCGGTTTGTTGACAGTGTGTTTCGCGAAGATCGCAGCGTGCTGGACTTGATCGATGCCGACTACACGTTTGTGAATGAACGACTTGCCAAGCACTACGGCATTCCGCATATCTATGGCAGTCATTTTCGCCGGATCACCCTGGACGCCCAAAGCCAGCGCGGTGGTCTGTTGCGACAGGGCAGCATTTTGACCGCCACGTCTTACGCGACGCGGACATCGCCGGTGATTCGTGGCCACTTCATTTTGAAGAATCTGATGGGCATGGCCCCACCGCCACCGCCGCCAAACGTGCCGACGTTGCCCGACGTAACCGTCGCGGGAAATTTGTCGGTTCGCAATCGGCTCGCCGAACACCGCGCGAACGAGTCGTGTGCGGTGTGCCACATCGTCATGGACCCCGTTGGTTTCGCGCTGGAAAATTTCGACGCTGTGGGTCGCTGGCGCGATTCCGAAGACGGTATCCCAATCGATGCCAGCGGCGGACTTCCCAATGGCAGCGAGTGTGACGGCGTAATCGGGCTGGAGCAGGGCATCTTGGAAAAAATGCCCGATGTTTTTGTTGCCACACTGGCCGATCGACTGTTAACCTTTGCATTAGGGCGAAATGTGGAGCCGACCGATGGTGCCGCCATTCGTCAGATAGTCCGCCAGACACTTGCCGATGATTATCGCTTTTCTTCGTTGGTTTTGGCGATCGTTCGCAGCCAGCCGTTTCAAATGAGAATGACTCCATGATTGTGTCTAAAAGATCAATCGCTCGGCGAACGCTGCTGCGAGGCGTGGGCGCTTCGCTGGCATTGCCGCTGCTCGATGCGATGATTCCGGCGATGACCGCGATCGCGGCAACGCCAGCCAACCCCGCCAAGCTGCGCCGCTTGGGTTACGTCTATATGCCGATGGGTTGTGATGTAGCGCGATGGACGCCGCCCAGTGATTCCAATCGTAGTGAAGGCGCGAATAACCGCGACGAAGCGTTGGGTGAATTGTCGTACTCGCTGCAATCACTTGAACCGGTCAAGAACAAGATGTCTGTCGTTAGCAATTTGGAATTGCAAAGCGCTTACCCCGGCACGCATGCAACTTCCAATGCCGCGTTCCTCAGCGCCGCCCAGGCCAAGTTGACCGAAAGCACCGACTTTTATCTTGGCACGACCGTTGACCAACTTGCCGCCAAGCAAATTGGCCAAGAGACACAATTGCCGTCGCTGGAAATGTCGATGGACTTGATGGCGACCGTCGGCCAATGCGACAATGGCTACGCATGCGTCTACCAGAATAATCTTTCGTGGTCATCGCCGACTTCTCCGTTGCCTTCCGAGGCGCATCCACGATTGGTGTTCGAGACCTTGTTCGGCGACGGTGGTTCACCCGCCCAACGCCGAGCCGCGATTGCCAAGCGGGCCAGCTTGTTGGATTCGGTTACCGACGAAATGAAACGTCTGCAGCGTTCCGTGGGTGCCAATGATCGCAACAAGATCAATGACTACTTGGAAACGATTCGCGAAGTCGAACGCCGCATCGCCAAAGCCGAATCGGATGTTGGCGAGCGACCGTTGCCGGACTTGGATCGACCCGTGGGCGTGCCGAGTTCTTACGCTGAACACGCGCGGTTAATGTTTGATCTCCAGCGGTTGGCGCTGCAGGGTGACATCACGCGGGTGATCACCTTTCAACTTGCCCGCGAGACCAGCAATCGAACCTACCCAGAAATCGGCGTCAGCGATCCACACCATCCATTGACCCACCATGGCAACGATCCTGACAAGATGGCCAAGGTCGCAAAGATCAATCAATTCCACGTCTCTTTGTTCGCTGACTTTCTTCAGTCGCTCGATGACACACCCGAGGGTGACGGAACGTTGTTGGATCATTCGCTCTATCTCTACGGCAGCGGCATGGGCAATCCAAATGTCCACGATCACCAAAACTTGCCGGTGATTGTTGCTGGTGGAGCCGCAGGTAACATGCGCGGCGGGCGGCATATTCACTACGACAAACCCACGCCGCTGGCCAATCTGCATTTGACGTTGCTCGACAAAGTCGGCGTCAGGCTCGAATCCTTTGGCGACAGTAACGGATTGGTCGACGAGCTGTTTTCACCAATGGTGATGTGATCTCATGCAACGCAGCTCGATACATGTTTTAGCATTCGCGCTCGGCTTGCTCGCGATTGTGCCAACGGCTTTTGCAGCCGACGGCATGACGCCGCTGCATCGCGCGGTCTTGCAAGAGAATGCCGACGAATCCAAGCGTTTGCTGAGCGAAGGCGCTGACCCAAACGCCGCGACACGTTACGAGATCACACCATTATCGATCGCCTGCACTGCGGGCAACGTGCCGTTGGTAAAGTTGCTACTTGACGCCGGAGCCGATGCGAACCAATCGGTCGCTGGTGGTGAAACGCCGTTGATGACAGCCGCTCGAACTGGTGTGGTGGGCGTGGTGCGCCAGTTGATCGCACACAAAGCCAACGTCAACGCCAAGGAGTCTTCGCACGATCAAAAGGCGATTCACTGGGCCGCCGCTGAAGGCCACGCCGAAGTGGTGAAGGCATTGATCGACGCGGGAGCCGATCCGTCTGAGTCGCTGCCCAACGGGTTCAATCCGTTGTTGTTTGCAGCGCGGCAAGGGCATCGCGATGTCGTCGCCGTAGTGTTAGCCGCCGGCGCTGACATCGAGTCCTCCATTGCTAAAGGCGGCGGCAATCGCGCCCCGCGTCCTGGCACAACAGCTTTAATGTTGGCGGTCGAGAATGGACACTTCGACCTGGCGATCGACCTGGTTAGCGCGGGTGCGGATCCGAATGACCAGTCGTCAGGGTTTGCTCCGCTGCACGCGATCGCTTGGGTGCGGAAGCCCAATCGTGGTGATGACCCCGACGGCGATCCGCCGCCTTATGGATCGGGCAGAATGACCAGCCTCGAATTCGTCAGCGAGCTTGTTAAGCAGGGTGCCGATGTCAATCTGCGTATCCGCGAAGGCCACGTCGCCAAGGGTCGCTTGGACAAAACCGACGCGACGCCGCTGCTGATGGCGGCCGATACTGCCGACGTACCGCTGATGAAGTTGCTTGTTTCCCTTGGCGGCGATCCGCATTTGACTAATTGCGACGGCACGACGGTCCTGCTTGCCGCCGCCGGTGTCGGCACATTCGCACCGGGCGAGGAAGCTGGCAACGACGAGGAAGTGATTGAAGCCGTTAAGTTCGCACTGGAGTTGGGGCTCGATCTCAATGCCACCGACAAAAACGGTGACACGGTGATGCACGGTGCCGCATTCAAATCGTCGCCAAAGATTGCCAGCTTTCTTGACCAAGCGGGTGCCGACATCGAAGTTTGGAACCGTCCCAATCGCTATGGCTGGACGCCGTATGCGATTGCCGAAGGTTATCGCCACGGTAATTACCGCCCGATCGTATACATGATGACGGCGATCGCCGACCTGATGCGAGCCGAAGGCGTCGAACCAGTTCCCTACAAAAAATCGCCAAACGCAAAATGGTGATTGTCGAACGATAGCTTTCGGTTTACGACCTTCTAAGGCGAGCGACAGACGAAGCTTTACCCGTAGCCGGAGTCGCCAGACTTCGGATTGCAAAGCCTGAAGTCTGGCGACTCCAGCTACGATGGCAAGAAAACGTCTGCCGTTCGCTTAGAAAAAGCGATTTATACAGGCGTATAGTATTTAATGTTGCCCTGAAAGCCCTTAAATTAACAAAATATACCTCTTCGGTGTGTTCTTGTTACCTCTCCGGGCCCTGCTATGTCGCCTAATTCCCCACGCTTACTACGGCCCAAATCTGTTCTAAGGGCAAGTCGCCGCCGCCGACTTTCGATGGAGTTGTTAGAGGGGCGACGGCTTCTCGCCTTTGGTCAAGCTTCGTTGGTGAGCGTAAACCAAACGGGTGCTGAGGCCGGCAACAGCTCGAGCCAAGTAGGCGACCAGACACTGTCCGCGGATGGACGATACTTGGTCTTTGCCAGCAACGCCACCGACTTGGTTCCCGGTGACATTAATAACACCACGGACGTATTTCTGCGCGACTTAAGATCAGGCACCGTGACGCTGGTAAGTCGGGCGCCCAGCGGCCAGACTGCCAACAGCACATCTTCGGAGCCAGCGATCAGCGCCGATGGTCAATATGTTGTGTTTTCGAGTGCAGCGACGAACCTGAGCGTCACCGGCCCAGTATCCACCAATGGGCAACAGCAGGTCTACCGCTGGCAACGCGCCACCGGAGTGACTGAACTGCTCAGTGTTGACTTGCTAGGAACCCAATCGGCCAACAACTCTGCTGGAGCCGCATCGATTAGCGGTGACGGTAGCCGCGTTGCGTTCCAAACAAGTGCAACCAACTTGGGAACCGGCACTCCCGCCTCCTCCAGCGGTCACTACTACGCGCTAACCAGTATCGGCCAGACCTGGACTGATGCGGAAGCCGAGGCCGTCGCGTCCGGTGGTCATTTGGTTTCGATCAATAACGCCTTTGAACAACAATTCTTGCTCTCAACATTCGGTGATGGTGCAAACCTAAATTCGGTCAATTGGATTGGCTTGAATGACGCCAGCGTCGAAGGCCAATTCGTTTGGTCCACCGGTGAGCCCCTCACGTTTACAAACTGGGGCCCTGGCGAACCCAGCGATTCCAATGGCAACGAAGACTTTGTGAATATTGGTACGTTCGGCGGCAACCTCTGGAACGATTTTGATGGTGCCGCGCCACTGTTTGGAATCAAGGAGTATAACTCACTTCCCGTCGGCGTTCCCGGTGCCGTCGCTATTCCGGGCAACAACCTCGCAATTGACAATAATAGCGCGCTGGATGTATTTCTGTGGGATAGCGCAACCCAGCTCACGACCTTGGTCAGTCGCTCGGCGGCGGCGGCGAGTCAAACCGCCAATTCGGATTCCTATAGTCCGCAAATCAGCCGCGATGGATCGCGAGTTGTCTATCGTTCGACGGCGACGAATCTGCAAATTGGAGCCTCTGACGTCGCGGGCGAAGATTTGGTTGTCTTTGAGGTCGCCGCCGGCTCGAATCAATATGTGACGGTACAAACCCAGGCGGCCAGCACGGCCAATGTGGGCTCGCAGCGCAGTCGCTATTCACTCTCTGCCGACGGTGTTTACGAAGTCTTCACCAGCACCGCAACGGACTTGGTCACCGGCGACACCAACGTTCGCAGCGACGTGTTCTTGCGGAACTTGAACAACGGTTCCATCACGCTCGTTAGTCGCGGTGCAAATAATCAACCAGCCAACGGCGGCTCTGTTGAAGGAGTCATCAGCGCTGACGGTGCGTTTGTGACCTTTCTCAGCGATTCAACCAACCTTGCCGTCACCGGAGCCAACTCCAACAATTCGATTCAGCAGGCTTATCGTTGGGAACGAGCAACCGGAATCATTCGTTTGGTTTCGGTAAACGCCGCTGGCGATAACGGCAGCGCTTTCGGAGTGGAGAATTTAACGATCAGCCAAGACGGCACACGGATTGCGTTCACATCCAATTCTCAAGACCTGCTCAATGCCTTCGTCGATGGCAATGGTGGTAGTGACGTTTTCGTTCGTGATCTTGTTGCCAACACGACCACGCTGGTTAGTCGCCAAGCCGGCCAGTCGCTGATTTCGGCAAACGGCACTTCCGCAGACGCAAGGATCAGCCGCGACGGGTCACGAGTCGTCTACCGATCAATCGCTTCGGATCTGCAAAGCGGGGTTAACGATTTCAACAATCGTGATGACTTGATCATCTTCACGCTTGCCACGGCAGCCAATCAATATCTGACCGTTGAGACAAGCACCACCACGACGGCGAACCAAAGTTCGGCACGAACCGGACAATCATTGTCAGCGGACGGACGCTACGAAGTCTTCGAAAGTGCGGCGTCTAATCTTGTGGTCGGTGACAGTAACAATACCACTGATATTTTCCTGCGGGACCTGCAAACCGACACGATCACGCTGGTTTCCAGAGCAACAACAGGTTCGGCCAACAGCCAATCGATTATGCCAGTGATTAGCGACGACGGTGCGTTTGTTGCGTTTCTTAGTTCTGCGCAAAACCTTGACGTCACCGGCGTCAACGCGACTGATGGTTTTTCACAGGTCTATCGCTGGCGACGATCCAATGGACAATTGGAATTGGCCAGCCGCAATTTCGACGGTAGTAATGGACAAGCCGGCCACGTTGAATCGTTGTCGATCAGCGGCGATGGTTCGCGAATCGCTTTCATCACCGCTGCGACAGATGTCGTTACCGCGCTGACGGACAATAATTTTGATGCCGATGTTTTTCTCCGCAATTTCACCTTGGGGACAACGACCCTTGTTAGCCATGCGTCTGACTTATTAACCACCACCGGAAACGGTCGCAGCGACACCGCCAAGATTAGCCGCGATGGTACACGCATCGTCTACCGAAGCAGCGCGTCGAATCTCGACGTCGCGGCCATTGATAACAATAACTTTAATGATCTCATTGCTTACAACGTCGGTACCAATACCAACGGGTACGTGACGACTGAAATTGAAACCGGTGGTACCGCCAACGCTGCATCGACTCGCAGCATTAGCAGTCTGGAGTTAAACGTCCAGACGATTTCATCCGATGGCCGTTATGAGGTTTTCACGACGGTGGCAAATGATGTTGTCGCCGGTGACACAAATCAAGCCTTTGACGTTTTCTTGCGCGACTCGGTTGCGAACACCGTCACGTTGGTAAGTCGCGCGGCGGCCTTGGCAACCGCAAATAGTTCGTCCTACGATCCAGCGATATCGGCCAATGGAAATTTTGTGGTCTTCACCAGTAGCGCGACCAACCTCGACGTAACAGGGGTTCAGTCAACCAATGGCGCGGACCAAGTCTATCGGTGGGAACGGGCCACGGGCACGATCCGGCTGGCAAGTGTCAACTCAGCGGGCACAGACGGTGGAAACGCTTCGTCACGACACGGTAATGTCAGCGGTGATGGTGCGATTGTGGTGTATGAGTCAAACGCCAGCGACCACCTCGCCGGCATTACCGATGGCAATAGCGATTCGGATGTCTATTCGAGAAGTTTCAGCGGCAACGTCACGCGATTGGTCAGCCGGTCTTCGGCCTCGGCAACGACTACCGCCAACGGCGGTTCGTTTGGCGCGATGGTCAGCCGCGATGGCTCGACGGTTGGCTTTCACAGCAACGCCAGCAACCTTGTTACCGGCGTCAGTGATACCAATAACCAGATCGACTTATTCGCCTTCAATACCAGCACGTTGCTTAATCGCGCCGTCAGCGTCGCGGCCTCGGGGACAACCATGTCTAACGCCGGAGTGTTCGCGGATGTCTTCGATGGCTTGCACGGAGTTAGCGCGTTTAGTTTGTCCAACAATGGCCAGCAGATCGCGTTTTCCTCGATCGGAACGAATATCAACGTGGCCGCATCCAGTGGCAATGTCCAAGTCTTTGTACGCGACTTAGCGACCAATACGACTGATTTTGTTAGCGTCGATAACGGTGGATTTGCCGGCAACCAGAGCTCGCTTCATCCTTCGATTTCGGGCGACGGACGGTACGTGGCGTTTGAATCAGCCGCGAACAACTTTAGCGTGATCGATCTCAATTTTGCATCTGACATCTATGTTCGCGATCGTGCCACGGGAGTCCGCACAACGACGTTGATCAGCGTCAATTCAACCGGCACGGCTGAGGGCGACGGCCAATCGATCTACCCTCGTATTTCTAATGATGGCAGCACCGTTGCGTTCCAAACTTTGGCGACGGATCTCGACACCGGTACGCTGCCGCGACTTACCAACGATCTCAATAACACCTGGGACGTTGTATCGCGAAGATGGCAAGGTGCCAGTCCGGTGACCCAGTGGATCAGCAAGCGTGGTATCGATGCGACCAGTAGTGGCAATGATGCATCACAACTTCCCGAGCTGAGTGATAACGGCTCGGTGGTCATTTATATCAGCAATGCCAGCGACATCGACTCAAGCATCACGGATATCAATGGGCGCAATACAGATATCTTCCGGTTCAATGGTGCATCGACCAGTACCGTGTCCAGGAAGGGTGCCGGCAGGTTTACGCTGAACACGGGGGCCAATTCGGACTTTGATCTCAGCTCCAGCGGCCAATCGATTGCGTTCACTTCGTCCAGTCCAGGACTGATTGTCGGTGACGTGCTAGATAACACCGGGCTGCCAACTCAGGTCTACGTTCGTGACGTGGTCGCTAACTCGACTCTTCGCGTTTCGCGTGACGCTGACTCCGCCTATGCCAATAATTCATCGGTTGAACCGTCGATCAGCGGTAACGGTAGCCGAATCGCATTCATTTCGCATTCCAATGATCTGACTGTCGTTCCGTTGGCAACCACACCGAATATCTATGTTCGTGACCTGACACTGTCGACTACCGAACTCGTTAGCATCAATTCGTCGTCGACGGCCTCAGGCGACAGCGGATCTTATTCGCCGAGGATCAGCTTTAATGGAAACGCGATCGCGTATGAAAGCTATGCCTCGGACCTTGATTCCACGATCACCGCCGATTCCAACGGTGGGCGCGACATATTTATTCGATCTGCTGGCCTGACGCGATTGGTCAGCCGCCAAGGGGGTACTAACCTCGCTGCGAATGGCGAGTCGTTCGCCCCGGAAATCAGTGATACCGGTAGTCGGATCGTCTTCACCAGCAATTCAACCAACCTGAGCGCTACCGTCGCCGATATTAACGGCGCGGCCGATGACATTTTCGCATTTGATGGAACAAATGTGTCCGTCGTTTCACGAAAAGCAGCCGGCGCGTTTACGGTACTGGGCGGTTTTGATGGATCTTACGATCTCAGTGACAGCGGGCAATTTGTCGTCTTTGACTCGCAAGCCATAGGACTGCTGCCAAACGGCAGTCCATCGACCCGTCAGGCTTACCTTCGTGATCTGTCCGGCGGTCTGCAGCGAATTAGTGCTGATGCCGATTCAATTTTTGGCGACGGAAGTTCGTCGCAAGCAACTATTAGTGGTGATGGGCGATACGTCGCGTTTCGATCCGACGCGTCGAATCTTAGTACCCTGCCGACGTTCGGAGTCAGCAATGTTTACGCGCGAGATCGGTTGGCGGCAAATCCTCAACTGATAAGCGTCGACAGCACGGGAGCGAGCGGGGCGGATAGCTACACCGAATCGCCCGTCATCAGTAATGATGGTTTTATGGTTGGCTTCTTAAGCTTCGCAACGAACCTCGATGCCAGCGTTACCGTTGATACCAATCAAACGGTTGACCTATTCACTCGGGATTGGCTTGCGACGACTCCGATTACGAAACTGATTTCCAAGCGCGGCGGCACAACCAACATTGCGTCGACCGGCGGTGTTAGCTATTTCGGTCAACTTGGCCGCGACGTTTTCGAGCTCAGCAGTACGGGCAGTCGCGTTGTCTTTCGCAGCCCCTCAACCGACCTTGTCGCCGGAGTCGCGGACGTCAACGGAGCAGCGGAAGATCTGTTTGCGTTCAATGGTACGACCGTCGCGATCGTTTCGGCCAAGGCCAGCGGTATCTTTACCACCGGCTCCGCAGGCGACACGTTTGTCGGTGGCGATAGTCGCTTTTCGATCAGCGACACGGGAAATCAAATTGCTTATTCATCCGACGCGATCGGCATCGTCGCCGATCCCGCTGGAGTATTTGCACGACAAGTTTATGTTCGCGACTTGCAATCGGCTTCGACTCGACGAATCAGTACCCCGGGCGAAACGGTTCCCAACGGCTTTACCTTCACCGACAACTTCACCGCTGGCCCGTCATCACAATGGGGCAACGAAATCGGCAACTGGGTCGCTTCAGGCGGAACGTACTCGCCAACGGTTCCCAGCAATTCACCGACCACCTATTCGTCATTGCCATTCCAACTCGAAGATTTCACGCTTGATCTAGACATCAATCAAGTGACTGACGGTGGAGTTTGGTTACGCAGCCAAAACAATACGCAGGGCGTGCTTTTAGTCACCAAAGACGGTGAGCTCTATTGGCACATCGTTCAGGGTGGATTCTCGGGTATCATCAGTCCCAGCGGAATCGTCTACACACCGCTCAGCAACATCCATCTTCGTGTTGTCGTGTCTGGCAATACCTATGCGGCGTTCGTCAACGGCTCCAGCACGCCGGCGACAACATTGACGACCGGTGCCTTTGTCTCGGGACGTGTGGCCTTGTACGGATTCTCGACGCAAACATTCGATAACATCAACTTGCTGGCGACGACGAGTGTGCCCGCTCCTAACTTCGGCTTTAATACTTCGGCTGGTGCGACCATCAGCGGTGATGGGCGTTACGTGTCGTACGTTTCCAGTGCAACCAACCTCACTTCCGATAGCTTGCAGGGACATCCCGCCGTCTTCGCCTACGATCGAATTGGCAATCGGACGACATTGATTTCCGTCAGCAGCACCATTGGCCTCAATGCCAACAGTTCTTCGGTTTACCAAACGATCAGCCACGATGGCAACGCGATCGCGTTTGGCAGTTATGCGACCGACCTCGATCCCACCGCAAACGCCAACTTCAGTTTGCAGCTTTACATTCGCGATTGGTTGGCTTCGGCTCCAGCGACACAATTGGTAAGTCGCAGCGGCACATCAACCAATGCTTCCAACGCAGACATTTCGAGTGTGCGCTTGAGCGATCGCGCGCTCACTGCGGCGTTCACCAGTACAGCTACTGACTTGACCGGAATCGCCGACAACAACAGCACCACCGATGTGTTTGTCGTCCGTGGGTTGGGCCTCATCATCAATTCGCTGTCGATCGTCGAAGGTAATTCAGGAACGACCAATGCCGTGTTTGAAGTCGAGCTACTGACTCGCAGCTCGCAAACCGTCACGGCTAATTTCGCTACCAGCAATGGAACGGCCACGGCGGGCAGCGACTACTTGGCGCAAAGCGGCACATTGACATACTCGCCGAATCAAAATTTGAAAACGATTTCCGTCGTGATCAACGCTGATACAACTCCAGAAGACTTTGAAACCTTCTTTGTTAATTTATCTAACCCAACGCTTGGCTTTGAGCTGTTTACGCCGATCGGCCAGGGGATCATTGTCAACGATGATACGAGCGTGTCGGTTGCGGATGTTTCAATCATCGAAGGCAACGCTGGCCAATCGAACCTTGTCTTCAGCGTCTTGCTTGCCAAGCCGACGGTGTTGCCCGTGTCGATGAATTTCGCGACATCAAACCTGACCGCGACCGCCGGCATCGACTACTTGGCGACGACAGGTGCGTTGGCGTTCGCGCCCGGCGAAACATCCAAAACAGTTTCGGTTGTAATCAACGGTGACATGACTCCCGAGGCACACGAAACATTCCGTTTGACGCTCAGCAGCGTCGTCAACGCGGCGGTTGTTGATGGCATTGCCGATGGAACCATTTTGAACGACGACACGACGATTTCGATCGGCGATGCGTCGATCATCGAAGGTGACTCAGGCACACAGAACGCTTCATTGGTCGTGTCGCTCAGTCATGCTTCGGCGCTGCCGGTTTCAATCAATCTTGCGACCGGCACCGGCACCGCAACCCTCAATACGGACTACACCATCGTAGGGCCGGTCGTGATCACTTTCAATCCTGGCGAAACCAGCAAGCCTTACGTTATCTCAGTTGTTGGCGATACGGTCGTCGAGCCAAACGAAACCGTGGTCGTCAATCTCAGCAGTCCCACCAACGCGGCGATCAATGATGGACAGGGTGTCCTGACGATTTTGAATGACGATACTCAAATTTCGATCAACGACGTGTCAATGCTTGAAGGTGACAGCGGCACGAAGCTTTTCACCTTTACCGTTTCGCTGTCAGCGGCCAGCGCCAAGACCGTCACGGTTCAGGCCCAATCAGCCAACGGAACCGCCACCGCCGGCGCGGATTACATCGCACTTGCACTGACAACACTAACGTTCAATCCCGGCGAAATCGCCAAGTCCGTCAGCATTACGGTCAACGGAGACTTGGTGATTGAGCCTAACGAAACCTTCTTCGTAAACCTGACCAATCCCACCAACGCAACATTCTTCGACAACCAAGGACTGGGCACGATCCAGACAGATGATTTCGACTTAGTCCCGCCGACGGTCACTGCGGTCTATGCCGCCGGGTCCGCTTGGACGGCGGCGCTGATCGACGCTGTCGATGGCGGTGGAACAGGGGCCGGCAATGGGTTGGGTTATCAACTGACACCCAATTTCACGATCCCAAATTCGGGTATCAATCGAATTTACGTCCAGTTCAGCGAACCCGTTATGGGCTTTAGTGCGGCTTCATTCGCACTGGTCGGCGTCAACGTCGCCAACTACGCGGGCTTCTCGTCGGTATCGTATGATTCGGTCAATCGCCGTGGCATCATTGCCTTATCCAACGTAATAACGAACGACAAGTTCCGCGTTGGTGTGAACTCGACCGTGACCGACACTGCGGGCAACTTGCTCGACGGTGACATGATTGGCGGTGCCGGCGGCGTCTTCAGCCTGCGATTCAACGTGTTGGTTGGCGATGCCAACGGCGACGGTACCGTTAATGGCGGCGACCTGTCAGGTTTCGCTGGCTCGTTCAATCAAAATGCGGGCTCCAGCACCTTCAACCCGCGCGCCGATTGGAACTCAGACGGCACCGTCAATGGCGCCGACCTCTCGTCCTTTGCCGCGCGCTTCAACCAGTCGCTTCCCGCCAGCGAGCCAACCTCAGTTCTCTTCAGCGGTCTTGGCACCGTCCCCGGAGTATTTGCCGCGCCTGCCGTCGACGCCTACTTCCAGAAAATTGGCGAGCGCGAAAAATTGAGCCTGCTCGACGATCCGACGCTGTTTTAAGTACTCATCCAATTGCGTGTGATGGAACATTTATCTGGAGTCGGAAACGCCGGTAACCCTTGCATAACGATTTGCCGCGACATGATTGTTGGCGATCAGTATTTGAACTCGGCACGGATTCCAGAGCTATCGCGTTTCGAGTAGGGGTAAAAGTTCCATCGCGAGCTTGGGTTGTCGGTGGCGTCGACGGCGCAGGCCGCCAAGTACGCCATCCACCAACCGAGGGCGACCTGCGACGGATAGTGGGCGTTGTCATTGACGCGCGACAACGGCGCTATCGTCGAGCCAGCGTACAAGATTGCCTTGAGTCCGTTGTTCTCAGTCATCTTTGCGGCCGTGATAAAGGGAAGCGACCCCATAAAACTATGCCCGCTGATCCCATTGTTGTCACGAAACGGATGCCATTCAGAACTTTCATCGGTTTCATTCGGTCGTGATCCACCTGTGAATTGCTGGAACAGTATCAGCGGCGGCGCTCCCACCAAGAAACCTCTCAGCGATCGCTCGCCCCAACGTCCCCCAACGGCGGCCATTTTCGAGTCGGATAGCAACTCGCCCATTGCCCAAGCTGTCCCGAAAACGGGCAACGTATAGGTACCGTTGCCTAATTCCTTGCTTCCGTGGAGTGTCTCAAACCAATCGTCCGAAGTGGCACCACGCACGCTGGTTTGAAAGTGATTGTGAAGCTGTTCATCAGCAGACGTATTTGCCACTGCTCCTCCCACCAGCAAACCGGCACCCACTAGGGTAAGTGATTCAGACGAGTAAAAGTTCAATTCGTCCGACCACAAACGCGCAACAAGCGTCGCAGGTCGTGTTGCAGAGACTAAACCACCATCGTCCTGTGACATCGCCAACTCCCACTGCTCGCCGTCGACGGCCGCAGTGAGTGGCAACGAGGCGCTGGACAATTCGGCCTGTTCATCCGATTCGATAAAACCATTACAACGGTCATCGCTTGCTGCGGTTGATGTAAACGCAATTAGCGACTCTGCACTGGCGGTTGGTGTAATCTCGCTAAACGCCTTCACGCTGGATGTTTGGTGCGGTGGGGTTTGGCATCCAGAACAGAGAATCGCTGCGATGACCACGGCTAGCTTGATAATTAAGTGTGACCTTCGTTCTTCGATTTGGGCGATTTTTGGCTGCTCAGGAGAATCATCTGTGGAGGGTCGCGAATGCGATGCGACAGCGAATTGAGTCAATAGAAAAAATGTTTGGCAAGCCGCAAGTTCAGCTACGTAAGAATTAGGAGTTCGGCGTTAATGTTTACGCACGCCGTTTGTTCAGCAACGGACTTGCCCGTTTTTTCAACGGTTTTGCGGGTTGTGACTGTGACATCCGCGAGAATTATCTGGACCTGCTGCAGCGGTCGATCTTGAGAAAGTGCCTGTGTCAATACTGCCGCACTTTATCTTTGAGCCGGACCGTATGCCTGCGCCGACAGGTCGTGCTGGGCTGATTGTTTATGATGAACAAATTCAACTACACACTACCAACGTTATTTGCCTTGTCATTTGCCGGCTGCCATGCGCCCCAGGTGTTGTGCGATCCAGGTTTGGTCAAGCGGCAACTGATGTGTCGAACCGGTGTGGCAACGGTAGCGGTGGCACCGTGCCAGGAAATCGTTCCGGCGGGAGTCTTTATTGATGATGGGATCAGCGAAGCCGAAGCCGTAACGACCGCGCTTTCGAACAACTCCGCGTTCCAAGCTACGTTGGCGATATTGGGTGCTGCGGGAGGCGACGTGGTGCAGGCAAACCTGATCGCCAACCCGCAGTTATTGGTCTACTTTCCGACCAGTACCAAGGAAGGCCAATACACGCTTTACGCACCGATCGAATCGTATTTCCTGCGACCGACGCGCGTTAAAGTTGCCAACCGTGAATATCGTCGAGTGGGCGAGCAATTGGTGCAAAACGGTTTGAACCTGGCGCGAGATGTTCGGGTTGCCTACACCGACTTGGCACTTGCCCAGCAACAGTCGCAATTGGCAGGCGAGGCGCTGGAGCTTCGCCAGAGCATCGTTACCTTGACCAAGAAACGACTCGACGAAGGTGACATCAGTGAATTGGAAACGATTGCCGCCAGCGTAGACAAGCTCAATGCGCAAGCCAACCAGACCGTTCAATCGCAATCCGTTGCGATCGCTGAAGCGCGACTGGCAACTCTCATTGGACTGACCAAGCTCGGCACACCGTTGTCGCCGGAGCCAATGGCACCGCCAACGAGTCTGGATACGGATGAAGACGTGCTGATCGCTCAAGCATTAGCCTGTCGGCCCGATTACCACGCGGCTCGCTGGGCCGTCGCCGCCGCTTCGGACCGCTCTCGATTGTCACGTTTTTTGTTTTGGCGAATCGATGGTGCTTTGGATGTGCGAAGTGACCCGGGGCAAACCGGCGGTGGCTTGCGCGCCGACATTCCGATCTTTAATCGTAACCAGGGCGGGATCTTGCGTGCCGATTGGGAACTCAACGCCGCGATGCACAACCGCGATGCAATTCATGACCAGATCGTTGCCGATGTGCGGATCGCCGCGCGCCAGCTTTCGCAATCGCAAGCGAACCTTGCGATCTTGCGCGACGAGATTGCACCCGCGTTGGAAGACGCGTTGAAGATTGCTCAAAAAGGCTTCGCCGACGGTGGCACGGACTATTTGTTGGTCCTGCAAACGACCAGCCAATACCTTGCGAACAAAGCATTGATTCTCGATCAAACCGCCGCCTGTAATCGGGCACTCGCCGAACTCGAACGCAGTGTCGGTCGTAACTTGTCAGCAGGATTTGTGGATACATTGGCGTTTGGCGAGGCATCGCTGCCGCCTGAGGACGTCAAGGAATTGGAGCGTTTTGAGACGGCACCGGTGGTGGTTGCGACTAAGATGATGGACCTTCAATCATCGAATTGACACTAAGATCATCCTGCAAAACTTTTTCAATCAAGACCTACCGCACCAATGAAATTGAGAAGGTCAACAGTGGCCATCGCGTTTTGCGTTTTGCCCGTTTTGCATGGCTGCGGCAAGGTGACCACCGAGACAAATGCAGCGAGTGAGAAGCCTGCGAAGGTTGAAAAGCTGCCCGTCGAAACAGACTTGGCCACAATCACGCTGACGCCCCAGGCCGATCGACGTCTGGGCATCACCATTGCCGCAGTCATCCGGCGCGAGATCACTCAACGACGCACGCTCGGCGGCCAAGCGATTGTGCCGTCGGGAAAATCGATCATCGTTTCGGCTCCGCTCGCCGGCGTGGTTACGCGTGTGGAAGCGGCAGCGATTGCGACGCCCGGAACACTTGTCAAGTTAGGCGATCCGTTGCTCGCGATCAGGCCACTATTGTCTGCCGAGCGTGATGTGCCCACCCCAGCCGAACAAGTGGCGTTGGTCGGAGCGCGCGCGAATTTGATGGCTGCACAAACCGTAGCCGCCGGCGACGTTGATCGTAGCAAAGCCGAGGTCGAGGGAGCCAAGATTGCCTTCGACCGCGCGCAAAACTTGTTCGCCGATCGGGCGGGAGCGAAGCGCGCGGTCGACGAGACGGAGGCGGTATTGAATATTGCCAAGTCAACTCTCGCGGCGGCCGAAGAACGAAACTCGCAACTGACAAAGCTACTGACAATGCTCGAGGCCAAGCCGCAGGATGGCGAGGCGTCAATGTTATCGATGACAACGCCGATCGGTGGCATTCTTAATCGCATCGAAGTCAGCGAAGGCCAAACGATCGCCACTGGGGCCGTGTTGTTTGAGATCATCAACTTGGACACGCTGTGGATTCGCGTACCGGTGTTCGTTGATTTACTGGACGATGTTCAAACCAATGAACCTGCTCGACTGGTCTCGCTTTCAGGTGGCGAGCTCAACCAGTCGGCAGAAGCAAAGCCAATCGCCGCGCCGCCGACCGCGAATGCGATGACATCTTCAGCCGACGTGTACTACGAGATCGACAATCGTGAACTTGGCCTGCGGCCTGGCCAACAAGTCGGTGTTAGTCTGGCAACGAGCGCAGCGGAAGACTCATTAATCGTCCCGTCGGCGAGCATTCTCTACGATGTTTATGGCAACACCTGGGTTTACGCGGTAACGGGCAAGCGGCAATACACGCGCAGCCGGGTCGCGTTGCGTTTTGTCGAGGGCAATGAGGCAATACTCGCAGCCGGTCCCAAAGTCGGCACATCCGTCGTCGTCGATGGAGCGGCGGAATTGTTCGGGACTGAGTTTGGGGCGGGTAAATGAACGCGCTCATCAAAACCGCACTGCAATTTCGCTTACTCGTCGTCGTACTGGCGATTGCTCTGGTCATCGTCGGTATTCGTACTTTGGACTCGGTACCGCTGGACGTCTTTCCTGAGTTCGCGCCGCCGCTTGTCGAAATTCAAACCGAGGCTCCTGGAATCGCGACGGAGGATGTCGAGAGTTTGATCACCGTACCAATCGAAAACGCAGTCAACGGTATTCCGTTTGTGCAAACGGTGAGATCCAAATCGGTGCTTGGATTGTCGAGTGTGCGAATGATCTTCGCGCCAAGTACGGACTTGCTCGTAGCCCGCCAACTCGTACAAGAACGTTTGGCATTGGTCGCCAGTCAACTACCGATGGTCGCTCGTCCACCGGTGATCTTGCCACCGCTGTCTTCACTGAGTCGATGCTTGAAGATCGGCGTGTGGTCCGATACCCAGTCGCAAATGCAAATGACTGTATTGACCAAGTGGACGATCCGTCCGCGTTTGATGTCGATCCCAGGTGTGGCCAATGTTGCGGTTTGGGGCGAGAAAGAACCACAGTTGCAAGTCGTCGTTGATCCCGATCGATTGCGCGCCAACGGCTTGACGCTCGACGCGATCCTGCAAACCGTTCGCGATGCCACAACGGTCGGCGCTGGCGGATTCGTCGACACGGCAAACCAGCGATTGGCACTGCGTCACGTCCCGGCGGTTTATACACCGGAGCAGCTCGGTGAGATTGTCGTTGGATTTCGCGCAACGGCCATGCCGACGACTCCCGTTTCAATCATGACCAGTGCGACAAATCGCGTCGCCGCTCCGCCCGCACCACTGCGCATCAAAGATGTTGCCGAGGTCACTTATGACTACGCGCCGCCGATCGGTGACGCGATCATCAATAGTCGTCCAGGGTTGTTACTAATTGTTGAAAAACAACCGTGGGCAAACACACTCGACGTGACTCAAAAGGTCGAGAAGGCGATGGCAGAATTGAAACCGGCGCTGGGTGAAGTCGAGTATGACACGACCGTATTTCGTCCCGCAACGTTCATCCAGCGGGCTCTCGACAACCTTGGCCATTCGATGCTGGTGGGATGTGTGTTGGTCGTGATCGTGTTGTTGCTGTTCCTGTTCGATTGGCGTTGTGCGATCATTAGCGCCACGGCGATTCCACTGTCATTAGTGGCGGCGGTGATGGTGCTTTACTATCGCGGTGGAACGGTCAACACGATGGTGTTGGCGGGACTTGTTATCGCGCTGGGTGAAGTTGTCGATGATGCGATTATTGACGTCGAAAACATCATGCGGCGGTTGCGACTCAACGCGACACTCGCCGAGCCACGCAGTCACTTCGCCGTCGTGCTTGAGGCATCAATGGAAGTTCGTAGCGCCGTCGTCTATGCAACCGTCATCATTGTATTAGCGTTTTTACCGGTGTTTTTTCTCACTGGATTGGCCGGGGCATTCTTTCGACCGCTGGCTGCGGCCTATATTCTTGCGATTCTCGCATCGTTGTTTGTGGCGCTGACCGTTACGCCGGCAATGTCATTGATCTTGTTGCCTAAGTCGGCTGGGCGGCGGAGCGCTGATGGGCCGCTGGTGCAAATGTTCAAGCGTATTTATCGCTCGGCATTGGGGCTGGCGTTGCGGCTAAAGTGGGGCGCGATCGCGGTTGCTCTCCTGTTGTTCGCCTGCCTACTCGCTACGATTCCGCGATTGGGCGAGCAATTGATGCCCAAGTTTCGCGAGACCGATTTCTTGATGCACTGGGTCGAAAAGCCAGGTATCGGCATTGATGCAATGGATCGGATCACGCTGCGAGCCAGCGAAGAACTGATGGCCGTGAAAGGCGTCCGCAACTTTGGCTCACACATTGGGCGAGCCACCGTGGCCGACGAAGTTGTTGGCCCCAATTTCACCGAGCTATGGATCAGCATTGACGATAACCAGAATTACGACGCGACGGTCGCGGAAGTGCAAACGATCGTCGATGGCTATCCCGGTTTGTATCGCGACTTGCTGACCTATTTGACCGAACGCATCAAGGAAGTGCTCACCGGCACGAGCGCGTCGATCGTCGTCCGCGTGTTTGGCCCCGACTTAGACCAGCTTCGCGCAACGGCGGTTGAAATCGAATCGGTCATCAAACCGATCCCAGGCGTGACAACGTTGAAAGTCGAACCGCAAGTCTTGGTTCCCCAAATCGCGATCGACCTGAAAGTCGATGCGGCTTCGCAATTTGGTTTGACCCCGGGCATGCTGATGCAAAGCGTCACGACGTTGGTCAACGGGCTGCAGGTCGGTGAAATGTACCGCGATCAAGCGATCTTCCCGGTCGTCGTTCGTGGTAGGGAAAACCTTCGCACCGATTTGGCCACGCTCGGCAACCTGATGATCGACACGCCTGCGGGTGCGCAGGTTCCGCTCAAGAGCGTCGCCTCACTGACCATCGTGCCCGCACCTAACGTGATCCAGCGCGAGGGCGCATCGCGGCGACTCGATGTGACTTGCAACGTCGTAGGCCGCGATTTGGCTTCGGTTGCCAAAGACATCGAAGCCGCTGTGGTTGGCAATATCGATTTCAAGACCGGCTATCACCCCGAGTTTCTCGGTGAGTACGCCGAAGCGAAAGCATCGCGTCAAAGACTGATCTTGCTGTCGATCGGCTCCATCCTGGCGATCACGATTATTCTTTACATCGACTTCGAGAGTTGGCGATTGGTGTTGTTGATCTTACTTGCACTGCCGCTGGCACTTGCCAGCGGACTAATCGGCGTGTTCGCTGGCGGCGGCATAATCTCGCTCGGCTCGCTGGTTGGTTTCGTGACCGTTCTGGGCATCGCTGCGCGCAACGCCATTATGCTCATCAGTCACTACCGACATTTGGCACGCGAAGAACCCGATTTGACCCCGCGCGAGTTGATCATCAGGGGAGCCGAAGAAAGGCTAGCGCCCATCCTGATGACGGCGCTGACAACGGGCCTGGCATTGGTGCCGTTGATCTACACTGGCGAGCTTCCGGGACAGGAGATTGAGTATCCAATGGCACTCGTCATTCTCACTGGACTTACCGGAGCAACCATCGTCAATTTATTGGTGCTGCCGGTCATGTGCAGCCTCGTTGCGAAGCGCTACCAAGTTGTCGTCACTGCGGTGAACGCCTAAGCTGTGCGATGTGGAAGCGAATTGCAGTAACAAATCATAAGCCATCATAGATCGGGATCCGTTTGGCCAAACGGATCAACGCAGACAAGCCTCACCTCTGGAAGTCCGATATCGCAGCTTCAGTAGACCAGTTTAACGCTTGGTTCATGACGTTCGCGCCCGAAGCCTTTCGCGCGACTCGAGTAAAAACCACCGATCACGTCAAGCGAGCCCTAATTGCCACACGCGACCCGCGCGGCATTGATTTCGACACCTTAAAAGAAAACCCGAGTGCAATCGCAACGTTGCGTATGTGTACGGCTCCTCCGCTGGCTGTAGATCGCTTGATCGGATTGTCTGGTGTGCGGAAGAGTGTCGTTGCCCGGATGGAAGCAGGGAAACTGCCCAGTAGGTTAGGCGGCGATTTGGAGAGGGACTTGGAGCGGATTTGCCACATTTTTACGAAGCTACTGGATCGAGAAATTTTTCCTTGGCTTTACTCCGCCGTGAGTCCATCCGAACACGAGCGCGATCGGGCATCCACGGTTGTTGCCGATCGACTCTGCAGCGCTGTTGCCAATCCAATCATTCGGAACGCACAAGAGCAACGGCAGTTGAAAATGATCAGCGAATGGCTCGATCTTCGAGGTTATCGAAAGCAAAGCCATCCGACCGGAGTTCCGATTGCTAAAATCGAGGCGGCAACTTACTCCATTCGAATGAATCTTGCGGTTGGAAGCTCACTAAAGGTCAATATTCCGATCGACATGGTGGTACAACCAAAAACAAGTCGGCGAAATCGGTCGCCGATTCTGATCGAAGCCAAGTCGGCAGGCGACTTCACGAATACAAATAAGCGACGAAAAGAAGAGGCAACGAAAATTCACCAACTCAAGGCTGCGTACGGTGACAAAGTGGTATTCGTACTTTTTCTTTGCGGTTACTTTCGCAGCGATTATTTGGGCTACGAAGCCGCTGAAGGCATTGACTGGGTTTGAGAGCATCGAATCGACGACTTGATTCGATTGGGACTATAAATCTGATGATTGCCGGCAATATCAAGGTCCATCCGGGTTTATCGTGGATAGGCAGGATGTGCTGTTGGATTTTTTGAGGGATGGCTCCCGTGTCCAAAGTGACTGAAGGACGATCCTGTGCCGTACAATTGACGTGCCGGGTGAAGCGGACTGAAGCTCTGCGGG
>JBGSVE010000099.1:0-25697 GCA_041753075.1 Pirellulaceae bacterium
TCCTCAGGGTGAAGGATCTTTAACAAGATCCACTACCTCAAACACGCAATTTTAGCAGTCTCAAACTACTGATCTCGGCAAACTTTCGTCCGACAATCATAACCGATACCGTGGCTCACGGACGGACGACTGACGAACCAACTTCTTCGCCTCTCGATATGCTGCGAGCGAAACCTTTTCGATTAGGCCCTGGACCAACCGATGACGCCGCCCTAATCCTGCGTCACAGGTCAAAATTAGAGTTGAATTGGTCACCCGCCTCGCTAAAGCGTGCGGTTCCCGCAACTATAACCGCGTGCTATCGCACTGCGGCTGATTCTCGAATCGACCTGCAACGCAGCTCTAGTCTTGGACGATGATGCCCATGCTGCGAGCAGTGCCTTCGACCATGCGAGCGGCTTGAGAAACGCTGCGAGAATTCAAATCTGCCATTTTCTTTTTGGCGATTTCTTCGCACTGGGCTCGCGTAACCGTGGCGACCTTTTCCTTGTGTGGCACACTGCTGCCCTTGGCAATTCCCGCGGCTTGCTTCAGGAGCGCCGCCGCCGGTGGGCTCTTCGTGATGAACTCGAAGCTACGGTCGTTGTAAACCGTGACCACCACGGGAATGGGTGTACCGTCGTACTCGCGAGTTCGCTCGTTGAACGCCATCACGAATTGGCCAAGGTTTACACCGAACTTACCCAATGATGTACCAACCGGAGGTGCCGGTGTGGCCTTGCCACCGGGAATTTGAAACTTAGCCTGACCTGTTACTTGCTTTGCCATTTAACGGACGCTGGGTTTGAAGAATTCTTAATTACTGATCAATTGAATTTGGATGCGATACTATGACGAATCGATTGCTATTTGACGAGGGGCATGGAGCCGCGAATCTTACATCGCCTCGACTTGCCAATGGTCTAATTCCATCGGCACGCTGCGTCCAAAAATACTGATAATGACCGTCACCCGGCCGTTAGCTTCGTCTACACTGTCGACCTCACCTTCTTGATTCTCGAAGTGGCCTTCCTTGACGCGGACGCGGTCACCCGAGCGATACGGTATTGCCGTCTTGATCGGCGTTTCATCGTCATCGTCAAGCACGGGCTTGTTAATGAACCGCTCGACATCCGCAGGGTCCATTGGCATCGGCTTGCCCGCCGCACCAGTGAAATCGCTGATCCCGCCTGTCTCACGCACCAAGAACCACGTGTCATCGTTGATCATCATGTTGACCATGATGTAGCCGGGCAGCAATTTGCGTTTGGTGATGCGCCGTTTTCCGTTGCGAGTGAACTCGGCAACGTCTTCGGTCGGCACCACGATGGCTCCGAACATTTCCTCCATGCCTTCCATCTTGACTCGCTTTTCCAGCGATTCGCGAATGGTGTCTTCGCGGTTGAAGGCAACCTTCAAGATGTACCAATCCATTTTGCCGCCGTCATCGACCACATCGACCGCCGGCTTTTTGATCTTGCGAACCGGTTCGTCCACCATCGCCCCGGAGGTCTGTTTCACCGGCGAGGCAGAAGCGCTCTCGATGTCAGCGCTTTCGATGTCAGCGGGCGAATCGTCGGTGGGATGGTTCTCAGTCACAGCTCTATGCTTTTCGGTACAGGAATGAATCGAACGAGTATGCCAAAAAAATCGCTAGGACGTCACGCCGATGAGCGCGAAGAACCATTGCCAAATCACATCGAACAAGAACAACGTGATCGCCAGCGTAATGATCGTCGCGATCACGACGGCCGATGCGCGAATCAATTCTTGTTTGCTGGGCCACGTGACTTTTTTCATCTCCGCTTCCACGGCAATTAAAAAATCGGCAAAGCGAGGCCAATTGACAACGCGCAATCCGAACCAGCAACCGGCCATCGCCATTCCCAAAGGAATCGCGTATTCGGCCCAGCGAGCACCATCGATGCCGCCACGCAAGGTGACGTACAAGCGATAACAACCCATTAAAACGATCAACCAAATCGCCAGCGCCGTCAATTGCCGCACAATCCGGCCTTGCGTCGGCTTGTAGAACGACGTTTGCAGCAAATTGGCGATCAGTGGCGAACCGCCGCTGGGTGATGTAGTGGTAGCGACTTCCCTGGACACGCTTGTCCGCTCCCGAGCGTTAGCTTCTGGTAATGGAGGAATCTTGTCAGACAAAAATGATTATCGCGAATGGTGGGGTTCTGGTCCAGTGACGTTCGACGCACCCTCGCATCAAATTTCGGACCGATAAAACCACACCGACGCAGCAGGAGCGGCGGGAATCGAACTCGCAACCCCCGGTTTTGGAAACCGGTGCTCTGCCAATTGAGCTACGCTCCTGTACCATCAGAGCGAAAAACGCCGGGACCGGACTGCAGTCCCGGCGCGTCGCTGTGATCTTAAACGATCGTGCCGCAGCTCGCCAAATTACTCGACGATTTTCGTCACAACGCCCGAACCGACCGTGCGTCCGCCTTCGCGAATTGCGAACCGAACGCCGTCATCCATCGCAATCGGCTTGTGCAACTCGACCGTCACCTTGACGTTATCGCCGGGCATGCACATTTCTGCATCGACCAAGTTCGCCGTTCCGGTGACGTCAGTCGTGCGGAAGTAGAACTGGGGACGATAACCGCTGAAAAACGGCGTGTGGCGACCGCCTTCGTCCTTGCTCAAGCAATAAACTTCGGCCTCGAACTTGGTGTGCGGGTTGATGCTCTTAGGCTTGGCCAGCACTTGACCACGTTGAATGTCTTCACGCTTGACACCGCGAAGCAAACAACCGACGTTGTCGCCCGCCTTGCCTTCGGTCATTTCCTTGCGGAACATTTCGACACCGGTGCAGATCGTCTTAACCGGCGCGGCGGTAAAACCGACGATTTCGACTTCCTCGCCAACCTTGACAATACCGCGTTCAATTCGACCGGTCGCAACCGTGCCACGACCTTCGATCGAGAACACGTCTTCGATCGCCATCAGGAACGGCTTGTCTTCTTCGCGCTGGGGCTCAGGAATGTTGGCGTCGAGCGCTTCCATCAGAGCGGTAATACAGGCACTCGCTTCCGGGTCGGAAGGCTTGTTGTAAGCCGGCAATGCCGAACCACGAATCACGGGCACATCATCGCCAGGGAAGTCGTACTTGCTAAGCAATTCACGAATTTCCAGCTCGACGAGTTCCAGCAACTCTTCGTCGTCGACCAAGTCAACCTTGTTCAAGAAAACGCAGACATATGGCACACCAACTTGGCGAGCCAACAGCACGTGTTCTTTGGTTTGCGGCATCGGGCCGTCAGCCGCCGAAACGACCAGGATCGCACCGTCCATCTGGGCGGCACCAGTGATCATGTTCTTGATAAAGTCGGCGTGGCCGGGGCAATCGATGTGGGCGTAGTGACGATTCGCGGTCTCGTACTCGACGTGGGCCACAGCAATCGTCACGGTCTTGGTCGCGTCGCGAACAGTACCGCCCTTGGCGATTTCTGAATAATTCTTTGCCTTCGCCAAGCCCTTGGCGGCTTGCACGGCGAGAATTGCACCAGTCGTGGTCGTCTTACCATGGTCGATGTGACCGATGGTGCCAACGTTGACGTGCGGCTTGGTACGTTTAAAAGCTTCCTTGGCCATTTCAATTCACCTACATTCAACCACGGCGTGTAAACACCAGCAAGATACGCTCGCCAATGCCTCATATTTCTCGCCGCTCGCGTTCACACCCGCAAGGTGGATCGGCTGAGAGATGATTCCGCGGTTACAACAAAACTTTTCGGGGAAGTAATACAATTCGGATGCCGGTTCGGTGCCCACCACAGGCCAATCAAACCGCCACTGCCAACTTGTGCGTTTGCTAGTTGTCGCGAATCATCAGCAAAATGACAATCGCTAGCAGGCCCATTTCAGCGGAAATTTCACAGGATTTCCACCGACCCGGACCGCTCAACTTTATAAAAGCTGCTGACGAGATTTGAACTCGTGACCTCATCCTTACCAAGGAGGCGCTCTACCAACTGAGCTACAGCAGCCAAAAAACCATCATTTACCAACACCAAACTAATTTCGTTTGCGAAGCGGGTGAAGGGAATCGAACCCTCGTATTCAGCTTGGAAGGCTGCTGCTCTACCATTGAGCTACACCCGCGGGGAAGAGCGAAGTTTACCCGGCAAACTGCACCCAACCATGGGAGGTATAGGATTCGAACCTATGTAGACATAGTCAGCGGATTTACAGTCCGCCCCCTTTAACCACTCGGGCAACCTCCCTCAATCGTCTTTCACCGCATCTTCGCAAAGCCAGCAGAGGGACTCGAACCCACGACCGGCGGTTTACAAAACCGCTGCTCTACCAACTGAGCTACGCTGGCGATCACTTGTCCCCCGCAATACTATTGCCGCAGGGGACGCAAAGTTTAGCGATCCCTCGCGGCGCGGCAAGACGGATTTGAAGAGTCGGAGTGTTTTGAGTTGATATTCCTTTTTTTTATCCAAATCCGCTCACAAAGCCGACCAGAACATTTAATCTGGCCAAACCACTCGTTTTCGACCTAAGCCAAGTTTCGATAACACGTCGCTCGCTCAATCGATGCGGCGACTCGCGGCTCTCTTGCCCGCTCGCCGTCGCCGCGCAACATCACACGGTCAACATACATCCGCCTCAGACTCGCGTCGCCCCAAACAATCTCAAATCGTTCTCCGTCATTCTCCGTTTCGGTGCCAATGGCCGACAACGGCCACCGCTGCGAAATCGCGTGCAACGTCGTTCGCAGCGGATCGAGCGCGTCGACCAGCTCCGAGCGGCGGACGACATCGGCCCAAAATCGCATCCCCAAATCAACCGACCAATGATGACAGGCCTGCTTGCCCGAGGGTTCGCCGGCGACTAACCGCTTGGGCAACGCCGTGTCCGTGTCGAGGCGGTCCAAAATTTTGTGACAGGCGAACCGCAAGACTTCAACTCCCCAAGTCGCCGCCTGAACACACAACGGCGGCGGCCCCGGCGGAGCGTGCTGGCGTGCGACGCGGTCCCAATGCACCATTTGCAAGGCAACCGTTTGGTAGTCAGTCGCCGAGATCGGATCATTGCCACGGGAGACAATCGCCACCGCACCATCACCGAGTGCCTTGACAAACGCCGCCAACGGTTCGTCATCATCGGATTCTGATTCGATTAAAGTCATCATGTCTTGCCTTTGGGGTAATGAGCGGATTGGCGCTAGCCACCGTTGGCTTAAGAACCGGCGGCTAGCGCCGAACCGCTCACAGCAGCAACCCAGGGTTGTAGTATGTGCCTTAAGAACCGGCGGCTAGCGCCGAACCGCTCACAGCAACAACCCATGGTTTTAGTATGGATGATGCACTAGGAAAACACTCTTATTTTTCGCTCTTTTGTTCATCGGAACCCATTTGCTACTGTCCCACCCGAGACCCTTAATCGATTTGGACGAATGCAAGTGCGGCGGTGGACCAAGCGAAACGATCGGCAATCGCGGTGGCCGTGGGCATTAATTTACCTGCTGCTTTCACTGGCAGCCAATTCGTCGACCGGTGCCGGCGAAGCCGCAGTATTGGTGCTGTTGGCCAACGGCAATGTGCTCCAAGGCCAAGTGCAATCGTTCGGTGACAAGGTGATCTTGCTGCGCGATAACGGCAGCCAATTGCGGCTGCAGCGCGATCAAGTGGCGTTCACCGCAGCGAGCATTGACGAGCTGTATCAATATCGCGTCTCGCAGCGAAGCTTCGACAACGCAGCCGTTCATATCGATGACGCACGCTGGTGCCTGCGCAACGGATTACTGCAAGCCGCCGAGCAAGAGCTGCAGCGACTGGCCGCCATCGACCCAACTCATCCCGAAAACCAACGGCTGCGCCGTCAACTTGAGTCCGCTAAAACGCCACACGCAGCCATCTCGATCGCCCCGCCGCCGGCTCAACTCGCCCAAGATTCGATACCCAGCGCAGCTACAGGCTCCGAGCCGCCTGCGGAACTGCCTGCCGAAATCACACCGCTGGTCTTGGCAACATTCACCGCTCGCGTTCAACCGCTGTTGGTAAGCCGCTGCGGCAACACCGGATGTCATCGCGAACCTTCGGCCAACAAATGGCAGTTGACGCATTCCGGAGTCAGCGTGCGGGTGGCGAAACAGGTGACACATATCAACCTGGCAAACACGCTTCCCTACATTGACCTCGGTGATCCGCTTGCCAGCGAACTGCTTCGCTACGCCGTCACACCTCACGGCGAAAACCATGAATTACCATCGGCCCGTGGCAACCAAGCCGCCATCACCGGTCTGCAAAACTGGCTCGCTCAATTGGGACGATATCCGCAGCCGATGATCGGTGGCCAAGTTGCCGAAACCAACGCCGCCGCGACGTTTCCCTTTGGCGGCCAAGGCTCGGCGATGACCTTGAATCGCGAAGTTTCGACCGCTGGGTTCAATGAGCCGCTGGTGCCCGCTGGTTTCGCGCTCGATCACGATGGTGAATTGATCTACGATCCCGACGGCAGTTTTGCCGCACCCTTAACTTTCCCACCGCCGAACCGACACGCTGGCCAGGAAAGTCGCCCGAAGCGATTGCCGGCGGTCGAAAATCCGTTCAGCCCCGAAGCGTTTCAGCGACAATATCAATCAATCGATGGCTTGCCGATCGCACCGCGCAAATAATTTCCGGTCGCGCTAGTGGTGATTCTTGCCAGCGTTTCGGGTGAACCTTGGCCGATCAAAAAACCACCAGCTTGGCCGCCAACGGGTCCGATATCAAGCAACCAATCGCAGCGACGAATCACCGCCAAATTGTGCTCGATCACAATCACCGTGTTACCCGCGTCGACCAATTGCCTCAGCACGCCGATTAACCGGTCAACATCAGCGAAATGCAACCCGGTTGTCGGTTCATCGAGCACATAAACGGTGCGTCCGGTTTGGGTGCGCGCCAATTCCGTGGCGAGCTTGAGTCGCTGGGCCTCGCCGCCGCTGAGCGTTGTGCTGGATTGGCCCAAGTGCAAATAGCCCAAGCCAATTGCGTCGAGCGACTGCAGCGTCCGGTACAACTTCGGGATGTTCTCGAAATACTGCAGCGCCTCGTCAACGGTCATCGCCAACACATCGGCAACATGCTTGCCCTTGTAACGCACCATCAAGGTTTGGCGATTGTAACGTTGGCCGTTGCAACGCGAACAAACGACTTCGGCATCGCCTAAAAAATTCATCTCAATCCGCTCGGACCCGTGGCCTTTACAAACATCACAACGACCTTCGGCGGAGTTGAAACTGAACCGACTGCTTTTGAATCCGCGTTGTTTCGCTTCACGCGTCGCGGCAAACACCTTGCGAATTTCGTCGAGCAAACCCGCGTATGTTGCCGGACAACTGCGCGAGCCGCGACCGATCGGCGATTGATCGATTGAAATCAACTTGTCGACCAGCTCGACTCCATTGAATTCCGCAAACCGCGTGTCGCGTGGCAATCGATCGTGACCAGCCAACCGCGCCGTGATTGCCGGCACCAACGTATCGTTGACCAGCGAACTCTTGCCGCTGCCCGAAACCCCCGTAACACCAATTAACCTGCCAAGCGGAAAGCGAACCGTCAAATCTTTCAAGTTGTGAGTCGCAGCGCCAACCAGTTCAAGCGCCGCAAGATTCGCCGCGCGACTCTCCGTAGTGGATCTTGTTAAAGCTCGTCTCGCGCCCGGAGGCTCAACGACCTCGACTACCTGATCATTTCCCACCGCCAAGTAGCGACCCGTTATCGAACCGGGATCGACCGCGACTTCGGCAGGTGTACCGTGGCTGATGATGTTGCCACCGCGACTGCCCGCGCCCGGCCCCATGTCGATCAATTGATCCGCTGCCCACATCATCGCTTCATCGTGCTCGACCACCACGACTGTATTGCCTTGGTCAATCAAGTCGCGAATCGATTGAATCAATCGATCGGTATCCGCCGGATGCAATCCAATCGATGGTTCGTCGAGCACATAACAAACGCCGACCAAGCCGGTGCCGATGCTGGTCGCCAACCGCACGCGCTGCATCTCGCCACCGCTGAGCGTGTTGGCCGGACGGTCAAGCGTCAAATAGCCGACGCCGACTCGCTGCAAAAACTGCAATCGCGAATTGACCGCGCGGACAATTGGCAGACCGATCGGTTGTTGCAGCGGCGGCAAGCGTAACGCGAGCGTTTGGAAATCATCCACCAACTCGTCGATCGAAAGCGCCGCAATATCCGCGATCGAACGATCCAGCACCGTCACCGCCAACGACTCGGGTTTCAGTTTCGCACCACCACAGGCCGCGCAAGGTTGTTCATCCGCCATCCCCAATCCATCGCACTCTTCGCACGCACCGTAGGGACTGTTGAAACTGAAACTACGCGGTTCCAACTCTTCAAAACTCTTGCCACACTGGGGACATGCCGACAACGTGCTGAGCAACTGCTCGTCCCAAGCATCATACCCCGGCGGCATTACCAACACCGTCATCACGCCGCCACCGGCGCGCAGCGCCGCATGCGCCGACTCGGTCAAGCGATCACGACTGGCCCCGCGAATCACCAATCGATCCACCACGGCTTCGATCGTATGCACCTTGCGCGGCGCAAGCGCCGGAACTTCCTCCAGCGGATAGATTTGGCCATCGACCCGCGCCCGCACCCAACCACTTTTCTGGATCTGCTCCAACACCTCGCGATGTTCACCACGCCGACCGCGCACCATCGGCGCGAGCAACACCAACTTTGATTCCTCAGCCAAGCTATGCAATCGATCCAGAATTGCAGCGGACGATTGCCGCGCGATCGATGCACCACACTGCGTACAATGGGGAATTCCGGCGCGAGCGTAAAGCAATCGCAAGTAATCATGCACCTCGGCGATCGTGCCCACAGTCGAACGCGGCTGCGAGCTGGTCGTTTTTTGGTCGATGCACAACGTCGGCAACAGCCCATCGACCGTGTCCACATCGGGCCGCGGCATTTGGTCTAGATATTGCCGCGCATAGGCCGACAAACTTTCGATGTATTGCCGTTGGCCCTCGGCGAACAACGTGTCAAACGCCAGCGAACTTTTGCCGCTGCCGGACACGCCCGTAATCACCGTCAACTTGCCATGCGGGATTTCAACATCGACATCGCGCAAGTTATGAACGCGGGCTCCGCGAATCCGAATCGCTGCGGTCGTCGGCGATAATTCGCTTGGCGAGTTACGCAAACACGCGCTTCAATTCGTCAAGTCCGGTCAAACCGCGGGCGACCGTAAGCACCGCTTCGGCTTGTAACGAAGCGTGGCCTTCTTCCTTGGCAATGCGGCTGAGTTGTCCCACGTCCTGCGTTTTGAGCAACGCATCACGAAACTTGTCGCCGGGTTGCAACAGCTCGAAAATTGCGATCCGTCCGATGTAGCCGCGGCCTTGGCAAGTCGCACACGGAATGATCGGAGCCGGTTTGCCGTTGGCGTCAACCTGTTGCTCGATCGGTGGCGGAATGAACGGTTGGAACAATTGATTGACGCGTCCGGCCGGAATGCCCAATCGTTGCAGCAGCGCCGGTGGCGGTGCGTAACCGACTTTGCATTTCTCACACAACCGCCGCACCATGCGTTGGTTGACAACGGCCTTCAGCGACGACACAAACTGCTTCGCCGACTTCGGATATTGGGCAACGATTTTCGCCACCGCTTCAACCGCCGTCGCAGCCGGAAAACGCACGATCAATTGCTTCTCGTTCTTGGTCACTTGATCCAGTGACTTCACCATCGAATCATCATCGGGAATTGTCGGGAACAAGAACACATCGGGTTCCTTCAAGATGATCTTGCGCATCAATTCGGGTGCCGTCAAACCGGTCGAACCGCCGTAGAAGTTTGGATTGATATTGATAATATCGGGTTCCGGGTCGTCCTCGGGTTCGACCGATTGAAAGTCGCGAACGAAGCGGTCGGCGGCGTGGATCGAAACGTTCCAAGTTGTCGACAAGCCCGTCGCTTTGGGACAACTTATTACCACGGTCGAGCCTTCGCTGTTCAGCGCACTGCGAAACTGTTCGATCACCGCATCGCGCATCCCCAGATCGCCAAGCGTTGCAAACGGAACCTTCTCCGACTCGATCCGCACCAGTGCTCGTTCGCCTGTGGGAACGCCTTGGCATTGGATCGTCAACACAAACTTGTCACGCTGGATCTTGACGTCACACTTGCCCGTCTGCGCACTGCGGCGATCCGCTGGGTTCAATTGGCAGACCTGCTTGAACGCAATCAACATCGCGTCGGCGGCGTCGCGCGGCAGCGGCGGCAATTGTTCCCATTGGCCGTCGATCTGGTAGCGGATGGCACAGGCGGCCTGCGAGAAATCGAGCAACACATGCGAAGCCCGCGAGATCAGCGCATGGCCGATTTGGCCCGCCGCTACGGCATATCCTGGGTTTTGGCGCGCGGCGATGAGCAACGATTGTTGTTGGTTTTTGTCCTTGATTTTGGGAACCAGCATCGCCGGCGGGGCGGTTTGCCAAATCTGAATTTCTTCTTGAGCGGCTGCCATGAACTTAATTGGTTAGGGTGTTGACGGTCAGTAATGGATTGTGAGCGGAATGGCGCTAGCGACCGGCTGTGTCAAACACCGGCGGCTAGCGCCGTACCGCTCACATCGCCTTAATCGCTACGACTCAAATGATACCCGGAGCCTTCACGTCGATTCCCTTGAGCGCCATTTTTAACGCATCCTTATTCGGAGCAACTTCAAACGCGGTCGGGCGATCGATCAATTCGTCGTCAATCAATTGTTTCAGACTCATCGTAAAATCTTGCATACCGTCTTCGGCACCGATCCGAATCGCATCAGGCAACTTGGCGTCTTGGCCTTCGAGCACCAGCTTCTTGACGATTGGATTGAACGTCATGACTTCGCAAGTCGGCACCCGTGAAACGCCAGGCCGAATACTCTTGAGCAACTTCTGGGCGACAATGCCTTTCATATTGAACGCAATCGCGCTGCGAATCGCATTGTGCATCTCTTCGGGGAACAAGTCGAGAATACGACCGATCGTCGTCGCTGAACTCGACGCGTGAATCGTGCCAAATACCAAGTGGCCCGTTTCCGCCGCGTGGATCGCCGTCATAAACGTCTCTTCGTCACGCAACTCGCCGACCAGAATAATGTCGGGGTCTTCGCGGACGGCGTGTTTCATACCAACCTTGAAGTCAACGACGTCTTGGCCGACTTCGCGCTGGTTGATCAAGCACTTGTCTTGGGTATAAACAAACTCGATCGGGTCTTCGAGCGTCAGAATGTGCTTGCGATAAATGCTGTTGATGTAATTCAACATCGACGAGATCGTCGTACTTTTCCCCGATCCGGTAACGCCCGCAAGCAACACCATGCCTTGATCGTAGTGACACAGTGTCTCGATCGAATCGGGCAAAAACAGCCCGCGAAAGTCAGGGATGAAGTTGCTGATTCGCCGCGCGACCAAACCGATTTTGCCCAATTGCTTGAGCAGGTTGATACGAAATCGCCACGACACGCCATCGATATCGACGACATAGGCAAAGTCGGCACCGCCTTCCATTTCAAAGATCGCCAAATTCCGATCGTCCATCATCGGCACCAGCAACCGCACCATCTCCTCGTTGTCGATCGGCGGTCGGTTCAGCGGTCGCAGATCGCCCTTGACCCGCACCATCGGCGGTTGGTCAACCTTCAAGTGCAAGTCGGAGCCTTCCAGTTTAACCAGGGCTTTGAAAATCTTGTCGACTTCCAAACCGTCTCGCTTCTTCAACAGTGACTGTTTCAGCCGCGCGATCGTCGCTTCGGCACCGCCCGGCGGCGTCGTGGGAGCGGGTTTAGCGTGTGATCCGTTGGAATGTGACATACGAAATGCTTGGCAAAGGAGACTTTAGCGGGCTAACCGAGACGAGATCATTTTAAGCGAAGAACGAAAATGCTCAATGAACCGAATCGAGCAAATCGTGTACGAATCGAAATTCGCCAAAAGTTCTAACCCGGCGATTCGCGGAACATTGCGCTGATCGATTGGTCGTGGTGAATCCGTTTGATCGCTTCGGCCAAGAGCGGCGCGACGCTGAGCACATGTAAATTCGGCAACTGCTTCTCCGGCGGCAAAGGAATGCTGTTCGTGATCGCAATCGAATCGATCGGCGCATCCCGCAACCGCTCGATCGCCGGCCCGCACAACACTGCGTGCGTACACGCAATGTGAATCTCCGCCGCACCCGCCTTGCGGACCAAATTGGCCGCACCGCAAATCGATCCGGCGGTCGAGATCATATCGTCGAACATCAAAGCCACCTTGCCCTCGATCGGCCCACCGATGATCGTGCTCTGGCGAACCTCCGTCGCCGACATCCGCCGCTTATCAACAATCGCGATCGCACCGCCCAACCGTTTGGCATGGCCGACGGCGCGTTTGATGCTGCCCTCGTCCGGACTGACCACGACGATTCGGTCCGCCGACAAACCACGGCGCAAGAACGATTCATTGAGCACCGGGGCCGCATACAAATGGTCAACCGGCACGTCAAAGAATCCTTGGATCTGTGGCGCGTGCAAATCCATCGCCAACACGCGGTCGGCACCGGCGCGAGTGATCACGTTGGCGACAAGCTTCGCCGTGATCGGCACCCGGCCTTCGTCCTTGCGGTCTTGCCGCGCATAACCAAAATACGGAATCACCGCCGTGATGCGGTTGGCGCTGGCCCGTTTGCAACTGTCAATCATGATGAGTAATTCCATCAGATTGTCGTTGCAGGGCGGGCAAGTCGGTTGGACCAAAAACACATCACGACCGCGAACATCATCGTCGAGTTTGCAATAGTTCTCGCCATCGGGAAACTTGCCCAGCGAGATCGCTGACGGTTTCAAATGCAAGTGTTGGCAGATTTCGGCCGCAAGATCGGGGTTGGCTTGCCCGCTAAAGATTTTTAGTTCACGCATTGTTGCTTTGGTTACGCGTAACCCATTTCTTTCATCTTGGCGTCCACCAAAGCCAGCTCGCCGGGATCGTTAATGCTGAGCGATTCGCATGGCTCCAGCACCGGCAACGCCTCGACCGAGCGACCGGCTTGATGCAACACCGCCGCGCAATCGGTCAAATAGTATTCGCCTTGGCTGTTGCTGTTGCCCAGGCCATCCAAGGCAGCCAACAAGTCGGGACCATTGAACAAGTAGGTGCTCATATTAACCTCACGAATCTGGCGCTGGGCCTCGGTCGCGTCGCGGTGTTCAACGATTCCAATGAAAGAACCGTCGCCGCTGCGAACGATTCGGCCTAACCCCGTGGGATCGGCTTTGACCAGCGTGCCCAACAACAGCGCCGGCTGGTGCGCCTGGAAATACGTCAGCAGCTTTTTCAGGCTCGATGATTGCAACAGCGGCGAGTCGCCGGCGACGACCAGTACCGGCACATCGTGTCCTGCGAGTGCGGCGCGACATTGCATCACGGCATGGCCGGTGCCCAATTGCTGGGTTTGCTCGACGAAGCTGATCGAATCGTGGCGGTTGGCTAATTCGGCTTTAACGTCGCCGGCGCGATGGCCGACGACGACGATTTTTTCCTTGAATCCGGCCCGATCCAGTGCATCGAGCACAAAATGGATCATCGGTCGCCCACAAACGGGCAATAGCACCTTGGGCAAGTCGCTTTTCATCCGCGTGCCCTTGCCAGCGGCAAGCACAATCGCCAGGGGGTGAGAAGTCATGGGAGCCGCAAACAATCAGAACGAGGGCACGGAATTCTTACAAAAGGTATCGTGTCGGTTTGGAGGCGAATCGACAAGGTAGCGCCGCTGAACAGCGCCAGGTTTGTTAGCAAACACTTTGATCGCCAAGCTTACAAATGACGGATGTCATTGACGATCGCGAAAAACATCAGCGACAACAACATCGCAAACCCGGCCAGCGTCAGGACGAATTGAAGCTTCTCGTTAACCGGTTTACCCATCACGGCTTCGGCGGTCAAAAATACCATGTGGCCGCCGTCCAAAACCGGGATCGGCAAGAAGTTCAAGATCGCCAAGTTCATACTGAGCATCGTCAGGAACATCAACAACCGCGACCAACCGCGAGTCGTTTCGGCACCGGCCACGCGGAAAATCGTGATCGGACCGCCGACCTGTTTGGCTTGGACTTTGCCTTTGAGCGCCAACTGCAAAAACCCAAACACATCGCCCATTCGCCTCCGCGCCTCGCGCAAGCCCAACGACGCTGCGTCACCCAAGCCCGCTGCATAATGAATCCGCTCGATCGAATCGAACCGCAAGCCGCGATCGACTGCGGGTATCGCCGATGTGACCAGGTTTGCCTTGGCTTCGACAATCTTATCGTTCCGCGAAAGCATCAGGACCAACTCGGTCTCGACGGGCAAGTATTGCAACAAGTTCAACAGCGAGACCAGCGGTTGACTATCCTTCAATTCATAACCTTCGGTCAGCATCGTTCGCGTTTCCGCGTTCTGGCGTCCCTCGAACACTTTTGGAATCACGCCGCCGGGCCACCGGACGGCAACACTTTTCAACACGTCGCCCGCTTGGATCGCGTCCGCATTGTCAGGACCGACAGACTCGGCGGCGGCCACGATTGGTGAAATCCGATAGGTGAAATCGAAGCGGCCCAGCGACACGACACTGTCAATCTCGCTGATTGCCGATGTAGCCTTCTGTTTGCTTGCCGGTGAAAGTGAAATCTCGACTTCCTTCGCCGCTTCGCCGTCGCCGCGCATGAACGTCATCGTCGTGGTTTGACTCGCATTGGCCAACTCGATCGGCAACGACAACGCATCGATCAAGCGGTCACCGTCAACGGCGACCAAACGATCGCCCACAAGCACGCCGGCCGTATCGGCGACGCCGCCATTTACGAGCGCCGTGACCGCACCGACGGAAAACCGCAGACCCGGCAGCTTCCACATTTCCGGCGGCAGCGTGATTTTTGTTTCGCTGTCATCGGCGCGGCGTAGCGTCAACTCGACAGGTTTGGCGACGTTGGCTTGCAAGTGAGTTCGCAGCGCGATCGCCGAAGCGACTTGCTCATCATCGGTTCCGCCGGGCAACTCGATTCCATCGATCGCAAGGATCGTGGCACCGGCTTCTTTATCGGTCATCACGGTACCGGCGACGCTGCCCGGAGACGCCGGTTCGCCGGGCATCAACTTGGTCGCCGGTGGCATGGCGATTCCGATCATGCGTTGGCTGGGGTCTTGGCTGGTCGGCGTCGTCATCAACTTGTAGTCGCGAATTCCGTCGGGATACTCCAGCGCGATGTTGACCGGTTCATCAGGATTGTTGAGCCCTTCGGTCAGGATCGCGACCTTCATATCCATAAAGCTCAATTGATCGTCGCTCTGGATATGACCGACCGTCACCACTTTACCGCCCGGCTCGACACCGGCCTGGTAAGCAGGGCTGCCCGGCGTCAAATCGCCGACAATCGCCGGTGCATAGGGAACGCCCAGGAAAAACGCGACGGCGGCGAACATCACTCCCGTGATTACGTTCATCACCACGCCAGCACTGATGATGACCATCCGTTGCCAAACGGGTTTGGCCGGAAACGAGCGCGGATCAAGTTTCATTTGTTCCGGGTTTTCGCCCGGTGCGGCCGCTTGGCGAATGCGGTTCGCCTCGGCTTCGGCCTTGCGCGGGTCATCGTCTTGGCCAAGCATTTTAACGTAGCCGCCAAGCGGAATCGTGCCGATGCCGTATTCAGTTTCGCCATACCGGAATTTGGCGAGCGTGCGGGGAAATTGGATCGGGCCAATTTTGATCGGCGCGTCAAAGCCGACATAGAATTTTTCGACCTTCACGCCGCACCATTTCGCCGCCAAAAAGTGGCCCAGCTCATGAACGAAAATCACGAAGCCGATACCCATCGCGACGCGGGCCCAAACCCAGACCGACGAGACGACGGTCTCGATCCACGACGGGTCGGCGGTTTGGGCCAAGACGTTTTGGGCCAAGAGTTGGCCGAGCAGTTGGCAATTGCCAAGAGCTAAGAAGACGAAATCAGTTGTGCCTGCCACCGCAATACCTCCGAGCGCGCCCATCGATCCAGTTCTAATAAACGATCGATCGTCGCGGATTGTTCAAAATCGTGATTTTCCAACGCCATGCGACAGGCGGGAACAATATCAGTAAACCGAATTTTGCCGTCCAAGAACAGACCGACCGCCGTTTCGTTGGCCGCGTTGACGACCGCGCCAGCGGTTCCGCCGGCGCGGGCGACTTCAAAACCGAGCGAGATTGCCGGAAATCGCTCGCGATCGACCGGCAACAACGACAACGAAATCCTTTTTGTTAAATCCAGCGTCGGCGTCGCCCCCAGCAAGCATTGCGGATGAGTCAACGCGTGTTGAATCGGCAATCGCATGTCCGGCGGACTCAGTTGTGCCAGCATCGAACCGTCGGCGTTCTCGACCATCGAATGAATAATCGATTGCGGATGAATTACGACGTCGATTTTCTCGGCGGGCACGTCGAACAACCATCTCGCTTCGATGATCTCCAACGCCTTGTTCATCATCGTGGCCGAATCGATGCTGATTTTTCGGCCCATTCGCCACGTTGGATGAGCCAGAGCTTGGTCGACCGTCGCGGCCTGCATTTGCTGAGTCGTCCAATCACGAAACGGTCCGCCGCTGGCCGTCAGCACGATCCGCCGTGGTGCCGCGCGACCGTCCAGGCACTGGAAAATTGCCGCATGTTCGCTGTCCACGGGCAACAGTTTCGCTCCCGATGCTTGCTGCAACGCGCGGACTAACGCCCCGGCGACGACCAGCGTTTCTTTGTTGGCCAAGGCGACGCGTTTGCCGACGCGGACGGCTTCGAGCGTGCTTTCCAGTCCAGCCCGACCGACGATTGCCGCAACCACGGTATCGTTGCCCGGATCGGCGGCCAAATCGACCAAGCGGTCGCAGCCGTATTCGACTCGGCACGTTGACGGAAAGCGTGGCAAATTGTCGTCGCTGCCGCCGCTGGACACGCTACTGTCCGAGATCACGACGCGCTCGGGGCGGTGGATTTCGGCCATTTCGGCGAGCAACGACAGGTTCCGGTGACCCGATAGACCCAGCAAAACCCAACCAGTCGCGCCGTCAATTTGACGAAGATGCTCAATCACCCTCGCCGCAGCGGTTCCAATACTGCCGGTTGCCCCTAAGATGGCAATTCGGCGGGAAGTTGGCGGTGGCATTAATGAACGGACCGTTTCGGGAGTAGGACGATAAACGAATGAGCGATGATAACAAACGGAAGCCAACTTCCGGTGATGCACGACAAAGTGGCGTTTGGATCATGTTGGTCGCGTTGTTGGGGGCGATTATCCTGAGCGGCTATCTGATGCGTGGCAACACGCGGCGGCTGCGCTACCCGGACCTAGTCAAACTGCTCGAAGAAACTCGCTACCAAAGCTACGGCAGCGAACTGCTATTCAAAGACGAGTCGCCGCTGGTTGGCGGCGATGACAGCACCCTGGGCTTGGCTGCGGGCAACATGGGCGTGGGCAACCTGGACGGCTTCGACGGCGACAATTCGATGACGCTGGCCGAATCGCCCAGGCCGCTGCGCAGCGGACGGATCGAAGTTCCCGCCGAACGCAGCAGCGACGCGCGGGTCGAGATCAGCCGCCCGAAGAACATCTACGTCTCCGATAATTTGATTACCGGCACCGTCGAAATCAAATCACTTGCCCGCGCCGACGCCAAACCAGAACCGGTCTCGTTTCAAACCGAACGCACGATTCGTAACGACAGCGAAGATGCGCGGTTGATCAATTTGTTGAAAGATTCCAACGTCGTTTGGGACACGAATCGGCCGAACACGTTTTTGGCTGACCACGGTTTCACGATTTTGATGATCGCGGTGTTGATCGGGTTTGGCTACATGATGCTGCGCCGCGTCGGTGGCGTCGGGTCGCCAATGGCGTTTGGACGCAGTCGTGGCAAACTTTACAGCCACGAGGATTTGGCGATCACGTTCGAGGATGTCGCGGGCATCGACGAAGCGGTCGAGGAAGTTCGCGAGGTCGTCGATTTTCTCAAGCATCCCGAAAAGTACCAACAACTCGGTGCCCGAATTCCTCGCGGCGTATTGTTGGTGGGGCCGCCGGGAACAGGCAAAACGTTGCTCGCCAAAGCGATCGCGGGCGAAGCGGGAGTGCCGTTTTTTGGTCTTTCGGGCAGCGACTTTGTCGAAATGTTTGTCGGTGTGGGTGCAGCGCGAGTTCGCGATATGTTCCAACAAGCGACCAACCGCGCACCGTGCATCATCTTCATCGACGAGCTTGACGCATTAGGAAAAAGTCGCGGCGGCAATTTGGTTGGTGGCCATGACGAACGCGAACAAACGCTCAACGCATTGCTCGTCGAGATGGATGGATTCGACAGTAATAATAGTGTGATCGTGGTGGCCGCCACGAACCGGCCGGAGACGCTTGATGCGGCGCTGCTTCGTCCTGGACGTTTCGATCGCCATGTGTTGGTTGATCGTCCGGATGTGGGTGGACGCGAGGAGATCCTGAAGGTCCACGTCAAGAACGTCAAACTCGACGACGTGGTCGAACTTCGCGAAGTCGCATCGATAACCAGCGGCTTCGTCGGAGCCGACTTGGCCAACCTTGTCAACGAGGCAACGTTGTTGGCCGCGCGCGGTGGCAAGACCGCAGTTGGCATCGACGAATTCAACGAAGCGGTCGAACGGGTCACCGCAGGTTTGGAAAAGAAGAACCGTGTGATGAACGCCGACGAAAAAATTCGCGTGGCCTATCACGAAGCGGGACATGCACTCGTCGCCACGGCGCTGCCGAACACCGATCCGGTTCATAAGGTTTCAATCATCCCGCGCGGCCTGGCGGCGCTGGGTTATACGATGCAGCGGCCCGAGGGCGATCGTTACCTGATGACCAAAAGCGAATTGGAAAGCCGCATGAAGGTGTTGTTGGCCGGAACATTGACGGAAGAAATGATTTTCAACGACATCAGCACCGGTGCGCAAAATGACCTGGAACGTTGCACCGAAATCGCCCGTTCGATGGTGATGGATTACGGCATGAGTCGTTTGGGCCGCGTGAATTATCGCAAGAGTACGGTCAGCCCGTTTTTGGCCGGTGGCGGTGGCGAATCGTATCAAAGCACGCACAGCGAAGAGATGGCGAAGTTGATCGACAAAGAGGTCGCCCGCATTTTAGAGGACGAGTTGGTGCAAACTCGCGAAATTCTGCAGAACCGTCGCGAGGCGCTTGAAGCGGTGACGCAAAAGTTGCTCGAAGTCGAATCGATTGACAATGAACAATTGCATCGGTTGCTGGACGACCACAGCACCGGTCCGTGGCTCGTTCCCGGCACCATCAACAGCAAGCCGAGAGCGAAAATTCGCGCCCCCGAATCACCCGGCGTCGATATTGCACCGACCGCGGACAACCAGATTTAGCAAGCTTAAAAACGTGGCTGGGGCTACTTTGCATTGTTGATTTTGCGGCCAGCGATTCGCGCTCGCATCGCCCAAAGTAAAATTGAAAACGATGCGGCGACCGCGGCAGCCGCCATTAACCATACGCCGTGAACGGGTTCAAGCACATAGTGCGAAACCGTGTCCGGGCGAAGTTGGTCCGACCCGTGCCCTGGATGTGCACTGGCAATCGATGACATCAAGCAAAATATCAACATCACGCTGGACGCGATAACGCTTCGAATTGGAAATGAATCTTTCACTTGTTTCTCTGTTAGTTCGACTTTCGCGATTTGCAGGCGACGACAACGCCGATTGTAGAACAATTATCCCAATTGTTCAGCCCAGCCTAGAGCGCCTGTGAACGCGATCGAATTATCGGGTGCAAGTCCCGATCGGGGAAGCCCGTCACCGCCCCGTTGTTGCAGGTCTGCTGGACTCCGGCGAATTGGGTCCGCTTTTCACCTTCAGCGTATTTTTCGGGAAATCTTCCGGGTCGAACTGGAACGAACCAAAACCACCTGGATTGGTGACCGATGATGAACATCGCCAATTTGTCCGGTATTTATTGCGAAAGGGTTAAAAAATTAGGCGTGGATCGGCTACTCGACGCCGTACGCGTCGCACGCTTGCTCAATCGCCACGCGCCCTTGAATCCACTCTTCAATTCGGCGTCCCGTGCGCCGGTTCGACGTGGACTCGATAATGACGCGAATCGCGCTGGGATCATCGAGCGCGCGGGCCAGTGATCTGGCGACGCCGAGTTGAAACCTCGCTTGCGGGTAAACCGGTACGCCCAGTTCGGCCAATGACCAGCGGTCACTAGCAATCTTCACCCAGTTACTTTCGTCGTCTGGTGGTGACGTGTTGTGAACCGCGCCGGTTGGTAGTGTATCGATTGCCGATTGGTGAATCTCGATAGTCACGCGGCTAGTATGGGGCGAATACAGTGACCACGACAACCAATGATCCCAATATCCCCAACGTTCCGCCGTAGGCATAACCAGCGCGATAAGAATCACGACTTGGCCGATTAATGACAAGGCAATCATCGGTGACGTGGACTCGCGGGTCGCGGTTGTTGGCGAAACGAAAAGCAACCACGCTTGGCCAATCAAGCAAGCGTTCCAAACAACAACGCCGGTGCTGTGGTCCAACCACCACGGCCCCAGCAACAATACAAGCGAACCATGCATGCCCATTGCCAAAACCCCGGCCGCGCGGCGCGACCGGCGCAGCCACAATCCAATCGCGACTCCAAGCTCAGCGGCAGGTAGGAAAAACGCCAACATCAACCGCCAGCGATCGGGCGACGCAGTTTCCGGTGGGCCCAGCACGCTCGATACAAAGTCTTGACCCACGGTATGGATGAATTGGTAATCGAATTTTCCCAGCGATGAATAGATGTAGACGCTGATCGCGATTGCGGTCACCCAACGACGCATACTCGCGGGTGCCATGGTCGCGAAGACAACACAGTAGAGAAACGATTGGTAAGCCCACGGCTGCAGCCGATGTTGGTTGCCGATAAACAACATGGCCAAGCAAGCCAACACAACCCAAAATGGCCAGCGACGAAACTTTCGACTTATCAGGATCCAAGCTAGGCCAAGCAGCATGGTCAGCGTGGCCGCAATTGCTTCAGTCCGCGACTGCGTCTCATCCCAAACGATCGGTACAACCGGAAAGTCACCAGCCTGGAACCACAACCGCCAAGTCACAGCAATAAGCAAACTTAGCGATCCGGCCCAGACTCGCTGGAAAACATCGGCGGCCGGAACGTTTACAGGTTGATGGTTGCTCATGGAGACTCTTCATTCTATCGCGATTGATTATGCTATGGCGGCAACTGGTTCTTGGCCGACCGTACCCTGTCTTCGGGCGATATGTTGATGAGTTTATTTCACATGGCGATCCTGGCGGTGATTCAGGGGATTGCCGAGTTTTTGCCGATCAGCTCATCGGGTCACCTCGTCATTGTCGGACGCCTGTTGGGAGACACCGGCGAGTCCGCGACGACCGAAATCATTCTGCACACCGGGACGTTGGCATCGATTCTTGTCGTCTTTTGGCGTCGCATCTTGTCGCTGTTATCAACCGATCGCCGCGTGATCGGCTTGTTGATCGTGGGCACAATCCCGGCGGGTGTGATCGGCGTGTTGATCAAGACCCAGGCCGAGTGGATCATCAAAAGCCCGCTGCTGGCCGGTTGCATGTTGCTCGTGACCGCGGCGCTGCTCGTCATCATGTGGCGATTACCAAAAGCGGACGGCAGCTATGGCGAGATGAGTTATGCCAAGGCGTTCATCGTGGGGTGTTTTCAAGCCTGTGCGATTCTGCCCGGCCTCAGTCGCAGCGGCTCAACGATCGTCGGCGGTCGTTGGATGGGATTGAAAACCGACGACGCGGTCACGTTTTCTTTTTTGCTCGCGATCCCCGCGATACTTGGTGCCACGGTCTTAGAGCTGAAGGATCTGGTCGAGGACGGCATCAGCGGCGAGGCGGCGGGAACACTTGCCGCGGGGGCGTTGATCTCGTTCGTCGTCGGTATCTTCGCGCTCAAGTGGTTGATACGTTGGGCCAGCCAAGACCGACTCCACTGGTTCGCCTACTGGTGCGCTCCGGTCGGATTGATCGTCATTGCACTCTACTTCAACGGCTTCTTTGGCTGAGTTAATCGACTTGCAAAAATCGAGCGAGCGTTGCGGCAAGATTTTTCAATGCCTCATCGCTTGGCAAACTAATCGTCAACTGCGGACGACCGCTGCTGTCTCGCTCGACGCATTGCGATAGTTTTTCGGCAATGCGATTGACGTTTTCATCCGCAGGCGGCTGGCCCGTCGAGTTACCGAACAACTCACCGGCCAACGACAAGGCGGCTGAGATAAGCTGGCCACTGGCATCGGCAATTTTTTCTCGCTTGGCCTGCAGAAGCTCGGCTTCGGACTCGATTCGGCGCTGTTGGCTTTGGTCGATTGCGGCCGGTAGCGCCGGCTGCAGAATCACTTCCAATCGCTTTTTCAAATCCTCCATGCCGCTTGTCATGGCAACGTCGGTAACGTCCGAATCCATATCGATCGCTGCGTTCGCCAAGTCTTGCTTGGATGCTAACGTTGCCAATAGCTTTTCTTCGATCGTGTCGCCGCAAGTCACCAGCTTGTAGATATGCACCGGGTTCTTTTGGCCCATGCGATGAGCGCGGGCAATTCGTTGCTCAAGCACCGCTGGGTTCCACGGCAGATCGACGTTGATCACGGTGTTGGCAGACTGCAGATTCAAGCCCGTGGAGCCGGCGTTGGTCATCAGAATCACACGACACTCGGGGTTCTCTTGGAACTCCGCGACGATTGCACCGCGTTTCTTTTGCGGCACTTGGCCATCCAGCCGGACATACTTTGCACCCAGCGTATCGAGCCGCAATTCGATGCGGTCAAGCATCCGACGCCATTCGCTGAACAAAACAATTTTTCGCGTCGGGTCTTCGATCAAGCCTTCGAGCAGCTCGCCCAATCGTTCGAGTTTGCTGCTGTATTCGGGTGCCTCCTGATCGACCAAGTAAGTGCTGTCACAGACCATGCGAGCCATCAGCAAACTCTTTTGCAGGATCAGTAGATCCATTTCGGTCATGTATCGTTTGCCGATGATTTGGGCGGCGGTTCGCATGTTCGCATCGTGGACTTCAAGCTGTTCGGCAGTCGGCTCGATCCGCACAATTTCATCGGTTCGCTCGGGCAACTCTTTCATTACCTCGTTGCGCGTGCGACGCAGCAGCACGGGACGAAGTTTTTCGCGCAACCGATCCAGGTTACGGTAGCCGAGTGTCTTGCCACGTTCGTCGACAACATGATGTTCGTGGAAAAATTGAAATGCGGGCCCAAGCAAATCGTCATCGACAAACCGAACGACGGTAAACAACTCGCCCAACCGATTTTCCAGCGGCGTGCCCGACAGAACCAATCGAAACGGACTATCCAATTGGCGAATCACATTGCTGGTTTTCGATTCCCAGTTCTTAATCCGCTGGCCTTCATCGAGAATGATTAAATCCCAAGCGACGGCTTCGACCGCCGACAAGTCGCGTAGCACTTGTTCGTAATTGCAGATCGTGAAGAAAGTATCGCTTTCGTATTGGCTGGCACGTTCGGCACCCGAACCCAGAACGATTTGGGACGACCGGCCACTGAAGCGATTGATCTCGCTTCGCCATTGGCTCTTCAGCGACGCCGGACAAATCACCAGGACGCGTTTGATCTCGGCAAGCTTGGCCAACAGCTCCGACACACCAATGCCCTGGATCGTTTTGCCCAGTCCCATATCATCGGCCAAAATCGCCCGCCCAGCACCGGCGGCGAATGCGATCCCATCGAGTTGATAGGGCAACAGTGTCGCCTTAAGCAGCTCGCGCCTCAGCGGATGGTTATCGATGCCACCACGGATCGCTTTACACTGCGTGTGCACGCGCGCTTGCACCAGGTGCCGCTGGATGAACGCTTCGGCGTCGGGATAAATCGTGACCTCATGGCCGGCATTCTGAAGCGCCTCGATGCGTGCTAATGCATCGGTCGCGCTATCGATCGGCGCTTGATGACAATCACCAACAATCTCTTCGATGGTCGCATCGCAGCGATGCGGCAGATTGAACAACAAGCCTCGCTTCTTTCCGTAAGCCAATCGCAACGAAAGATGCTTGCGGCGATAGGGCGCGGCAAGCTGCGCTGCGGAAAATCGGCTGGCTAACTTTCCCTGGACGTGCAAAATGTGCTTGCAGGTTCCCAGGCCATTGGTACGAAAATCGGGGCACGAGCAAAACGCATTCACACCGCTGCGATCACGCAGCGCCACGCGATAACTGCGTCCCGATTGTTCGCTGGTCACGATGTAGTCGCACCAGGGCCGATCGGGACAAGTTGAACGAACTCGCATTCGCTCTTCAATGGCGCGTTTCTGGCGATCCGCCATGGCGCGATGTTGCAATTCGTCGGGCGTCAAATGCTCCAGCGGCACCGTCTCATCGGGCGGTTGGGCCAAACCAAGCTCGGACTTTGCTTCTAACAGATGCCGCAGCGCCGCGCCCATGTGAACGCAAGGCACTTCACATTGATCGCAATTGACTTGCAACTGCTTGGCACGACTCGATTGCAACGTGATGGTGACAATCGCAAGCTGCGACGGGAGCGCGGTATCGGCCACACGCACGCGAAACAGGTCGCCGCCGAGAAAGACATCGCGGTCGGATTCCATTTCAAACTGCGTGCCGCCTAATCGGATCAGGCTCGCGCCGTCATCACCAAGTATTTGGCAAGCTTGATAAAACGTCAACGTTCCGAGCCGCTGATGGAATACGTTAACCGTCTTCTTCGGCTTCGCGCCGCTGGTTGCTTTCTGGGTTGTCTTTGGTTTTGTGGTAGCCATGCCGACTGTCCTCCATCTTTCCGTGAGTTGTTGACAAGTTATGCAGGATAATAGAGCGATGCGGGCCAACAGCATCAATAAGAGAATTGCCAACCGGCCAAGTTTGCCGCAACGTGGACAAATACGAAGTGGAGTGGACCAATGTTTAGATGGGTGGTAGACTTACGTCCATCCTACCTTTGACCACCCGCAGGATGAACTGCCATGTCTGCTACCGCGACTTTGACCGATCGCCAACTGCAAGTCTACGACTTGATTCGCCACCTGATGATTGATCGTGGCTATGGGCCGACCGTCCGCGAGATTGGCGACCACTTCCAAATCAAAAGCCCCAACGGCGTCGTCTGCCATCTCAAGGCGCTAGAGCGGAAGGGCTTAATCACTCGCGGTGCAAACAAAAGTCGCGCGATTCAATTAACCGATTCCGCCGACCGGCGACCGCATTCGATGCCAATGGCCGGTGTCGTCGCCGCCGGGCCAACGCGGATCGCGTTCGAACAGGTCGACCGTGTTGATTTCAGCGAACTGCTGTTCCGCGAAGATCGATTCATCTTGCGCGTGTCGGGCGATTCGATGATCAACGCGCACATCAGCGATGGCGACTACGTGGTGGTCCAAAAGCGAGATTCGGCGTCACCGGGTGCGCTGGTTGTGGCACAAACGCCCGATGGCGAAGCCACGCTGAAATATTGGCACCCCGAGAAAAATCGCATTCGGCTCGAGCCAGCGAACGACGAAATGGATTCGATTTATGTCAACGACGACAAAGTGATCGGCGTTGCCGTTGGCGTGGTTCGCTCGGGTATCTAAAAACAAGTGGCTGGGGCTTCCAGCCGCAGCGCAGCGGCTGGAAGCCCCAGCCACATTGTCTTCAC
>JBGSVE010000100.1:0-32102 GCA_041753075.1 Pirellulaceae bacterium
GTCCGTCGGCCCCGACGGTGCGCTATACTTCTGCACCGGAGGCCGCGGTACCGCCGGTGGCATCTACCGGATCGTTTGGAACGGCGAAACGCCCGATCGAATGAGCAACCTCGGGACCGGTATTGCCCGCGCCGTACGCCAACCGCAAGTCACTTCGGCTTGGGGCCGCCAGGAAGTCGCCAAGATCAAAAACGAGCTCGGTGCCGATTGGCCGGAGTTGGTTGCCGGCGTCGCCTTCAGCAACGACAACCCGCCACACTATCGAACCCGCGCGCTCGACCTAATGCACTTGTTTGGCCCCGTGCCGAGCGAAGAATTGTTGATCGAGCTCGCCGACGCTCCCGCCGAGGCGGTTCGCGCCAAGGCTGCGTACTTAATGGGTTTGCATCCGGCGCCGTTCAGCGCCCAGAAGCTCGAAGCATTGTTGTTTGATCCCGATGCGCGCGTCAAACGGTCGGCCTGCGAAGCGATTCTGCGCAGTCGCCAATGGCCAAAATCGACCGAGGGAGTAATCGACTTGCTCGCTTCGGAAGACCGCCATTTGTCGTTCGTCGCGCGGCGCATTTTGGAACGCATGCCGGTTGAAAAATGGAAGTACCAAGCGCTCGGCAGCGAAGACATTCGCATTCAAATTCTCGGTGCCCTGGCGCTCGTCAACGTGGACCACAGCGAATCGGTAGCGATCGAGGTGTTGGGGGTTTGCAGCAAACTGATGACCGGATTTATGACCGATGCTCAATTTGTCGATACGCTGCGCGTTTGTCAGGTTGCACTGCACCGCAGCAAACTTGATTCCGAGAAAGTTACCACGCTGCGTGACCAAATTGCCGAGGAATTTCCGGCGGGTGATACGCGTGTTAATCAAGAGTTGATTCGCTTGGCAGCTTACCTTGATGCCGACTCGGTTGCGGAGCGAGCGTTGCGATTCATTCGCAGTGACGCACCGAAGGCCGACCGCACGATGGTCGCGATGTATATGCAGTTCCTTTCGCATGACTGGACGGCACCGCAGCGTTTTGAGATTCTTAAGTATTACGAAGCCGCCGCATTGGACGCCGGCAGCGGCGCGTTGCCGTTGTATCTGATGGCTGTGACGCGAGATTTTGCTGAATCGTTTACCGCCGAAGATGCGGTCGCGATTCTCGAACAGGGTGCGAATTGGCCTAACGCTGCACTTGCCGCAATCTATCGTTTGCAACGTCCGATCGATGATTCGACTGCGGCCACATTGCGCCAACTCGATCGTCGCTTGGTTACCGATGACTTGACGGGCGATGTTTATCGTCGGTTACGCACCGGTATCGTCGCCATGTTGGCAACTGCAACGGACAAACCATCGCAAGAATACCTGCGTCAAGTTTGGCGAAACGATCCCGAACGGCGCGAGATTGTTGCCCTGGCGTTGGCGCAACAACCGGATGGTGACAATTGGGATTACCTGGTTCGCAGCTTGAATGTGGTCGAAGGCGAAGCCGCGATCGAAATCATTGCGCAGCTCAAGACCGTGCCCGTTGCAACTGACGATCCGACGGCGCTGCGTCAATTGATTCTGCTCGGATTGCGCGCCGAATCCGACTCGCGTTCGATCAAACCGATTGATGACCTGATGTTGCACTGGACCGGCATCCAACGCGGTTCACAATCCAAGGCAACGATGGCGTATTGGCAAAACTGGTACTCGAAAAACTATCCCGATCGACCAGCCGCTGATTTGCCAACCGGCGATGAATCGCGCTGGGACCTTGACGAGTTGGTCAAGTACATCGAGTCCGAAGCGGGTCATCATGGTAATCCGGCGGCGGGTCGCAAGATCTATGCCGCGGCGCAGTGTGCCGCCTGCCACCGATTCGGCAACGATGGCGATTCCGTTGGTCCTGATTTGACTTCCATCGCGCGGCGATTTACTCGTCGTGAAGTGTTGGAGTCCGTCATGTATCCATCGCACATTGTTAGCGATCAATACATGAGCAAGAAAGTTCTTACACTCGACGGACGCGTTTTCGTCGGCTTGGTTTCGGTCACCGGCAACGGTCAACTGCAGATTCGTGACAGCAAGAACAAGATCACCTCAATTGATGAAACCACGATCGATCAAGTATTGCCGAACAACAGCAGCATGATGCCATCGGGTTTGCTCGACAATTTGTCATTGCAACAGATTAGTGACCTAATGTCATACATGGGTGTGGTGCCAGCAATCGAGATCGCTCGAGCGAAGAAGTAGTGTGTAGAACGGTTGTCCCCAACCGTTCTACAATCGCCGATCGGCTCACGGTCCTGCGTCGATCAGTGATTGGCCTGAGGCGGTGATGAACATCGCTTCGGCGGTCATTAGGTCGGCCTGGGCGCGGACAATTTCGCTGCCTGCGTCGGCCACGGCTTGCTCGTAGATGTTCAACAACAAGATATCGATGTCGCCAGCCTTGAACGCGATCTCGCCGGCGACAATCGTTTGTTCGGCTAGTTCCTTGGTGAGTATCGCTTGTTCAAGCCTGAGGGCTGCGGCATCGTACAGCGTCGCCGCTTGACGGACCTCGTTGGCAATCTTGTCCGAGGTTAGTTCGCGTTTGGCATCGATCTGGGCCAGTTTGGCGCGTAGCGACTGTGCCTTGCCAATCGCCTTGCGACGTTGCACCGGAACGCTGCCGATCAAACCGGCTTCGAGTTTAAACTCTTGCTTATCGCCGGTGCTGCTGGTCAGGCCACCGACGTCTTGCGAAATTTCGCTGCCCAGCGAAAGCTCGGGCATACGCTGGTTGATCGCTAGTCGCAACTCGGCCCGCACCTGCTCCTCGATCACACCCAAGATTTCGACTTCGGGCCGACTCGATACCGCTCGCGTGATCGCCGATTCAACGTCAAGATCGCGTTGCGGCGTCAGCGGAAAGCGGCGCGGGATCGCCTCGATCGTCGGCACCAGCGGACGCCCCGACGCATCGCGATAATACAACGACAGCTTAATCGCGGATGAATCAAGTTTCTGTCTTGCTTCAATCAACTTGGCACGACGCGTCGCCAGCAATCGACTGTTATCAATTGCCACAATCTTCGCCACATCGCCGGCGTCGATTTGAATCTTAATTTGCTCAACGCGCTGCTCGGCCAACGTCATTAAATCACGAGTGATACGAAACTGCTCCGCTGCGGCTAACCAATTCCAATAAGCTGTCGCCGCGTCGCTTTGCGTTTGTAGGATCTGTAGATACAACTCGGGGTTGGCACGCTGGATGTCAAGCGAGGCCACACGGACCGCTGTTCGGCGACCATCAATATCGCGGTTTTGCAACAACGGTACGTCGAAGCCAGCCTTGAATTCGCCACCTTCATCGGTTTCGCGTTCGCCAAACCAGGGCTCGAAATTCCCATCGCCGATGCGGTAGCCAAGGTACGACGTGCCGCCTTGCCACAGCGGTTTTTTCCAGCCAACACCGTGGCGATAATTTTCGTAAAAACCAGACGGTTGATTGATCGTGAATGCTTCCAGCTTGTCATCAAACTCGCCCATCGCCGATATCTGGTCGCCGATCGCTTGATTGCGCAAGAACGACGCTTCGCGGATCGAAGGAAACGTTTGCATTGCAGAAATCACCACGTCATCAAAACTAAGCGGTGTCGATACCGCGACCGCTGCGGGCGTAGGCAGAGTCTCGCCGAGTGAATTTTCGGCTCCGTCGCTCGCGACAATCTGGTGCGCCGTTAATTGAAACCGGTTCGCATTCGCTGCCGGCAAATCTACCGGGGCCGAACAGGCTACTTTATCCGGCACCACAACCTTCGACTGTCCCGACTTACAACCACAGATAACGCCAAGCAACACGGCAGCGCAAACGAAAATCGGCGCATCACTTCTTAGGAAGCGGCGGTTTGGATTTCGATTTTTCGGAACTTGAATTTTTCTTGACATCCTTGTCACCAGGCTCATAGGCCACCGACGCCGGAAAACCATTGAGCTGTCGCCAAATCTCGTACCCGACCGACACGGTTCCCAGCATGATCCAGCCGTTGGCGCGGAGACCCTGCCGCAAGTATCTTTCGTCTGGCCAAGCGGGCTCACCGGGCTCGGGTCGGACCAGCACGCGGAAAACGCCAGTTCCGTCGTCGGTTGGATCGATTACGGCGACCTGACCGGCAAACGTTCCGACCGCAACCGATGGCCAACCGGAAAACTGTAGCGATGGCCAACCCTCGAATTGCAAACGCACATGGTTGCCGACTTTAACGAGTGGCAGATCATTGCCGACAACCGACAACTCGACGGCTAGATCGGTTGTATCGGGCACGATCGTTAACAAATAATCGCCTTCCTTAACCGTTTGGCCACCTTCGACCAAAGGTAACCGATGAATCACGCCGTCGCGGGGTGCAGTCACATACATTCGCTGCAACGTTGATTGCTTGATTTCGAGTTCTCGCATTTCCTTGCGAATCGAAGCCGCGTCGGCAACGACTTTTTGCCAAACGCCGCGAGCTGATTCAACTTTAGTTTGGGCTTCGCTACGTTTCTGGTCGCGCTCGGCACGTTTGGTCTCAAGGTCGCGCTCGGTCGAGGTCACCATCTCGCCGACGGCATTTAAATCCGCCTTCGCGGAGTTGAGCTCTTGTTCCAGCTTTTCAATCTCTTTCAGCGGTTTGATGCCTTGGCGATAAAGCTCCGACTGGCGATCGAAATTTCTTTGGGTTTGCAGAACCTTCGCTTCATAACTAGCAACCTCTTCGCGCTTGCCGCGCAGCTTTGCCTCGGCCGCCGCAACGGCTTCGTCCGCCGCCAATACGGCAAAGTCTCGCGCCGATTCGTAGCCTTCGATGTTTGCTTCATAGACCAAGATCAATTGCTCCGTCGCCGCCAGCTTCTGATCCATGTCATCGCCAGCGCGAGACAATTGCTCCTGCATGTTCGCGGCTTCAGGCTGAATCGTCAGCAACGGATCGCCCTTCTTGACGCGCGACCCTTCCATCAACGCTGGCGGAACATCGACAATAATTCCCTTCGATGGCGCGAGGATCGATTGGGTTCGCTCGATCGGCGAAAACGCCAATACGCTACCCGCACCACGTGCGGATTGTTGCCACGGCAAGAGCATCAGCAACACCACTGTCAGCAACAGCAATACCGCAATCCACGCGGCCAAACGACGTGCCACGCGAGTCGATTGAATCAAACGCGTGGCGGTTTGCAACGGACGCTGGCCACGCAAGTCGATCGCGCGAGTGCGCAATCGTGCGCTGCTCGCGACCTGGTTCGTCGTATCGGTTACATTTGCCATCGCATTCTCCGTCCAAAAATTCAACTCGACGTCGGAGCGTCATGGACCAAACTAGCGGTTCGTCACGATTGAAAATCCAGGTTCGCTTCCATTAGCCGTTTGGGTGTTAGCCCCGATTCTTACGCGGGGACCGCGGCTAACGCCAAAACGGCTAATTCTGAAATTCAATCATGACGAACCACTAGCCAGGCAAACGCCATTTTTCCAAAAACAAATCAGCAAAGTCCGCTCGCGACGTGGCCACAATCAGTGTCCACGGCATCGGACGAGCATGCAAGCGGCTGATAATTTCTTCGGCAGCAGATTGCGGCAGCGAATCGAGCAACGAATCAATCATCAGAATCGATGGCTTCCCAGCAATCGCTCGCGCAATCATCAATCGTGCAGCCTGCGTTGATGTCAACGGTCGGCCGCCGGGTATCAGTTCCGTGTTGACCCCGTGTTCCAGTTTACGTACTTCATCGTCCAGGCCAACCATCTCGAGCGCCTGCTTTACGTCGGCCGCCAAGATCTCGCCTCGATGAAGATCGACATTTTCCGCTATCGTGCCCGCGAAAACTTCGATCCCGCGGACATAACCGATTCGTCTGGCGTATTCGGCGTGATCGATTTGACGCAAGTCGATCCCGTTAATTTCGACGCTGCCTCCTGCGACTGGCCGCATCGTTGCCAAGGCTTCCAGCAGTACGGTTTTTCCCGCACCGGGAACGCCGAGGACGACCGCTGAACCACCCGCAGCCAATCGCGCCGAGAATCCGCTGATCGCAGTCGCCTCGCTGGCGTTGACCGAAACTTCTCGCAGATCTAGTCGCAGTGGTCCCTCGGTCGGCAACAAATCGTGGCCGCCCAACTCTGCCTCGGGCAAGTCAAGCAGTACGCCCAGCTTGTCCACCGCCGCCAAAACGTCGTAATAAGTTTCCAGATGTTTGCCCATCTTGGCGAAGGCACCCACGATCACGGCGACGATCAATTCGGCGGCGACCAATTGGCCAAGAGTGAGTTGGTTTTGTATGACCAACCAGCCACCGATCGTCAGCAGCACGACCGACGCCACGACCTGGGTCGTGACCGCAAATACAATTTGCCGGAGCAGAATCAGAAAATGCGACTTGCGCAGTTCAAGGTAATGAGCCGCCAATTGATCCGTGCGGTCCATCGCAAACAGACCGCCACCGTGCAATCGAAACGCCGTCGGATTGGCCACGATGTTTTGCAACCACGCAACCATGTAATACTTTTCCTTCGACTCTTTGATCGACGTTTTAACTGCACCGCCGCCCAGCGCGAAAATCAAAAACGCCATCAGCGCCAACAGCACAATATCGAACCCCAGCAAGAACGGATGGTAAGCCGCAAGCACGACCATCCCGATCACAACCGCGATTGCCAGGCCAATCCCGTCCAGCAAAATCTTCGCGACTGACTTTTGCAGCGTTACGATATCCAAGAATCGATTGACCAGTTCGGGCCCGTGCTCCGAATCAAGCACGCGCTGGTCGAGGTTGCTCAGGCGATGTCCCAGATCCAATCCGACGCGGACGAACAGTCTTCGCTGGATAATCTCAGTGATAATCGCCATCACAACCGTCAGCGCCCCCGCGAAGGCCAGGAACGTAAACAGAATGATTGCCAGAATCACGATCGGCTGCAGATACCGATTGAACGCGACCGTGTTGACCAACGCCTCGACGGCAAGCGGTGTGGCGAGTCCCAGAATACCGACGACAATCGCAAACACGGCGATCGCCAAGACGTCGCCGCGATCAGGTTTTAGCAACGCCAACAACCGTGCCAGCGGCGTCTTGTTCGACTCGTCGCTCGCACCGGCGTCGAGATGTTGGGCGATGATCAAACGACGCGTGCTGTCGGCTGAAGTGTTGCCCTGTAACAACCGCCGCAACGAACGAAGCGACTTGCGAGTCGTCTTGCCACCAACTTCGGTGGTCCAAGTCTTAATGCCCCGACGACGGATTTCGAGCAACACCCACCAATCGTCCGCCGGTGTATTGGCTTCCGCTGATGCGCCCGCCGGAGGCGCAATCGCCACCGGATAACCTTGGCGGGCAAATTGCAAAGCCTCGTCAAAGCTGCCGTCAAAAACTCCTAAGCGAATGCGATAACGTTCGGCAACGCGGTACAGCGACCCCAATGGATCACCACCACCAGCTTCGGCGGCGGCAAACAACTTGCGCAGTTCCGACCGATCACAAATGACACCAAGTCGCGTTGCCATCCGTTCAAAAACGGCAAGCAACTTCTCGTTCGCTGCAATCATTCAATCGGTTCGATCGTCGCCGACATACTGCCGCTGCAGCGTTCGATCAAACTGTCCTTGCCATAAGCGTGAATCTGGTCTCGCTTCAGCTCGGCATGTTCGCGCGTGGTCGTGGCCAAAATCGCGCGGCCCGAAGTGTCCACTTCCTTGGCGATTTGATACCCGCGCTCCATCGGCACGCGAAACAATTCTCTCATCATGGTGACCACGTAGTCATAACTGTGGTCGGCGTCATCCCACAGGATCACGTTGTACCGCGGCTGACGTTTGGGTTGTGGTTCGCTGTTCTTCGGAGCGGGCTTGCTCGTTTGAACCACTTCATCCAACACTGCCTCTTGCTGCGCCATCTTCTCTCACTCACAGAAAACCTAATCGACGACCATCCGCCATTTCCGCTCTGGCTCACGAGTATATATTGTAGCGCTAATGCCGACAATCAATAGTTGAGCTTGGCCCGAAGATGCTTTTTTTGACGATATGTTTGCCCGATTCCTTGAAACTGTAGCGACTGTCCCGTGAATGCAGCCCAACCAGCCGAACACACCGCACCGCTGGATCCCGAGATCCTGGAACATCTCGACGCGAACCGGGAATCCGCTGTTGAGCAGCTTTGCCAATGGTTGCGAATCGCCAGCGTCAGCAGCGACCCGGCGGCCCGTGGCGAAATGGACACTGCGGCAGCTTGGTTGTGCGATCGTTTTGCCGCCGCCGGCATGAAGCCCCAGCGAATCAAGACCAGCGGTTTCGACCTCGTATTTGCCCAAACGCCGCCGGTTCCTGGGGCTCCCGTGGTGTTGGTCTACGGCCATTATGATGTCCAACCCGCCGCACCGCTGGACCAATGGACGAGCGGGCCGTTCGAGCCGACGATCCGCGATGGAAATCTGTACGCTCGCGGAGCAACCGACGACAAAGGCCAAGTGCTGACCCACGTCCAAAGTGTGACGCAGTGGTTGGCCAGCGGGCGAGCGTTGCCGCTGCAGGTCAAGTTTTTGGTCGAAGGCGAAGAAGAAGTCGGCAGCGAAGGGCTCGAAGCAGCTTTGCCGGAGCTGGCCGAGAAGATGGCTTGCGATTGCGTTGTGGTCAGCGACAACAGCCAATACGCCGACGGTCAACCCTCGATCACCTACGGCATACGCGGCTGCATCGGTGTGGAAATCCATGTCGATGGCCCGAAGCAGGATTTGCACAGCGGTTCGTTCGGCGGTGCAGTAATGAACCCCGCGATTGCGCTGTGCCACTTGATGTCGTCGATGGTTGATCCGCAAACGGGCAAGATCTTGATCGAAGGTTTTTATGACGACGTGAAGCCGCTGACGACCGGCGAGCTGCAATCGATCGCGGCGTTGGGCGATGTGGACGCGCGGTTGTCGGCAGCGATCGGCATCAATGAAATGTTCGGCGAACAGGGATACAGCAGCAACGTTCGCCGTTGGGCGCGGCCGACGTTTGACATCAACGGTTTGACCTCCGGACACCAGGGCGTCGGCGGCAAGACAATCATTCCGGCGACCGCGTCGGCCAAGTTCACTTGCCGACTCGTTGCCGATCAAGACCCGGCAAAAATCGCGGTTGCAATCGAACGGCATTTGCACAAGTACTTGCCGCACGGCGTTCGCTTGACAATCGTCACCGGTCACGGAGCACCGGCGATGTTGGCCAATATCGAAAGCCCGTTTATCGACGCGGCCAAGTTGGCGATCGGCGAAGCGTTTGGCGTCACGCCGGTGTTGATTCGCGAAGGTGGCTCGATTCCGATCGTCGCCAAGTTTCAAGCGGTGCTCGATGCCGATTGCCTGTTGCTGGGCTGGGGACTCGACGACGATAACGCGCACAGCCCCAACGAAAAGTTTCGCGTCGCCGATTATCACCGCGGGATCGAAGCGAGCGCGCGGTTGTGGCATCACTTAGCAAAGCTGGGCAATGGTCAATCCGTTTGACGCACCGCCGATACTGGTCGATGAAAAAGGCGTTTTCGCCGATAACGCCAAACGGATTCGCGGCTTCTTTCTGCATCGTGTAATCGACTTTACCGAACCGTTCGCCGGGCGGTTGGTGTACGACGGTTGGTGGTTTCGCCAAATCGTTACCGTCAATGGCATTCGCACGTGGTATCGCATCAGTTGGTTGCAGATTCATCGCGTCGTCGAGTTCAAGTTGCCCGTTGATGTCGATTCGTTGCAGCGACTTTGTCGCATTGATATCCATTTCGGACGTGGACTACAAATTCGTCGCTTCCAAGTCACAATCGGTGGCATTGTGGCGTACGACGAGATTTTGTGAACCGAAAACATGGACACGCTTTCCAATGGAGCCGTCGTTTGGCGATTGCTGAAACTCGCTTGGCGGTACAGGTGGAGCTGTGTGTTGTTGTTGGTGATGCAATTTCTGCTGATGGCATCGTCGGTATTGATTGTGCAATTCGGTGGCCTGGGAATCGACTTGATTCGTTTTCACGCTGGCCAAATCACCGAGCGACCCGTTGTGCTTTTCGACCGGAGTTTGCCTGACACATGGACGCCGATGATGCAGGTCGCGCTGGCCGCCGGCGGGATCGCGTTATCGGCACTGGTGCGAACCCTGTTGAATTGGTCCTACGCATTGGTCTCTGGCAACTTGATCCACCGGAGAATTGTCGTTGACCTGCGCGGCGAAGTTTACGCCAAACTGCAACGCTTGAGCTTGCGGTTCTATGACCAACAAGCGACCGGCTCGATCATCAATCGCGTCACCGGCGATGTCCAAGCAACTCGCACATTCATCGACGGCGTGCTAATCCAATTGTCGGTGCTGGCGATGTCGTTGGTGGTTTACTTGACGTTCTTGCTGCGCATCGACGTGACGTTGACGCTGCTTTGTTTGGCCACGACGCCAGTGATTTGGTGGCTCAGCTTGCACTTCGCTCGCACGGTGCGGCCGATGTACGACGCGACGCGAAAACTGGCCGACGACATGGTATTATGCGTCGCTGAATCGGCCGACGGTGTGCTCGTTGTCAAATCACTCGGACGCCAATCCGCTGAAATTGCTAAGTTCGACGTGGCAAATGATCGATTGCGCGACCAACAACGCGAAGTCTTCGCCAAGATCAGCCGCTTTGGCCCGAGGGTGCAGTTGCTGACGCAAGTCAACCTGGTGATTTTGTTGATGTACGGTGGCCACCTCGTTGCCACCGATCGGTTGCCACTGGGCACCGGCATGATTGTGTTCGCGGGCTTGTTGCAACAGTTCAGTAACCAAGTCGCCAATCTTTCTGGCTTGGCCGGTACGATTCAACAATCGTTGACCGGTGCGCGGCGCGTGTTCGAGGTGCTCGACGCTGCGGAGGAAGTGCGCCAACCGACGAACCCATGGTTTCCCCGCACAATTCGTGGCGACGTCCATATCGATGGCGTGTGGTTTGAATACAAAGACCAAACGCCGATCTTGCGCGACATCAATCTGCACATCCGCGCCGGTGAGCGAGTCGGAATTCTTGGTGGCGTTGGCCAAGGCAAGTCAACCTTGCTCAGCTTGCTGCCACGGTTCTACGATCCACAGTGCGGGATCATTTCGATCGATGGCGTGAACGTGCGGCAATGGGATTTGAAGTCGCTGCGCCGCGGTGTTGGGTTGGTGTTGCAAGAACCATTGCTGTTGAGCAATACGATCGCCGCCAACATCGCCTTTGGACGCCCCGACGCCACACCGGAACAAGTTCGCCTCGCCGCACGTTTGGCTTCGGCTCACGAGTTTATCGAAGCGTCGACAAACGGCTACGAAACGGTTCTGGGCGAGTTCGGCATGTCGTTATCGGGTGGCCAGCGACAACGGATTGCGCTGGCGCGTGCGCTATTGACCGATCCGGCGATTCTGTTGCTCGATGACCCCGTGTCGGCGATTGACCCCGAGACCGAACACGAAATTTTGGACGCCGTCGATCATGCGACGCGCGGACGAACGACGTTGATTGTCGCCAGCCGCCTGAGCACGCTGCGACATTGCGACCGCGTGATTGTGCTCGATGGCGGCGAGGTGGTTCAATCGGGCACTCACGCCGAGCTTGCGACAGAACCCGGCTTGTATGCGGACATCGCCGCGACTCAAGCGGGCGGCTCACCCACCGGCGGAACGAACGCATGAGCCCGCTGGTCCGCGTGTTGAAGTCAAACGAAGAAGAAGCGAACCAGCGCCCATTGTCGCTCGGCTTGATCGCGCGACTGTGGCGTTTGATGCAACCGTATCGCGCGAAACGCAATTGGTTGGTCGCAACGGTGATCTTGCGTTCGCTGCAATTGCCGGCGCTCGGTTGGGCGATCGGCGCGACAATCAACGGGCCGATCTCCGGCAAAGGATCGTTCGCTTCGATCGCTGCGGCGTCGCTGGGCGTGTTGGCGCTGGCGATCTTCACGCAAGCCACCTTCGTGTATCGCCAACGGTGGGCGCTGCAGTTGGGCGAACTGGTGATCCATGATTTGCGCCAAGCGATGTTTCGGCATTTGCAATCGATGCCGATGAGTTACTACGCCAAGACCAAAACAGGTCGCGTGATCAGCCGCATTACCGGCGACTGCGATGCGGTTCGCAGCGGCGTGCAAGACGTGCTGTTTGTGACGATGGTGCAAGCGGGCCAAATGATCGGCGCGGCCGTGCTGATGGGCTACTACGACCTGCAACTTTTGTTCGTCGTGTTCGCGCTCAGTCCACTGGTTTGGTGGATTGGAGCGGTGATGCGGCGGCGGTTGAGTGTTTCGTATCGCGCGGTCCAGGAAAGCTTTAGCCGCGTGACCGCGACGCTCGCCGAATCGGTTGCGGTGATTCGCGTGACGCAGGCATTCGCTCGCGAAGACGTCAACGCCGCCGCGTTCCGTGAATTGACGATTGACCACGCCGAGTACAACATGAACTCGGCCCGCGAGGGCGGTCTGCTGATGCCGCTGCTTGAACTGACCAGCCAACTGGCCCTGGCGCTGCTGTTGCTTGTCGGTGGTTATCGCGCGCTCGTTGCCGGTGATCCGATGCCGGTCGGCGACTTGATCCAGTTTTGGTTTTTGGCCAGCCTGTTTTTCAGTCCCATCCAGGCAATTGGCAATCAATACAACCAGGCTCTCACGGCAATGGCCGGTGCCGAGCGAGTTTTTGCACTGCTAGACCAAGCGCCCCAGTGGACCGATTTGCCCGACGCGATTCCGTTTGTCGCGCCTGTCGAAGGTCAATTGGTCGTCCAAGCTTTGCGATTCGCTTATGAACCGGATCGTCCCGTGTTGCACGGCGTATCGTTTACGGCCGCACCGGGTGAAATGGTGGCGCTGGTCGGTGAAACGGGCAGCGGCAAGTCGACGCTTGCCAGTTTGATCGCGCGGTACTACTTGCCCACCGATGGTCACGTTTTGATCGATGGCCAAGACATTCGCAACGTCACGGCGGCGTCACTGGCGCAAGTTGTCTCCGTGGTTCCGCAACAGAATTTTTTGTTCAGCGGCACGGTGCTCGACAACATTCTCGCCGGTCGCCCTGATGCCACCGAAGACGATGCGCGAGCGGCGCTGCGTGAACTTGGTTGCGAACGTTTGATTCACGATTTGCCGGGCGGACTGAATACCGAAACCGGGTCGCGAGGCTCGCGCGTCTCACTGGGCCAGCGCCAATTAATCTGCTTCGCGCGGGCGCTCGTGATGAACCCACGGATCTTAGTGCTCGACGAGGCCACCAGCGCCGTCGACTCGTTGACGGAATTGCGAATCCAACGAGCACTCGGACGATTGTTGACGGGGCGCACAAGTGTTGTGATTGCCCACCGTCTGAGTACGATTCAAACGGCCGCTCAAATCCTCGTGATGTCAGCCGGACAGATCGTCGAGCGTGGTCGCCACGACGATTTGTTGCAACGCGGGAGTTACTACGCGAAGTTACATCGGAATGTCTGATCGCCAGCACAGAGTAGAAAAATTGGGACAATTGTTCTACAATTTTTGAAAGTCAGGCGGCTACTAATTCGCGGTGTTGCTTGGCGTTGCCAATCCATTCTTGCATTTCGGCAAGATCAGGATGCTTTCCGCCTCGCAAAATCGCCTTGCCTTCGCGGCTTGATGCGATCGGCTCGACCTGGCTAAGCAGCCAATTTGCCTCGCACTCGGCTAAACGCTGAGGTTCGGTAATTCCGGCCGCAACCAGCAATTGGGCGTCATGGCCACGCAGCATCGGCACGCGGCAAACCAATACCGCTTGCTGCTGCCATTGACGCACCAAGTCAGCATCAACTTTGGCCAGCTTCAACGCATCAGCGATGGACGCAGCCGATCGATTGACCAAATCATCAACCGTCTTAACGCCAATACGATGCAGCCGCTCCGCCATTCGCGGACCAATCGATGGACCCGCTTCGACGTCGCTGGAACGTTGCAGGTAGAACTTCAGTGACGAGTCACTGCGATTCTCGGAGCGCTGTTCAGTACGTCGCGATTGGCTTTCGCGTGGCTCGCGGGCTTCACGTGGCTCGCGAGTCGACGTTGTCCAAGCGGTTGATTCACGCTGGACCACGGTAGCTTGCTGATGTTCAGCGCGTACCGGCGGCTGGCGCTCGGCGCTGGCTTGCACGAATCGTTGCGATGAATTGCGCTCGCCGTGAGTCGAATTGGATCGACTTGTGTGCGCTTTGCCGCGACTTCGTGACTGGTTTATCCAATCCGATAATCTTGTTCGCTCTTGACTGGTCGCCGACTGGAAAAATCGACTGCCGCGATCGGTTGCCAAAAACGTTTCGACTCGCTCAGCCAATGCGACCGGATCGGTTTCGGCCAATTCGCGTGGATGCGTGATGCCGCAACCAACAAGCACTCGCGCATCGAACGGTCGCAGCTTGCGAACACCACAAACCAAACGGCACTCATGTTGCCACCGACGAATCGTAGCCGCATCAACATCGGCGATGCCGAGCGAGCTGGACAATTCCTTGGGGCTGGCCGCCAACAAATGATCGATACGCTCGACGCCAATCGCGCGCAACCGCGCGGCGGTCGTTGCATCGATCGACGGTGCCTGCTCTACGAGACTATGCCCGGCGAGAAAAAAAGGGCGGTCGGTCGCCTCCACGCGACCGTTTGATACGCTTTCGCGATATGTATCGGGAACTCGCCTGTTCGACTCGGTGTCGCTTGGTGCTGCAACGACTTCGCGAACATCTTCGCGACGCCATACGTTCTGATCCGTCGCCGCATCTTGCCAGGCAACGTCGAATTCGCGATTGATATCAAGCATCCGCTCTGGCTGCGACGCACTTGTGTACGAATCACTTACGGTCGTTGCCGCTGAGCCATGGTAGCCACCGCGCAGCGAATGGACACTGCCACCGATCCGCGAAATCGAATCGGCGATCACTGCGTCATCGGTCAACACCACGATTTGACGTCCAAGACGGGCGCTATCGGCCAAAACCTCCAGCGCACTTTGCAACATCGGACGCAGGTCACTCGCTGCACCGGAGCAAGCGATCATGCGCGGTGACGGTGTTTCGATAATCAGCGGCAATGGACGTCCGCGCCGTGCCAATTCGTCCGACGCAGCCAATCGAACCGCTAGCGCCGCAATGAATCGATTGACGGGTCCATAGCTGGCTTCGGCACGTCCGTCGATCTCAACCGACATCGTTGCCGAGCTGTTGCCACCACGAAACCAGGAGATGACCTTCATGCGATCACTGCTCAATCGACGAACGTATTCGCTGGCCGCGGCGGCGAGCCCCGAGAGCAGGATGTGATTGGCAAGCAGCGATCGCAGCCGCGCAATGCAGTGTGCATGTCGCTGGACAATCACCGGCTCGATGCGTGGCTGGGCCAATTGGCGATCAATTTCGCGAACCTCGGCGACCAATCGTTCTCTTAGTCGCAAATCGTCATCGTAACGATTGACAACCGGCAGAGTGCGCAAATACACCCGAATCGTTTCGGCTTCGGCCAATCGTTCGGTGATCCGATCGGTTGTTTGCTTGATGTTAGCGGCCAAGTCGGCTTGCTGTTGTGCCAATCGCGTCCGCGTGGCGGCACGATGCTTCGCATTGCTCTCGTTGGCGGCGATACGATCGTGAACCAGCCGCTGGTAAAGCTGCGGATCGTCGTGTTGTTGCTCGGCGTCGATCGACGCGGCCTGCAGTTCAACCAGCGGCAAACTTTGGGCTTCGGCGATACGACGCAGCATTAATTCGCGGCGCGTTGTCAGATTGCGCAGCACACCGACCAATTCACGCTCGCAGCGACGTACCGCCGCGATCTGCGATTGAGCATCAAGCTGGCCGTTGGCCGGATACAGTTGATTGACAATATCGCGATGGTTGCGCGGATCGAACAGCGGATCGATATTGCTCGCTCCATAGGTGGCGCGTTGTCCCGAAAGACCGCGCAGTCGCTGCGATACACCGTTGAGCGTCGCAGCGATCCAACCGGAATGTTCATGCGGCGTGCCAACCGATTGAACACGCATCAAACGTTCTTGTTGCAGTAATTGTTCGGCGCGATCGAGGTTGCGAGTTGGCTCGAAGCGAGTTGATTGGACTTCAGTCCATTCATCCCAATCGCCCAAACGTGACGCGGGGTTCGCATCACCGAGTTGCGGTTGGCTGCCGGACAATTGATCTTCTTCGCAGCGTCCGACCAGATTATCGACCAAGCGGCAGACCGCATCCAATCGCCGTTGGATATCGCCCGTCGTCGATGAACCATCACCCCGGATTTCAGCAGCCAAATTCGCGGACCAACCACGATCAACAACTTCAAAACCGCCAATCGACTCGTCATCGCTGGACAAATAGTGTTGCGAATCAACCGCGTAGCCGGCTTCGCGACGAGTCACTCCATCAATCGCCTGGTCTAACCAACCTGACTGCGCCGTCAAACCACGGCCACCAAACCAATGATCGCCAAGCGCGCGGATTTCGCGAACGACGCGGCAGACACGGCCCAAATGTTCGTTGACTTGTTCGAGACGATCACCGTAGGCACGAGCAATCTCGTTACGAGTTTGAGAACGTGCGTCTTCCTCGTCCATCTTTGTGATCGACGACTGGATTTCGGCCAACCGCAAGCGCAAGTCAGCTTCCTGGCGTCGCAGTCGCTCGACCTCATCTGCAACTGCGGCAAAGATGTCTCGCTTGTGGCGACGACGATCCAATTCCGCATCGGACTTGGCGGCCCAATCACGACGGGCATCGATCGCGGAAATTTCCAATGCCAATTCGGCTCGGCGATCACGCAGACGTTTCACATCTCCGGTGAACCCGTATGTTTGAGAACCAGTGGCGGTGTTGGCGGCAAGTTGCGCGTGCAATGATTGCGAATGAATTTGACGCTCGAGATCAGCGATCTCGGACCGCAGCGCACGAACTTCGCCATCGCGAGAACTATCGGCGGATGAGACCGAATTGTCCAACCCGGAGGCAATCGCTGCTTGGACGCAGCGACCGACTTCGATAATCGCTGTGTCGGTAACAATCCCATCGACGACACAAGCCGGTAAATCAACGACGATCGACTCGCGACCGTAGCGACTTTGGCCAGCGAAATTGGCGTCATAAAGCCGTGATTCAAATTCAACCAGACGGCGGCCCTGGTTCGTGCCATCAGGTTCGCGGCGGCAATGGTAACGACCATCGGCGGCGGACCAGACGATGCGGCCAATCGATTGAGCCAGACCGTCGCGAGTGGGTGTGGTGCCGGTCAGCGAATCTCGCAGAAACCGGATCAGCGCCGTTTTGCCCGAGCCACTGGCGGCAACTACGGCGCTGAGCGCCTGGGAAAACGGACCAATTAAAACTCGGTTCAGCGGTCCATGCGATTCAATGTCGATGCGGTCCAACAACATGATAGGCTCCTCCCTGGCCATCTCGAAATCGATCCCCGTCATCGGTGCGGGTCTCTGGGTCGCCCGCTACTTTAATCGAAATCGCAAAATTCTGGAAAGAGTGATTTATGAAGCGTTATTTTGGGGGTACATGACCTATCTCCGGCCAGCTTCGACGATGACTACTACATCAAGACCGCGAAACCGCCAATGCCTTGTTGATGAAAATCACGACGGCGGAGCGTCCTATAACACTGCGGTTTGAACAATACCGCTGCCGCCCAGCCGAAAAGTCAGGTCAGCCAGCGCCGCCGCGTCCGCCGAGTTGTGCGTGATATGCAGCGTCGTGACTTGGCTTGCTTTTTGAACTTGACGCAGCGACTCGTACATCGCGTAACGTGTCTCTTCGTCGAGCGCACTGAGCGGTTCGTCTAGCAACAACACCGACGGACGAAACGATAATGCACGTCCAATCGCAACTCGCTGCGCTTCGCCGCCGCTGAGCTTGCCGACACCACGGTCCAATAACGGCTCGACACGCAACATCTCGGCAAGCTCGATCACGCGTGCTCGTATTTGCTCCCTGGGCATGTTGCGCAATCGCAGCGCAAACGCAAAATGCTCGCGCACCGTGAACGTAGGAAACAACGCCAGGTCTTGTGGCACATAGCCAATCCCGCGATCACTTGGCGACCACTTCGATACGTCGTTGCCATCAATCCGAATGCGGCCGCTGGCGATTGGTCTCAAACCGCAGATCGCTTCGAGCATGGTGGTCTTGCCTTGGCCGGTTCGCCCCATCAACACCGCGTACTTGCCACTGGGAATGACCAGCGTCAAATGTCGCAGCGAAAACTTGCCCGCATCAATGCCAACATTATCCAATTCAATCATGTCAATCGTTCCGCACCGAAGAATCGCAGCACGACCAAAACGCACATAGCCATCACCACCATGATCAGCGATACCGCTACCGCTGCGTTTAATTCACCGACGCTGAGTTCCAGGAACACTGTCGTTGACAATACTTCGGTGCGCATTCGCGTCGTTCCGGCGAAAACCAGGATCGGACCGAACTCGCCCAGCGATCTTGCCCAAGCAACCGTGGCGGCGGCGATCATGCCGCGCAGCGACTGCGGCAACGCCACCTGCAAGAACGCTTGACCACGCGAACATCCCAACGTTCGCGCGACATCTTCGGCGCGGTGGTCCATTTGGTCAAACGTGATCCGCATCATCCTGACTGCGAACGAACACGCGACTGCGAACTGCGCCAACACCACCGCCGGCCAATGATACGTCACCGGAAAATGCAGATCATCGCGCAGCCAACGCTCCAGTTCAAAGCCACCAATATCAAGATGAAACAAAATCAGCAGGCTCAATCCCAACACCAGCGGCGGCAAAACAATCGGAATGTCAACCAACGTGTCGACCAACCATCGTCCGGGAAATGAATAACGCGACAACAGGTAGCCCAGCGGTGTAGCAACGCACAGCGACATGATGGCCGCCGCCGTACACGTTACCAACGTCAACCGAAACGCCGCGCGGATCTCGGGCTTCATCAGCGCGGACTTAAAATCGGCCAACGAAGTGAACATCAAATCAGCCGCGAGCATCAACACGATCAACAAGATAAAGCATGAAGACAATCCGCCCATCAGGAAGAAAAACGCAAAGTCCGAGCGATTGCGCGGTTGCCCTATGGGATGCGGATTACTCTCCATCCACGTCGTCTTTGCTGGCCGACAATTGCCAACGAAAACCTTCGGCGAGAAAGCTCTGTTGCGACTCATTCGTACACAACCACTGGAACAATCGGCTGGCCGTCTGGGCACGTAGCGATTGCGGTGCGATCGCCAGCGGTTGAACCGCGACGCTGCACTCGATGCCTTGAATTTGAATCGCATCGAGCACCTCGGCGGCCCCAGCGGCGTTGCTCAAGTAGGCAACGGCAGCATCAAGCGCCCCGGCACGTAGTTGATTGACCAACATGTCGCCGGTGGGAGTTTGAACTGTTACGTTGGGCATGATTTCCTTAGTGACGCCGCCTTCGCGAAACGTGTTTTGCGTCAACCAACCCATCGCACATTGTTTCTCATGGCCGACACCTACTCGCAAACCCGCACGACCTAGATCCTTGAGCGTTGCGATCGATTTTGGATTGCCCTTCTGAACCAAAATCACCAGCTCGTTCTGTGACACCGCGACCGGTTCGGGAAACAAATCCGGAACCTGCTTCATAAATTCGGTGTCACAAGCAAAGTACGCGTCAGGGTGTTGGCCCGCTTTCATTTGTGCAACCAAAATCCCACACCCGTTGTAGACCCGCGACACGCGGACGCCTTCGCGTCGCTCGAACGCCGTAATCGTTTCATCAATTGCCGGACGCAGCATCGAGCCCGCGAAGAAATTCAACTGCGGCGTGTCTTCCCATTGGTCACCGTTGTCAACGCGAAAGCCGTGCTTGGCATACTGGACCAAACCGCGATCCCGCGCCGCCACGTAGCGCGCAAAATGCAGCGCCGCGGCTGAATGCTTCGTCGCTGCAATCACACCAATTGCCAAATGCGACATCGCGTCGCTCAACTCCGGCAACTCGATCGCTTCCAGGTCGGGATAAGTTTGCAACACCGCATCGTAGACCGGGCCGGCATCGGCGGCACCGAGCAACACATCGTTGGCAACATCGGTGACCGTTGTGCGATAGGCGATCGTCGCATCGGCCAATGGCTGCCAATTGTCGCCAGCGGCCAAACTATCACGCACGACTTTGCCAATCGCCGCCGACTCGGGGCTCGCCTGGACGACGCGCACATCGTCGCGCAGCAAATCAGCAAGCGTCTTGATCGACTTCGGATTGCCACGACGAACCGCAATGACCGCCTTCATCGTGGCCAAGGGAATCGTTTCAGCAACGAGCGACCGCTGCTTTGCAATCGCTAAATAACTGTCATCGGCGAGCAGAAATAAATCGCCGCTGCCGCTGACCTCGATCGACGACAACAAGGTTTGCGACGGACCGTATTGAAGTTGAACTTGGCGACCGTATTCACGCTGGTAATCGGCACAAATCGCGTCCATGACGGCGCGATTGCTGGCGGCGCAAAACAGCATGATCGGCGGAGCATCGCTGCCGCCGTTGGATGAGTTAGTTGCCGATGATTGGCCCAGCCAAACCAGCGATCCGGCCAACAAAATCAGCGCTCCGGCGATGCCAACAAACACTCGATTCATCGCGTCACCGCTTCTTGCCCGGAGGAATGGTCAACAAGACGGCTGGCTTCTCCGCGTCGCCAACCGACTTGGGTGGAGGTGGTCGCATGCCGTCTTCGCCATACAACTCGGTGTCCCAATTGACGTTCAACAACAGATCGAAACCTGGATTTTGTTCCTTCACCTGACAACTGCACGCACCGCTGAGGAACATCGTCAAGTCTTCGACCAATTGGGCCGACAAATCTTTCGCTGGAATCACCTCGAGCGCGCGACCGCGTCCGAAAACCGGCACCAACAACGGCTCGCCCGACTTCGCATCGTCGGCGCGCTGGTTACTGAGCGATTGAATTAGGAATTGCTCCGCCGGATCATCGTGCTTGATTTCGATAAAGCTAAATTTGACAAACAACGGCACTTCGCTGTGCAACTCGCTGCCGGGCAATCCGATTCCGTCGGGCAACTTGATTTTTGTATCAAGCGTCTTAAATGCAGTCGTCAGTAGCTCCGCTGCGGCGCGTGACGTTGCGGCGTCGCTTGATTGCAACACCAACCAAACAACCGAATCACCGGCCAACAACCGCCGCACCAATTCTTTGCGGACCGGAGATTCCAACAAGCCGACTTCGCTGGCCTCGTCGATCGTGCCGCGCCAATGACCGACTATTCTTCCGCCGCCAGTGCCGCGAACAATGACCGCTTGATCGGCGTCAGTTACCGCCGAGTTACGAATGACGTTGAGGTTCGCTTTTCCACCGCGAAGATTCGATGCCGCCTCTAGCTTTTCAACAAACGCCTTTTGATTCGCATCGAGTGCTTCGTCAGCGGGCACGACGATCTCGTAAGCATCCGAACGCCAACGTTCCAGCGCATAACGAAACACCGGAATGTTGCACGCTGAAGCGATCGAGGCGAGCGCCAGAACACCGCCAACGGCGAACATGATCGGATGTGTCGCAAAGCGGCTTGGTAGTTGGTAATGTTTCATATTTATTGACTAGCGAATAGCTATACAGTGCCTTGTTCTGTGAGCGAGCCGGCGCTAGCCGCCGGTATGTCCCGATCGGAACCGGCGGCTGGCGCCGATCCGCTCACAGGCCAAAATTACTCACCGAAGCACATTAGTTTGCCGTCGAGCGTTGACAAATACAAACGACCATTGGCTCCGGACATTGCGTCCCAAGCGGGCAACGAATCGATTCGCAATTCGTGTTTGACTTCGCCAGAGTCAACGTTCACCGCCAACAACCGTCCGCCGTCTTTACCGTTGAGCACTTCGTCTTGCTCGTCAAGCAACTTTTGCACTTGCGGATCCTTTTCGGACAATTGCTGGAACGTACTTTCTTCGTCAATGATGTCGGGCGGGCCAACGATGAACAGATTGCCGCCGCCAAGCACCATCCCGCGAACGTAAATCGGCACGTCTTCGGACCATTTTGTATCGACCAAACTGTTTCCCGGAGCCTGGGATTGAGGTTGAGACTGTGCCGCGCGACGCGCCGCAGTTGCCGCAGCAGAGAACTGGATTGCCTTGCCGATTTTGCCATCGACGACCATGCCGCCTTCGAGCGTTCCGTTGTTGCGGTTAACCGAGTCGTCACGGGCTGTGCCATCGTCGAAGCAAACCGCCAACACCGCCTCGCTGGAGATTTCCGAGCCGTCGCGATATCGATTGGCGATCCGCTCGGGCGTTGCCGCCAAGAAATACAAACGAACTTCATCAATGATGCCGGTGAAGCCCGTCGTGCTCTTGTTCGTGCTGACCGTTCCGCCCAAGTCGTCGCCAACTTCGAGACCCTGGGCCGGGTCTTTCTCGATCAATCCCGCTGCCTTGGCCGTCGCGGCAAGTTCGCCGTCGATATATAGCTGCATCGTCTTATCTTCACCCAGCACACCGGCGATATGGTGCCAACCGCCAATCACAGGTCGATTGCCGGTTGCTGATGACGCCGCCGAACCACTGCGGATCGTGAACTCGGGTTTACCACCATTGAGATGAATCGAAAACCCTTCGCTCGGACCACCGCGCGCGGCGATGACACCATCGGGCTTCGTCGCCGTGAACCAGGCTTCGATCGTCAGCGGTTTGTTCGCGGGATTCAAACTTGGCGTTTGTGCAAAGCGAGCATAAGTGCCGGCCTGCGGTGCCGCGTTGGCGTTAGCATTCTTCTTGCCACCCGCACCTGCCTTCGCACCTGCCTTCGCGCCTTGGCCACTCTTACCAGGGATTTCCGGTGGGTTGGGTTCGGCGGCAAACAATCGATGCTCAAGCGTCGTCGTCCAACGCAGATACTCAGGCTTGCGACCATAGCCGAACACATAACCATTACCGTTGACCAACAAACGTCCTGATGGTGCGAACCGACCGGCTTGGAAATAACCACCGTGACCACCGGCGAAGCTCTGGCCCAACACCCAATACGAACGGTGGAACCATGAATCATCGGTAAAGCCCATCGGTGCAAAAATGTGAGCGTCCTCGCCTCGCTGCTTGGATACCTGTTCGACAAACTCACCCGAGTTCGGCCCGATCTCAAGTCGATTGCCTTCCAAATCGAACTTCTGCGACTTCATAAAAATATGCCGACCATCACATGACAACACATCTGGCAACCCGACCGGCATCTGCAACGTCATCACCTTCTCTTGCATGTTGTTGCCCGTCTCGGGATTCTTGTCGTCCATGATCGTCTCGGACAACTTCTCGCCGCTGGCCAAATCAAGCCGCATCATTCGCAGACCGCCATCAAGAAAAATTGACCGACCCGCGACTGCGTAAACCATGTCGTTGTGAATCAGCACACTGCCCGTCACCGGCCACAACGATTCCAGTTGCTCATAAGCCATTGTGCGGCGGTCCATTGGCGCGGCGCGATACCGCCACATCATTTGGCCATCGTCTGACTTGAGGCAATAAATCCAACCGTCAGCACAACCAAACACAACGCGACCGCGATGGATCGTCGGCGGAGTATCGACGCGGCCGCCAATGGTCATTGTCCATTGACTCTTGCCGGTTGTTTCGTCAAACGCATGGATCGTATGAGTGTCGATTTGCGAAACATAAACTTTGCCGTCGGCGATCACGGGCGCTGTCAAACGGCCACCCAGCGAAACTTCCCATCGGGTTTTCACTTGCGGCGGGATCGGTGCCTTGGTCGTGCCGCTGCGCGCCGCATCATGGCGATAAGTCGGCCAATCATCGGAGTCGGCGTCGGCCAAATCCTCAAGATCAACAGTGAACGCCGGCCCCCGTTCAAGGCGGCCCTCCTCGGGAACGACTGCTGGCAATGGTCGCGTCGGAGCCATCGGCGCGAGCGCATTGAATCCGAACAACTTCGCTTCGGGATAGCAGGCACAATCATGCGGCGGTGTATAAGTCAGTCCGTTGCAAGGCATCACTCCATACAAACATCCGCCGCGAACCCAATGGTGGATATCCCAATTCTCTTTATTGGGATCCACGAATTCGACGCCCGTTCGCGAGGGAATCAAAAAGTTGTCGGTGCCCTTGGCGATATAACAACGATGGTGGAACCAATACGTATCAACATTCGGCGCGAACGATCGTTTGACTTCGCCCGTTCGCGGATCGCGACCGGTATAAACGCCGCTGTCCTTGCCCGCCGTTAACGGAGCCAACCACACCAAACCCTGGACCACCATCAAATCTTGTGGCGATTGATAACCGCTGTTGGGAAACTCTGACTTCCACAACTCTTTTCCTGACTTGGCATCGACACTGACCATCTTGCCATCACCACCGGAATACAGCACCACGTCTTCGTGAATCACCAACCGCGGCCCGAAGTTAAACGTGAACGATTGACGCCGCGACACAGGCTCAGTCTCCCACGCCAAATCGCCGCTTCGCTGATTCAAACTCACCAATTTTTCGCCATCGTGAAACATGACGTTGGTTTCGTTCGCGGCCAATGTCAACGGTGAGACCTTGGTTTGCTTGGCCCAAAGTTGCTGGCCTGATTTGGCATCAAACGCCATCACAACGCGCGGCTCTTCGTTCCAAAAGTATTCTTCCGACACCAACTTCTGGTCGCCGACTGTGCCGTTGACCGGAGCATAGTTCGCCAGCTCGCGTTCGCCTTTGCGGACGACCAAGAACAACATGTCGTTCGTATGGATGATCTCTTCAGTCGCATCGCTGCCTTCATACGTGCGAATCGTTTCGCCAGTTTTCGCGTTCAGCGCCGTCAACGGATCTTCGATTCCGAGCGTCACGTATACGGTGTCACCATCGGAAACCAAGCGACGCGAAAGTTGCGTCGGGCCGCTCTTGAGAGGCCATAGGTGGTTTTGCCAATTTTCGATCTCGCGCTTCCACAGGACGGTGCCGTTGAAGGCATCGCGGGCAATCAATTTCCAGTGCGGCGGCAATTGAATCGAGATGCGGCTGCCTTCGTCCATGATGTAGAACATCCGTCCATTCGTACTCACCAAAGCACTCATGCTGGCCATCCGGTCGTGGTGTCGCGACCAACGCGGACTGCCGACCCATTGCAAGTGGCGCGGCGGCGCAACCACATCGTCGTGCGCCACGGAGTTGCCGGTGGCATCATGCAGGTAATGTGACCATTCGTCGATGTTGTCCGGTCGCGGCTTGATGGTGCGTTGCCACTCGTTGCCCGACTTGACCAGCGCGACACCATTGGGAACCAACACCCGCAACACCTCGGACATTGGCACATCACCAAGATCTTCGGTGACAAACAGATTGACCAAATTATCGACATACGGCAGCTCGTTGGAAGCCAAATGCTCGAACATAATTTCACCATAGCCGCCCAAAGCAACTTGCCGCGTCCGAGCCGCTGCGACGATTTTCGGGTTGCGGTCCAAACCCTGGACCTGAGTTCCCTCGTTTCGCCGCAGCTCCGCAGCCAGCTTGCCGTCACCAATTCCAAGTTGAACGATGAATCCGCCGCTGATGTCCGCTTGTGAAAAAATCTCCTGTGCCTGGCTGAGTTCGTCGCCGTCAGCCACGGACAACGAACCGACCAGCAAAACGAGACAGGCTAATTGTCGAACTCGGGCGAGAAATCGGTGCATGACAGGAACCCTTGATGACGGGAGAACGAGCGCGCAGGTCACTATGCTACCATGGCGTTATACGAATCGAAACAATCGGCGGAAAATAAGTGTCTGACTCCAGTTGTGCGAAGCACCCGCAGGGCCGGTTCCCGGCAATTGGGGCCAGAACCTTTTTTCCGCAACCAGGATTTAGTTAGCCGCCATGACTTTACTTCGCATTCTCGTTGTCTTATCGATTTGCTTCACTCCAATCCAGAGCAACGCCTTTGCCGCCCAACCGGAGATGTTGAAGATTCCGTTGGCAACAAAAATTACGCGAGTCCAGCCGATGACTGGTCTCGTGTTGTGGTCCGACAACGAAGCCAACGCGACCGATGCGATTCAGCTTGAATATTCTTACATGCGTTATGACGATGTTATCAAGGGACCGGGGCAATACGATTGGTCAGGTGTCGATCGCTTGCTGGACCATATCGCCGCCCGCCAACACCAAGCCATCATTCGTTTCTATTTCGACTACCCCGGCAAGATCTCGTCAGTGCCCGGCTATGTCAAATCATTGGCCGACTATCGTGAAACCAAAGGTTTAAGTGAAGGCGAAGCAACGACGTTCTGCGATTGGTCCAACGCGACTCTGCGCCAAGCGACGCTTGATTTTTATACCGAGCTCGCCAAACGCTACGACCGCGACGCAAGGTTAGCATTCTTGCAAACCGGTTTCGGGCTGTGGTCGGAGTACCACATTTATGACGGCCCGATGGAACTCGGCCGAACATTCCCGTCCCTTGAATTTCAAGCCGAATTCGCCAACCATCTGGCCGCGACGTTTGCCGAAACGCCATGGTCTGTTTCCGTTGATGCCGCCGATGATGAACGTTCGCCGCTGGCCGAACGTGACAATCTGCGAGCCTTGCCCTTCGGATTGTTTGATGACTCGTTTCTATGCAAGCAACATGCCAAACAGAACGCCAACGATTGGGCGGCATTCGGAAATGATCGTTGGCAAACTTCGCCCGCCGGTGGCGAATTGAGCTATTACACCAAACGCGACCAACGCCATGCACTTGCCGTGAACGGACCCTACGGAATCGCGTTCGAATCGTTGGCGGCGAAATTCCACGTCACCTACATGATCGGTGACGGCCAACCAAATCACCAATCAACGCAACGGATCGCCGCAGCGGGAATGTCGCTTGGTTATCGCTTCGCCGTCACGTCATTTCTTTCAGCCGACGGTCGCAGCGAAGTCACAATCAAGAACAATGGGATCGCACCGATTTATCACAATGCGTACGCGACGGTCGATGGTGTTCGATCGGAGGCAAGTCTGCGTGGACTGCTTCCCGGCGAGTCAAAGATGTTCATTGTCGCCGCCGGTTCAGCAACACCATCGCTGACCATCGCGTCGGATCGATTGGTTCCCGGCCAAGTAATCGAGTTCGAGGCTGATGGCACTTAGCGACGCCGACCGCATCCATCATTGGCACGGCTTCACGCAGATGTCGTCGTATGAATCGATCCTCGTCGATCACGCCGATGGTTGTTGGCTCTACACAACCGACGGACGCACATTGCTCGACGGGGTCAGCAGCTTGTGGTGCAATCTGCATGGCCATCGCCACGCGAAAATTGACGCCGCAATTCGCGAACAACTCGACCGCGTTGCCCATTGCACCAACATTGGCATGGGATGCACAACAACGGCCACGCTGGCCGCGCGACTCGCCAAAATTTCACCTGGCGATTTGAACCACGTCTTCTTCAGCAGCGATGGAGCCTCGGCGGTCGAGGTCGCGATCAAAATGGCGCTCCAGTATTGGCGTCAATCAGGCATCGCCGGTGGCGAAAACAAGACTCGCTATCTCGCCCTCGGATCAGCCTACCACGGCGACACCGTCGGCACCGTTTCACTTGGCGACATTCCGCATTTCCACCGCGTCTTTGATCCCTTGCTGTTTGACGTGCTGCGCGGACCCTGTCCCGACACCTACCGCTTGCCACCGCACATTAGTCCCGCCGGCGCTCTTGATTATTACGCGAAACAGTTTGAAAGCATTCTCAATCAACATGCCGCCGTGTTGGCAGCAATTGTCATCGAGCCATTGATCCAAGGTGCCGCCGGATTGATTCGCCACCCCGCCGGTTTACTGCAACGACTGCGAGACCTCTGTGATCACTACGACGTCCTCTTAATCGCGGACGAGATCGCCACCGGATTCGGCCGCACCGGAAAAATGTTCGCCTGTGATCACGAACAAGTTGTGCCGGATATCTTATGCCTGGGAAAAGGGCTCACCGGTGGTTACTTGCCAATGGCGGCGACCATCGCGCGAGGAAAAGTATTCGACGCGTTTCTCGGCGAAGATAACGCCTCTCGCCAATTATTCCACGGCCATACCTACAGCGGCAATCCGCTTGCCGCCGCTGCGGCGATCGCATCGCTGGATCTATTTACTGACGGAAAATTGCTCGCAAAGGTAAACAAAACCGCAGAACGGCTGATGCAGTTGATCGAGCCGCTGCGTGACCACTGCCATGTCGGCGAAATCCGACAACTTGGCTTGATGGTCGGAATCGAACTGGTCAAAGACAAACAAACAAAAGAACCATTCGAGTCGTCATTACAAACGGGGCGTCGTGTTTGCGACGAATCGACAGCTCGTGGTGTTTGGATTCGGCCACTGGGCGACGTCGTCGTCCTTATGCCACCGCTGTGCATCGCCAGCGAGCTTGACATGCTTGTGTCAACCGTCGCCGACAGCATTAACCACTGCGTGTCTGGACCGCGTCAGGCTCGATTGAATAAATCATGTTTTGCCGATGTATGACTCATTTATCGCATCCATTTTCTGTCCCAAAACCATCCCTGCTGCGTGCCTGACGAGCATTGATTGATTTCCGTCGGGCTTGCACCGGCGGAAGCGGAAACTTGCCAAGTTAACGGTTGGTAAAGCCCGAAAGTTTTTTCGGATTATTCACGCCAGAACGATTGTGGGGGGGCATTTTGCGGCTATCTTGGTCGTTGCCCCATTTGAGCCACCCTCCTCAATCTTCCTCGACCTAGGCACCAAAACATGTTTCGCAAACCTCAATCGCTTGTTCGTTTGTCCGCCGCTTCGTCATTACTGCGACGCAAACGCAACGGCTTAAGTTCCCAGCCAAAGAAGAGTCTGGGGTTCGAGCGGTTGGAGTTGCGTCAATTGTTGGCGGCTGAGTTGTCCGTTTCGGTCCCGGATATTCCCAGCGTCAAAAGCGTTATCAAAGCCGATTATCCGGCCTCTTTGGCGGCCAAACAGTACACGGCGCCGGAGTTGAACGTGACGGTTGACTATGAATTATTCGACGGCGTGACCGCGCCGGCCTTACCTGCGGGTTGGGTCCAAACATCAACGAACGTCAACAATTGGGTGACGATTAACAACACCAGCGACACCGCGCCGAATCATGCCTTTGTCGCGGATATCAGTGTGGTCAGCGATAGTCAACTAACGTCGCCATCGATCGCGATCACGGCGGCAAACGGCCGTGTCAGCTTCCGCAATTCATACAATACCGAACAATTTTTCGACGGCGGCGTGTTGGAGTTATCGATCAATGGCGGAGCGTTCAGTGATATCGTAACTGCCGGTGGCGTCTTCGTTGGTGGCGGCTACACCGGTGTGCTGAGCACCGGAAGCGGCAACCCGATCAGCGGTCGTCAAGCTTGGGAAGGCAACTCCTTCGGATACATCACGACGACTGTTGACTTGCCGACGTCAACATTTGGCCAAAACGTTCGACTGCGTTGGCGGTTTGGAACCGACAGCTCCGTCGCGGGTACGGGTTGGCGAATCGATACGATCCGGTTGAGCGACATTCCCGCGCCGGCGACGATTGACTTTGGCGACGCCCCCGCTCCTTATCCCGTGACTTTGGCTGAGAATGGGGCTCGACATACGGTCGGTTCGTTGTTCTTAGGAGCTTTGGTTGATGCCGAAGCCGATGGTGTCCATTCCGGCACGGCGAATGCGGACGGTGCCGATGAAGATGGCGTGGCATTCACCAGCGGGATCGATCCCGGCCAAACCGAATCGATCGTCATCACGGCATCGCAGAACGGTGGGCTGCTCAATGCGTGGGTGGACTGGAACGCCGACGGCGATTGGGCTGATTCCGGCGAACAAGTTTTCAACAATCAAACCCTCAACGCTGGTCCGAACAACCTGACAATCGCCGTTCCCTTGGGCGCCGCGATTGGACAAACGTTTGCTAGGTTTCGGGTCAGCACCACCGCGAGCGTGGGCGTAACCGGATTGGCCGCCAATGGCGAGGTCGAAGATTATCAACTCAGCGTCGGCCAAAAACGCTTCGTCTGGACCAATCGCGGCTCGGCTTCGAGCGACACGGATCGATTCAATTCGACGTTTGGTGCGAATGCATCACTGGCGCGGGGCGTCGTCGATGCGGTTTTTGCATCCTGGGAGCGAGTGGTCACGAACCTCAATCACTCGCTATTTGGTGGGCCAGGCCGCATTGATATCTCCGTATCAATGTCAGCGACCGGCACCGGTTTCGGAGCTTCGGCGGGTGCAAATTTCCAAAGTGGTTTTCCCACATCGGGAAATGTGACGATCAGCCGCGGTAATGACACCAACGGCGATGGTCTCGGTGATGGTGCTGGTTTCTTCCTGGACCCAACGCCGCTGGATTTTTCGGAGTTCCAAGGCACCCCAACCCTCGGTGCGTTTACTCCCACGGCTCTCAGCGGCAGTCCCGCCTTCAACGCGTCCGACTTGTTCACTCTGGTCAATGCCGAGATTACTCACTCCGTGGGCCTGTTTCTCAGTCCGGCGCGAATCAATAATCCGATCAGCGGCACCGTGACGAACACCGGCATTGCCGACTTTTCAGAAGGCGGCGGGATCGGAACTTACTATGTGTTTGATGGCCCCAGCGTCACGCACTTGATGACCAGCAACAATGGCGGAGCGGGCGGCAGTTCGTTCCCGTCGCTCGTCCACACCGCCGGCAAACCTGGAACCGGCACCAACCAACCCCTTGCTTTCAACAGCGCGACCCGCGGTGCGTTGCAATTGGTCGGCAATGATGATCCTGGTAACGCTGTTTATAGCTTTGGCCAACGAACGCTCGTCAATGACGTTTTGGCGCTGTTGTTCAAAGATGCCTACGGCTACCAAATCACGTTGCCGCAAACCTTCGGCACCACCTACGCGATTATGGACGAAGCCAACTCGAATTTGATCATTCGCGGTGGACTGTCTAACAGCAACGACGTGATCAACGTTAGTCGTGAAGGCAGCGATATTGTGGTCAGCGTCAATGTTGGTAACGACGTCGCTGGGACTGGACCGCGTGGCGATGCCGTTGACCAGGGTGCCTTTGTCAGCCGGTTCCCCGCCGCTGGAATCACAACCATCACGATCAATGCCGGCGACGGCAATGACGTGATTTCGGTCGCACCACAGGTCAATGCCGCCATCACGGTCAACGGCGGCACGCATACGACCGGCGATTCACTGAGCTTTGATCTCGCGGGCGTCACCGGCGTCAACTTTGTCAACAACGGCAACGGCACCGGATCACTGACCTCATCCAACCGCCTGCCCGTTACCTGGACCGGCATCGAAAATGTGGCGAATCCCGATTCGACGCCGCCGACAATCACCGGTTTGTTCTTCGCGAATTCGGCCTGGACTGCGGCACAGATCGACGCGTTCGATGGCGGGGGCCAAAACGCCGGCAACGGTCTGGGATTACAAGCCACACCCGGTTCGGCGATTTCTAACGGCGGCTTCAATCGGATCATTGTTCAATTCAGTGAACCGGTAGTTGGTTTCGGTGTCGGCAGCTTCCAATTGCTCGGTATCAACACGCCAAACTATTCGGGCGTTTCGTCGGTCGGCTACGAATCTGCTACGAATCGCGGCATTATCAACTTGTCTACGCCGCTGAACCGCGATCGATTGCGAATCGGCGTTTGGGACCAAGTCGCCGATGCGGCAGGCAACTTGCTTGATGGCGACCTTGCCGGTGGGGCTGGTGGCAATTACGACATCCAGTTCACCGTGTTGGTCGGCGACGGCGACCTCAGCGGCACCGTCAACGGTGGTGACTTAACTCCGTTCGGTGCGTCGTTTAATCAATCGTTCCCGCTTGGAGGCTATAACCGAAATGTGGACTGGAATTCCGATGGTGCCGTCAATGGTGGTGATTTAGGCGGCTTCGGCGCAAACTTCAACCAATCATTGCCCGCTGGTACTCCGAACGTACCAAGCTTTGGTGGTAGCGCAGTGCCTGCCTTTGCCAGCAACAAGAAGCTGACCGGGAACATCGACGCCTACTTCAGCAAGTTGGCCGATGACAAAGAAGACGCCAAGCTGCTGGGAGACAGTTTGCTATTCTAAACCCACCCCGCTGATTCCCATTGTAGAACAATTGTCCCAATTGTTTCGGCAATACGGCATCCCAAACAATTGGGACAATTG
>JBGSVE010000101.1:0-22621 GCA_041753075.1 Pirellulaceae bacterium
TGGTGACGGAGGACCGCGACCGCCGCGCGATCCGGCTGCGTTCGTCGATCACGCAATGCAGTTTGATGCCAACGGCGACAACATGCTTAGCCGCGAAGAGTTGACCAAGTTCGCCACTGAAATGCCACCTCCGCCTGGTGAAGGTGGACGCCGTCCCGAAGGACGACCTGGCGAATTCGGCGACCGACCTCGTGAAGGCGGCGCGCGTCCAGGACGCCCCTCACCCGATAACGCTCGCCCTCCGATCGAGCAGTGAGACTGCTTGTTGTCGAAGACGAACCCGACATGCGAAGCGCGATTGTCCAAGCGCTTGGCGAAGCCGGGTTTGCGGTCGATGAAGCATCCGATGGAGACAGCGGATGCTTCAAAGCCGTCGCCTGGGAATACGACGCCATCGTTTTGGACCTGATGTTGCCCAAGCGCAGTGGATGGGAGTTGTTGGCCGAGCTGCGAAAATCAAAAACTACGCCGGTGCTAATACTGACGGCCCGCGACGCGGTGCTCGATCGTGTTCGCGGACTCGACGGCGGTGCCGATGATTATTTGGTCAAGCCGTTCTCGCTGGTTGAGTTGATCGCGCGATTGCGAGCGCTCATTCGCCGCGCCGCGGGTCACGCTCAATCAACGATCGAGATTGGCGACGTCATCGTTGATCTAGTGGGCGGCACGGTGACCAAAGCGGGCGAGCCGGCGGCGCTGACGGCGCGGGAATTCTCGCTGGTTGAGTTGTTGGCACTGCATCGCGGCAAACTTGTCAGCCGGTCGATGATCTACGATCACTTATTCGGCGAAGACGATGACACGCTATCCAATTTGATCGACGTGCATGTGTCCCATGTGCGCAAGAAACTCGGTGCTGACTTCATCGAAACACGACGAGGCCAGGGCTACATCGTCAATGGCTAAATCTCTTCGCTGGCGACTGCAGGTCTGGCACGCATCGATCTTGGCAATCGTTGTGATTGGATTGGGCACCGCGTTCTATCTACTGTTGGAGCGCGCGACGCTGAGCGAAATTGATTCGGAGTTGTTGCTTGATGCGCGTGCGATCGAAGGTGTCTTGCGCGGTCCGCCGCCGCGCGGTGATGGACCGCGTGATGCCTTTCCACCGCCTGACGTGTCATTGCTACCGCCTCGGCCACGCGTGCGCGATCGATTTAATTTTGATCCATGGCGTCCGCTGCCACCGCCACCGGACCAACGATTCGATCGTGACCGTGACCGTGACCGTGACCGCGAACTCCGACCACTGCCACCACGGGATCCAAGCGGCGAACCGAACGTGCAACCGTACCTTGTGATATTCGCGGGTGATGGCGTCTTGCTGCGTGAAGAACCGATCGATACCGGCGTTGCTTTTCGCGAGATGTCCCGTCCGCTGGAATATCGCAACCGCGCTCTTAGCCGCGAAGTCTGGCTTCGCGCGCCGCGTGGCCAAATCGTGGTCGTCGGACGCGACATTCAGTGCCAGATGGATCGGTTGGCGGGCTGGCGTTGGCAATTAGGGGCCAGCGGGCTGGCGATTCTGGGGCTGGGGCTGCTTGGCGGTTGGGTATTAGCGGATCGCGCGATCCGCCCGGTTCGAGCGATCAGCCAAACCGCCAGCGACGTGAGCGCAGCCAATCTATCCGCACGGATCGATAGCTCGTCAATGGATGAAGAACTCAAGGGCTTGGCTGACATCCTCAACACAATGCTCTCGCGGTTGGAAGCCTCCTTCACCCAACAGACGCGATTTACCGCTGATGCATCGCATGAATTGCGGACGCCAATCGCCGTCCTGCTTTCGCACTGCGAATTGGCACTGGGACGAACCCGTACACCGGAGGAATACCAGCGCACACTCGTAACTTGCCAGCACGCCGGTCGGCGCATGAAAACACTCGTCGAAGACCTACTCATCCTGGCCCGCGCCGACGCCGGTAAGCTCGAGTTGTCACGACAGCCATGTGATTTACAACGACTCGCCGCCGACGCCGCGGCGATGCTTGGCCCACTTGCGGCCCAGCGCGGAGTAACGATCGAGTGTATCGGCGATGCCGCACCGCTGGACGGCGATGACCAACGCCTCAGCCAAGTGATTGTCAATTTGCTGAGCAATGCGATTGAATACAACCGCACTGGCGGCGCAGTCACGCTGCGAACCTCGCTGGAACCGGGCGCGGCAATGCTTAGCGTTCGCGACACGGGGTGTGGAATCGCGGGCGAATCAGTCCCGCATTTGTTTGACCGGTTTTATCGAGTCGATGAAGCTCGCTCGCGACAAATCGGTGGCAGCGGTCTTGGTTTGGCGATTTGCCAGAGCATTGTCGAAGCACACGGCGGCACGCTCGACGTGACCAGCGAAGTCAATGTCGGCAGCGAGTTTGTGATGCGGATTCCGACTGGGCTTGCCACGGAAAAGTGATTCGTGTTAGTCCTCGATTGCGGTGGGGGCGAATCAAACAATCATCCATAACCATGCCATACGGCGTATACCTTAGCGCTGCCGGTGCCAATGCACAGAACCACCGTCTGCAAGTGCTAAGCAACAACCTTGCCAACGTCAACACCAACGGCTTCAAACCCGAACATGCGGTGTTGCAAGCTCGCTTTGCCGAGTTGATCGAACGTGGTGATTTTGCCCCCGGCCAAGGCGGTATTGACGACCTCGGCGGCGGCGTCACGATCCAGCCTGCGGTCACCAATTTTGATGTCGGCGCGATGCGCAAAACCGGCGTTGATACTGATTTCGCGCTCAATGAGTCAAACCAATTCTTCGTCGTGAAACACGGCGACGAACAAATGCTGACCCGATCGGGCGATTTTCTTTTTGACAGCTCGGGCAAGCTAATTACGCAATCGGGCGACGAAGTGCTGGGTAGCGACGGCCAACCTATTCGAATCGCCGCGAACCTGCCGTTTCAAGTCCAGCAAGGCGGGCGGATCGCACAAGGCGGCGAACTGCGCGAGTTGATGATTGCCAAACCGAAGTCGTTGGGTGACCTTTCTCACGCTGGCGAAAACTTGTTCAAGCCGCTGGCCGATTTTGATATTGTCGCCACCAGTGAAAGACAGGTAACCAACGGAGTGCTCGAAGCTTCTGCGGTCAGCGCCACCGGAGCGATGATGGAATTGATCGACGCATCACGCAGCTACGAAGCAAACGTTCGCATGATCCAAAACCAAGACAGCGTGATGGGCTCGCTGATCAGCCGCATGTTGCAGCGATAACGCTGGCGCCCCACCCTATCCGCTCTTTGGAGTCAACGAGCCATGTCGGTCCAAACGCTATACACCGCCGCCACCGGAATGCAGGCGATGGAGACGAAGTTGGATGTGATCGCCAACAACTTGGCAAACATCAACACAACGGGCTTCAAGAAAGATCGCGCGAACTTCGAAGACTTGTTGTACCGAACCGAAGTCTATCCCGGTGTTCGCGACGCCAATCAAACCCCCACGGCCGTCGGCACGCAAGTCGGTTTGGGCGTCCGCGTCACCAGCACGCAGACGGACCAACGCCAGGGCACGTTGCAACAAACCGGTCGTGACTTAGACGTGGCGATCGAGGGCAACGGCTACCTGCGTGTACTCGATCCGATTTCGCAAGACACGATGTATACGCGCGCCGGCAATCTCGATATTAACGCCAACGGCCAACTGGTCATCGGCTCGGCGCAGACCGGCCGCTTGCTCGATCCACCAATTCAAATTCCTCAAGACGCAACTGCCGTGGTGATTAATGCTAACGGCGAAGTCATGGTTCGCCAACCCGGTGCAACGGAACTATCCGTCCAAGGCCAGCTTCAACTTGCGCAGTTCATCAACCCCGATGGATTGCTCAAGGTCGGGCAGAACATGTATTTGCAAACCGATGCATCGGGACCTGAACAACCGGGCAACCCTGGCCAGAACGGTCTTGGCGTCTTGCGACAAGGCAATCTCGAAGCGTCGAACGTTGAACCGGTCCAGGAACTGATCGATTTGATTACGACCCAGCGGGCGTTCGAGTTGAACAGCCAGGCCGTTCAAGCGGGTGACCAAATCATGCAAAACATCTCTAACCTGCGTCGCTTTTAATTAGCGAACGCTCCTTAGTGGCCCGGCATTGCGTAATGAAGATCGAAACTGCGTTGAGACAAAACCTGACGTTCATTGCGGTCGTTTACGCCGTTGCGTTGAGTGTATCGATTGCGCATGCCCAAGGCGTCGCTTTGATTCCGATTCGCAAGTCGCCATCGCCGCAATCACGCTTCGACGAATCGACACAATGGGCGCTGCACCTAAAAGGCGAGGTGCAAATTCATTCGCCGCTGCTGCGACTTCGTGATCTTGCCAGTCCACCAGACCCGTCTGCTCCGTGGTGGGACCGTGTGGGCAATTCAGTCATCGGCATGATGCCAGTCGATGGTCAAACGATGATCGTCGAGCGTGAACGCTTGAAGGAAGCCGTTGCCCGCTCAACATCGATGCCAAACATCCAATGGTCCGGTGCCAGCGAGATCAAAGTCACGCTGCATCGCGAACCAGAGCCCGGCAAAACAGAGCCCCGCGCGACCAGTCACGTCGCACCGGCAGTCTTGACTACCGACCACTCCGTCGCCAAACCACGACACACCATCGTCCCCTCGGAGCGAGATCGCATCGTTCGCCTGATTCAGTACGCCATCGATCGCTATGACGTCAACCTGAGTGAGTCGTTTGACATTGAGATCGATCCCAATCAATCAGCGCTTGATGAAATGATTGACCTGCGCCGTGTCGATACGATTATGTGGGACATGGAGCCTCACGCTGGAATCAACGACGCCAAAATCACCGGCATGAACTCGCGCGAGCCAATCGAGTCACCCGTTGAAGTCGGCCTTAAAGTTCGTCCCTTGGTCGTTTGCGCGACAAGCGGGTTACGCCGCGGTCACATACTTACCGCAACCGACCTGGAGTTGATTCCCGCACCGCGAAATTTGTCATTGGACGGCGTCGTCACTGATATTGATGAAATCGTTGGGCTACAGGTCAACAACGTGCTGCTTCAGCATCGACCGATCACGCACTCGCTCGTCGGTCCAGTTGTTGTCATCCAGCGTGGCGAATTAGTCGAGTTGCGCGTCGTGGGCGGCGGTGTCACGGTGGCAACAACGGCGAAGTCGCTTGCCCAGGGCGCGACCGGCGACCTGATCCCAATTGAAACGGTTGATCCGCGAAAGAAATTGATGGCCCGAGTCATCGCTGCTGGCCAAGTCGAAATTGTGACGCGTCCGCCGAGGGTCCAATGATATTAAAACGATTGCCTTGCTATCTGGTCTGCGTCGCTTTGTTGAGTGGGCCTGTATCGATCGCACGCAGCCAAGAAACATCGCTGTTTCGTCAATCACCGCCGCACATGATGGCCCATGGTGACACAGTCCACGCGGCAAGCGATACACCGCCGCCGCCGACCGTTACCGGATCGGCACCAAGCCAATACCAGCCCGATTTGCACAATATCGGGTTGGCGAGCGCGAGTTGGACCTACCAACCGCAACCGCCACTGCGAACCTACCGAGTTCATGACATTGTCAACATTCGCGTTGATGAATTGGCCCGCGCCCGCGCCGACGGTGCCGCCGAATCGCGACGCAACACGCTCTATGACGCAATCTTGAAAGATTGGATTTCCTTTCGCGATGGTAACTTGCGGCGAGATTTACAGAGCACCGGTGATCCGCGTGTGAACGGTCAATCAAACCAACTATTTCGCTCGGACTCGTCGGTCGAGTCGCGCGAGTCTCTGGCTTTCAGCGTTGCCGCGCGAGTGGTCGACATCCAGCCCAACGGCAACCTTGTACTCGAAGCCAACAAGACGATTTGGCACAACGATAATCTTTGGGAAACTTCGTTGTCGGGTATCTGTCGAGCGCAAGACATCGCGGTTGACAATGTTGTGCTGAGCCGCGATTTGCTTGATCTGCAGATCGTCAAAAAAGAGAAAGGCCAACTGCGTGATGGCTATAAACGCGGTTGGTTCACACGTTGGCTCGACGAATTCAATCCGTTTTAAAGCAAGATTTATGCAACCTCGTTTGTCTCCGTTTCCGCTTGCGATCTTGCTGTCGGCGCTGATCGCATCGCCCACGATCGCCGGTGGTATGAAGCTCGGCGATCTTTGTCGACTTAAGGGCCAAGAAAACAATACGCTGCAAGGACTTGGTCTGGTTGTTGGCTTGCGCGGCACCGGTGATGGCGACTCATTGCCGACGGCGAGAGCGCTTGCGCGAATGATGCAATTAATGGGTGGCCAGGTCGCACTCGATGCTGCTGGCAGGCTGAACGTTCGTGACGTTGAAGATGCCAAGAACGTGGCGCTTGTTTTTGTCACCGCGACCGTTCCCGCCGTCGGCGCTCAACAAGGCGATCAACTCGACGTCATGGTCAATGCGATCAATGCCAAGAGTCTCGATGGCGGCTATTTGATGATGACGCCGCTGCTGGGACCCCGAGCCGACAACCCCACCGTCTACGCCTTGGCCCAGGGAAGCCTTGGTGTGTCACCCGATGGACCGCCGACAAATGCGCGAATCCAGGCTGGTTGTAAAATGGAATCGACGATCGAAGCCTCGTTTCATGTCAACGGAAAGATCACGTTGATCCTTGATCGCGATTTCGCAAACTTTGATACAACGCAGCGAATCGAAGACGAAATCAACAACCTAGCGGCGCTGACCCTGGGTGATCCAAACGCCGAATCCGCTACTTCATCACAACGACGCACCCAGGCTCAAGCGATCGACCAATTGCATGTCGAGGTCACGATTCCGGAGCTGTATCGCGACAATCCGATTAAGTTTATTTCGTTTCTGCTCAACATTCCGATTCAATTGTCGAGCCATTCGACTCGCGTCGTGATCAACGAACGCGATGGCGTGGTGGTGATTGGCGAAGACGTTGAGTTGGCTCCGGTGCTCGTTACGCATCGCAACTTGCGGATCGAAGCCGGTGGGCGAACCTCCGAATCACTCGTTTCGGTCGGCGAGAAAAACAACACACCGAATGCCAAGCTCAAGGCGCTCGCGGATGCGCTGAACGCATTGGACGTACCCGCCGATGACTTAATCGCGATTATCAAAACGCTGAAACGCAAGGGCGATTTGTACGGCGAGGTGGTCTTCGAATGATCCCATCATTGTCCGCGACCGACGGCGCGATTCAAAGCCTTGCCGCAACGCCCCAGCCACCACGGTTGCCATCGCCCAGTGCAGACTTTGATTCGGCGCTGAGCCAAACCGACGCAATCAAAACCAAAACTGCAGACGCCGTCACACCGGACCCACTGCGCGAGGCGTTTCAGGATTTCGTCGGACAAACATTGTTCGGCCAACTTTTGTCTTCGATGCGATCGACCGTTGGCAAGCCAGCCTACTTTCACGGTGGTCGTGGTGAAGAAGTGTTTCAGCAACAGCTCGATGAAGTGTTGGTTGAAAAAATTACCGACGCGTCCGCCAGTTCGGTTGCAGACCCAATGTACGAACTGTTTCGCTTGCAAAGAAGTCAATGATGGCACCTTGGATTGAACGCGTACGGATCTACCTTGATTTGCTTGAACAAAGCTTAGTTGCGCTCAACGACACGCTGGACAACACGCGTGTGGGAACGACCACGCTGAATTCTATCGCTGTGGAAGAATCAACGGCGGTGCTGACCAGTTGTCTCCAAGAATTGGAAAAGGCGATCGCCCAACGACAGGAATTGCTCGATGCCGAGGACGTACCGGTGCGAGGCGTTAGTTTGCGCGATGTGTTGCAGCGTTGCCACGAGTCGGGCGCGGACGAGTTGACCGAGCGATGTCACCGGCTATCGCATGATGTCGATGCCAGCCGCGAGCGGGCGGTGTCGTTGTTTGTGTGTCAGTTCCACTTAAGCGATTTGTCGAGTCATCTGTTAGCGATCATGCGCAGCGGCGAGGACCACGGTGTGACATATCAGCGTGGTAAAACCGAAGTCAAACGCAGCGGGCCGAGCAGCAGCGTGTTTGACAAGGCTGCGTAATGTTCTACACTCGCCTCAAACCGAAGACGGACCTGAATCGAAGCATTAGCGACGTGTCGCCGACCAACCCGCGATTGGGTCGCCTAGCCCGAACGCTTTGTGATAATCACGCTGGCACGATTCGATCCAAACGGCCGTCTCGCGATACAGTGGTGCTTGACGCAACCGTAATGCTTCGCCGATCAATCGATTGGCCTTGTCGAACTCTTGCTTGGCAACTGCCGCGATGGCCAGGTTGTGCAGTGCTGCGTGTTGTTTGGGGTGACTGACAAGGACGCGCCGCCATGACTCTTCGGCGAACATCCATTGGCCATCGGTGGCCAGCTCGTTGGCCTTGCGAACCGCATGGCTGCCGGTGGTAAAACGAGGTGTGGCCAGCGTCACCGACTGTTGTCGCACCGATGGCACGATCAATTTCCACGCGTCATCGGCCGCAGCTTGCGCCACCATCGTGGTATCGGATTTTCCGATCGCCGACGTGACAACGGGAAACCCAACGGATGGCTGGTCGCCCGTTACGTCGACAAGCTTCCAGGAAACGGTGAGTTGCGTTTCACCGGTCTCACCAGCTTGATTTCGTGAAGTGTAGCGGCCGTCACCGCTGTGTTGGCTGGCCTTGTGCATTGCCAATCTCGCCTGACTTGGTTGCTCGACAATTTCACCTGACAACAGATAGTCGACACCGCTGCGCCGCGCCAGCGACAACATTGCGATGTCCGACGATTGGCCTTCGATCGCCGATGCAAGCTGAATGGTTTGGTCACCGAGAAAACGCTTCGCATCGACGCACACCAATTGCCGGCCGCCGTCACGCGGTGCATGAGCCAACATCGCGGCGTGCAGCGGTCCGGCGATTTTTGGGTCGCCAACGATCGGAGCGATCGCGACCTGTCGTCCGACCGCGGACTGTAGCCGCGGCGGCGACCAGACATGGACCGGCGCAATCGCTGGATTTAAATGGCATCCGGCGACCAAACAACCGCACAAACCGCCCGCCATGCAAATCGTTCGTTTTTTCCAAAGCCTAGCCATTCTGCAAGCCGTATCAATTTGGTTGCCGCGATGTCAAGATCTTTGACCTATCTTTAGGGAATCTGCCATAGGGTGCCCCGCTCTCGTCTGACGATCTCGCGATGATGAAACCAATTACTGTGAAACACGTTGTTTGGGTTGTAGCGATGTTGTGGGCCGGTGCATTTGCGCCTGGCTACGCACAAAGCCCATCGATTCCCGAGCCGCTGCAATCTTGGCAAGAATGGTCGCTGTGGGGCGTCGAGCATCGCCAGTCACCAAAACTTTACAGCGACGGTGAAACGCCAATCGACTATTGGCCATCGCGGATGGAGTTGACGGCAACGGAAGGCGGCGGCAAGTTCACGGTTGATGTCGAGGTGTTTGAACCGACATGGGTCGCGCTGCCGGGCTCGCCAAGCCGTTGGCCGCTAAACGTTCGCGATGGCGACGACGAGATCTCGGTGCTCGAGCGAGATAAAATGCCAGCGATCAAACTCGCGCCCGGCAAGCACACGATCACCGGCGAGTTTCGCTGGACCGGCATTCCCGAAAAGATCGCGGTGCCGAACCAGATCGGCGTATTGAATTTGGTCGTCGATGGCGAACCTCAACCACAACCGCGTTGGGATCGCAATGGCGAAGTGTGGTTGAAGCGGGCGCGTGGCGAAGTCGCTGACAAAGACGGCTTGAGTTTGCAAATCTATCGCTTGATCGAAGACGGAATTCCGATTTGGTTGCGGACCGAAATTGAATTGACCGTGTCGGGAAAGAGCCGCGAGGAAGAGCTTGGTTGGGTGATGCCCGAAGGTTGGCGGATCTCAACGGTCGAGAGTCCGATCCCGGTCGCGGTGGATGAGCGAGGTGTGATGAAGGCCCAGGTGCGCGCCGGCAAGTGGACCATCAAGGTGCATGCGTTTCGCACCCAAGATGCCGTAGCCTTTCAATTCGCAACCGACGCAGACGTGGCTGCGGCGACCGAGCTAATCGGTTTCAAGGCCGACCCGTCGTTTCGAGTTGCCCAGCTTGAAGAGATCGCGTTGATCGATGTTTCGCAAACGACGTTTCCGCAAGAGTGGAAGGCGTATCCCGTTTATCTGTGGGACACGTCCAAGCCGTTTCGCATCAGTGAGCGGATGCGTGGGATGGGTGATTCACAACCCGCTGGGCTGACGATCTCGCGTCTATTGTGGTTGGACGAAGACGGCACCGCATTGACCTACGAAGACCGCATCAATGGCCAAATGCAACAGATCTGGCGATTGGATGTTGCCGCTGGCCATACGTTGGGCGCGGTGCGCGTTGATGACGAAGGCCAATTGATTACGGAGAATCCGACGAATGGTTCGAGTGGTGTCGAGATTCGCAAACGCGACTTAAAGTTGGCCGCAGTCGGACGAATTGATCGCACCGCGGAATTGGCCGCAACGGGATGGCAGGTCGATGCCGATTCGCTGGAGTGGCAAATTACGTTGCCGCCGGGTTGGCGAGCGCTGGCGGTTTTGGGTGCCGACGATGTCAATGGCGATTGGTTGACCGCGTGGTCGCTGTTGGATTTGTTTTTGTTGTTGGTGTTTTCGTTTGCGGTTTATCGTATGCACGGTTTGCTCGCTGGCGTGATCGCTTTGGCCGCCTTTGCGCTCAGTTACCACGAATGGGGCGCACCGCGTTTTGTGTGGTTGATGTTACTGGTGCCGCTGGCGCTGGAGCGTGTAGTGCCCGAGGGGAGTTTGCGGAAAGTCGTACTCGGTGCGAAGTTCTTTTTCATCGCCGTGTTGCTGCTGATCTTGATTCCGTTTGTGGCCAGGCAGTTGCAGTGCGTGATTTATCCCCAGCTTGAATCGCAGGGCATGATGTATGTCAAGTCGTCGGCGCTGGTGCCAACAATTTCAGTCGGTTCATCAGCGTATGTTGAAGGTATGTACGAGTCGAATCAATCAGCGCCCGAGATGTCAAAGGCGATCGCCTCGGGACGTTTCGCGCAAACTGCGAACCTGAATTATGACCCCAAGTCTATCATCCAAACCGGCCCGGCGCGACCGCGCTGGGACTGGAACGCCGTCACCTGTCGCTGGAATGGTCCGGTCAGCGCAAGCCAAACGGTGCGTCCGATTTTGATTTCGCTGAATCAACATCGCTTGCTCAGCCTCGTTCGCGTCGCGTTGTTGCTGATGTTGGCAGGCTTGTTGCTGCGGGCCAAACGACGCGGTCTGCCGAGTTCATCACCGGTTATCATGGCGGTTCCGGCGACTGCGGTGATGATGCTCGCGATGCTGATTGGCGCGTCCCAGTCCGCTCACGCTCAAATCCCCGATGAACAAACACTCCAGTCGATGCGCGATCGATTGACGCAAGTTTCCGACGCCTTCCCCAATGCCGCAGAGATACCGATGGCATCCCTGAGCATCGACGGCAACACGTTGAAACTCACCTGCGAGATTCACGCCACTGTCGAAGTCGCGGTTCCGTTGCCGGGACGCTTGCCCAGTTGGTCGCCGGTCGCGGTCACGCTCGATGAGAACACGAATGTGGCAATCGTTCGCCGGGATGATTACTTGTGGGTCTTAGTTCCCGAGGGCGTCCACACGGTGAAGTTGAGCGGACGGTTGCCTGAGCAATCCGATTTGGAGTGGACGTATGCGCTGCGCCCGCGTCATGTCACGATCGATGCTCCTGGCTGGAAGATCAGCGGACTGGCCGCCGATGGCACGCCGGATCAGCAGATATTTCTGAGCAAAGAACAAGCGGTGACGGCTGACAGCGCGGCCTATGATCGCAGTCAATTCAATTCGATCGTCGTGGTTGATCGTTACCTCGAAGTCGGAATCTTGACGAAGGTGCATACGACGGTGACGCGATTGGGCGCAGCGGATAAGGCCGTCTCGTTGGTGGTACCGCTGATTGAAGGCGAGCGCGTCTTGACTTCCAATCGCGATGTTAACAGCAATACGATTGCGGTTCGCTTGGCCGCGACGGATGCTTCATTCGACTGGGACAGCGAATTGACACCGGGCAGCCAGATCGCACTCGTTGCCGCCGAGACCCAGCAATATGTCGAGCGCTGGCATCTTGTCACGTCACCAGTTTGGAACGTTCAGATCGAGGGCGCTAATCCGGTGTACGAATCGTCGGAGACGAACCTGGTACCGATTTGGCATCCCTGGCCTGGTGAACAAGTCACGTTGACGTTCACGCGGCCGACGGCGGTGGCGGGCGAAGCGATCACGGTGCAAAGTGTCGAGCACGAGGTCCTACTCGGCGACCGACGCCGCAACCTGCAATTGCAAATCGAATTGGAATGCAGCTTGGCGACCGATTTCGCAATTGATCTCGGACCCGAAGTGGAGGTCACATCAATGACGATCGATGGCCAATCAATGCCCGTGCAGCGCAGCGATTCGTCGCTGATTGTCCCCGCAAAACCGGGCAAGCAAACCGTTGTCGTGCAAGGTTTTAGCGAGCTGAGTTTGCAAACTTATGCTGATGCGGGACAGGTTACATTGCCCGTCGCCGCGTCGAATGTGACGACGCAAATCTCGGTGCCCGAAAGCCGCTGGGTGTTGTGGGCGGAGGGACCGCTGCGGGGTCCGGCGGTGCGGTTCTGGACCATCTTGGCAGTCGCGATTCTGGCGGCGATCGTGCTCAGTCGCCTGCCGCGCTCGCCGCTGCGAATCGCTGAGTGGATGTTGCTTACGATCGGATTAACACAGGTGCCGGTATTCGCCGGGATGTTCGTCGTCGGTTGGTTGTTTCTGCTGGGCCTGCGCGGCAGCGACGAGGTTCGCCAAATGCGCCCAGGCTGGTTCAACACAATCCAAGTGATCATCGTGATGATGACGTTTATATCGCTGTTGATTTTGACCTACGTTGTCAGCGCCGGCCTGCTTGGCCATCCCGACATGTTTATCCTTGGCAACGGATCAACGCGAACCGACTTGCGATGGTTCCAACCAAGATCCGGAGCGCTGCTTCCGGTGGCGAGCGTGGTATCGATTTCGGTCTGGTTCTATCGGCTGCTGATGCTGCTGTGGGCCTTGTGGTTGGCCACGGCGCTGGTCCGCTGGTTGGTCCGCGGCTGGCAGCAATTCAGCACTGGCGGCTATTGGAAGACCGCGATAAGTGTCGCATCGGTGTAGTTAAACTTTACCCGTAGTCGGAGTCGGAGTCGCCGGACTTCGGATTGCAGAGTCTGAAGTCTGGCGACTCCTGCTACGTTGATATGAAAATACATGCTGCTCGCCTTAGCGTAACGTCCACTGGGTGTACGTTCGCTGGTGGCCGTGATGCTGGGCCCATTGTCGGGTGCGGCTTGCGCCGAAGTAGCCATACGAGTAAGGCGTCTTCCACACGGGAACGGGGACCGCGCCGGGAATAACGATTGGACGTGTGCGCTTGTCGGCGTGCAGCGGCAGATGATCGTGAATGTCGTGAGCTGGTTGCGTTGTTGTCGGTGGCCTTGGTCGCAATGAGTTCTGAATCACGCTCGGGTCATATTCGTCATGAATGATGACGTCTTGACTCGACTCCTGATGCGGTGATGGTGGAACGGGAGCTTGCAACACATAGTGCGGCGGCGAAACGAAGATGCCGTCGGGAGGATAGTGCATTTGCGCGAACGCCGGCTCAACCAGCGTTAACAGACACAGTAGCACGAAGCTGGAGGTTAATTCTGACATCGAGAGTGGCCCGTGCTGCGTGATCGCGAACTCAAGTTTCTAACAGCTTTCTGGCTGGACAGCGTCAAGTTAGGTGAGCGGAATGGCGCTAGCCCCCGGTAATTCCCGATAGGAACCGGCGGCTAGCGCCGATCTGAAGATCTTTAACAAGATCCACTACGGGAAAGCAAGATGATCTCGCCGCGTCATTATTCAATCGGCAAATCAGCCGACGCTCGCATCACGCTTTGTCCCAAGCGACGTGGTCCCGACTTTGTTATTGCCGGCTCGTCGGACTTCGACGCGGTCGCAGCAATCGCTGGCGGCCCCGGCAATGTGCTCGGTGCCTTCGGCTGGTTCGACGCGAGCATTGTGCTCGGCGGCGCAAGCGGCGCACCGGGCACTGCGATCGCGGGAGCCGACTCACGCATCAGCGTCGAACGCACCGGGATTGTCGTCGTCACCATCCCGATCTTGCCGTCGCCCTTTCGATCGTTGAGGATCTCGGCGGCCGTTCGACGCAACGACGCTTGTTCGGAGGCGGACCGTTTGCCCGGCAGCGCACACACGGTCTGTTCGCCTTGGACCATCTTTCCACCAACGGTTCGGAACGACGGAACCAGGCTGACGCGAGTTTGTTCGCCACCGACCGCGTCCCAAGGAATCCAGACGCTGTAGGATGCGCCGAGATCAGTTTGGCTGAAGTGCTGCGTGAACTGTTCGGCGGTGAAGTGATAACGTTTCACGTCGCCCTGAGAACCATCTGGCATTTCGGCGAATGCATGAACGGTCAATTCGCCATCGACGGGCACGGCCTTGGTTTTCTCGTCATAGAAGAACACGCGACCACCAAACCCGCGCGTTGGTGTACGGCCAGTTTGAACGAGCGTATCGGGAATCCAAGTTGTCGCCATTCGCGTGGGGTTGGGATACGGCTTGGGTTCATCTTTTTTCTTCGACCACGGCATCTTCTTGCCGATCGAACTCATCGACGGCACTGAGGCACAGCCGTTGGCCACGACCAAGGTCGCCAACAGCGTACACAGCGTTACGTGTAATTGGATTTTCATGGCTTACTTCTTTGACTCCGGTGCGATACCCGACATGGCGGCAGCCGCCTCGTCATCAATGAACTTGAAATCAGCCGAACGCACGAAACGTCCCGGCGGTGACTTGGATGCTGCGCTCGAAGCCTGCGCGGGTGGCAATTGCGACGCGGGTGTCGAGTTTTTGGATTGGTCGATCATTGGCACGGGCGACAGCGAGTCACTTGGCGACATCCACTGGCCGTCGACCGGCGGTGATTCCATCACAGGGCCTTCGATCACCGAACCTTCGATCACCGAACCTTCCAGCACACTTCCCGGCGGACAGTTGCGGTTCTCGTCATAGCGTTTAAATTGATCCACGGTCGGAGTCAAGTCAGGATAAATCATGGGACCGACCGCTGGACCCCACAAACCGTAACCGCCACTGAGTCCCACGTCGCCGTGCATTTCGACGATATCGGCGAGACAGTAGCTCATGCGGCTGGATTCAACTTGTTTGATGTATTCCAGATCTTCGTCACCGGTGACCAACATCGGTGTCATGATGACCAAAAGTTCGGTTCGCAACTCAGTTTCGCGATCAAAGCGGAACAGCACTCCGAGCAGCGGAATATCGGCCAAATAGGGCACGCGCCGGCTGATGTTCGTACGTGTCTTTTGTATCAGACCTCCGAAGACCACCGTTTGGCCGCTGTACGCGATGATCGTTGATTCGGCGTTGGTCGTATTGATATTGGGAATCCGAATGGCGTTGCCGTTGGCATCCGTGCCGATCGGAGTTCCACCGGTGGGATCATCGATCGACGATCGCTCGGCGCGGATTTGCATCGAAATCAAACCGTCGGCGCCGACGCGAGGCAGGACTTCGAGAATCAGGCCGATGCTGATGTCTGCCACTTCGAGAATCGGTGCGGTGTTAATTTGCTGCGTCAAGCCAGTCACGCGGGCGACCTGTTGGCCAACTTGAACAAAGCCTGCTTTGTTATCGACGGTCATCACTTGAGGACGGCTAAGGATCTGGGCCCGGTTGGCATCTTGAAGTGCTCGCAACAACAGATTGAACGAGTCGCTGGCGGCGCTGAGCACAAAGCCACCGTAGCCGAGGGCACCGCTTTGCGTTCCCAGACCAAACGTACTGACGGCTCGTTCGCCGATGCTGCCTTGATCGACAATCTGTTGATTCGGTGTGCCGTTTCCGTTAAATGGAAATCCAGGTACCAGCGTTGTGGGTGGCACGGTTGCGACGCTACGATCAAACAGCAGGCTGTCTTGCAATCCCAACTCGCCACCGAGCTCGAACTGATCGCCCAGCGAGACCTCGGCGATGACGACTTTGATCAAGACCATCGGCGGGCGGCGGTCGAGGCTGTCGATCAAACGTCTCACGTCGTCGTACAGCCGCGGTGAGACGCTGAGCAACAAGCTGTTGCTGATCGCTTCGGCGACGACGACCAAATCGCGATCGGGCAAATCAAAGGGGCCAAGCCCTTGTTGAAATTGTTGGATCGAGTTGACCGTTTGAGTCCGCTGTTGGACATAAGTTTGGATCGCCGTGGCGATTTCAGGCGCGCTTTGATGACGCAACCAAATCACCTCGGTAATGCGCTCGGCGAATCCCGCCGTATCAAGCCGCAACAAAATACTTTCGACGACTTCGAGATCGCTTGCCGAGCCGCTGGCGATGATGCTGTTGGTCCGCTGGTCGGTTGTGAAACTCAATTCGACTAATGAACTTTCGCCCGACGATGATGGAGCCAGACCAGCAAGATTCCCGGTGCCAACTTGCCCTGTGCCACCATTCGCTGTGGTTCCAAACAACGTCTGCAGTGACGTGGTCAATTTCAATGCGTCACCATTCTCGATCGTAAAAACTTTGACGACCGATTCGGCACCGGGCACCTGGTCAAGCTGGCGAATCAACTCGCCAATCAGCGACATGCTTGCCGACGGAGCACGAACGATGATTGCGTTGGCGTTGGCGTCAGCGGTGACCACCACGGTTGCCAAGATGCCCGAATCAATCGCGGTACCGTTTCCCTTGCCCAACGTGACGATCGTTAAGCCAGTTGATGCGCGCTGGGCGTTTTCGTTGTCGCTGGCCTCGCCTTCGCCATTGATCGCTGATTGCAGGACGGGTGCCAAGTCGGCGGCGAGTGAGTTGGTCAGTTGAAAGACTTTGAGTTCGTTTTGAGCCGGGGCGCTATGAACGTCAAGTTCCATCACCAACCGCGCCACCTCACCCAGATCGCGTGGCGATGCGCTGACGATCAACGAGTTGGTGCGATAGTCCGACAGGACGCGAACCCGCGTGCCCAATCCGGGACGCAAGTCTTCGCTTTCACCGGGCCGGTCTACGAAGAACCCTGTAATCGTCGTCGCCGCATCCAAGGCGCTGGCGTGTTCAAGCCGAAACACACGCAACTGGCTGGCCGCATCCGACGGCAGGTCAACCTTTTCAATCAGACTGATTGCCGCCGCCAGCGCTTCGCGACGACCGATCAACAGTAGCGCATTGGGGTTGTCCAAAGCCGTCACGCTGACTTCGCCCTGTCGCGCCGACAACACGTCGGTGTACAGCGTCGTCAGCAACGTCGCGGTCGCCGCACTGTTGAGATTTTTTAATAGGTAGACCTCGACCTCGGGCTGCGTGATCGCGCTTTGCTCTTCGATTTGCTTGATCACGTCCATCACACGCTGGGTGTCTTTCTTGGCACCGCGAACGATGATGATGCCCAACTCGGGGACAAACTGAATCTGAGTATCGCCGATGATGCCCGTGCCCTCGTCAACGCCCGGTGCGGACTCCGGTGGCGTTGATGATTGAGGGGTATTGTTGGGTTGCGGGGCAGCTTGTGCGGCACCGGGTTGTTGAAAGACCGCATTCTTAAAAGGTGAACCGGTGCGTGCCGGGAGGACGACCGCTTGTTGGTCATCCTCCAGCGCATCAAGCATTCGAATGGCGCGCTGCAGTGGTGCGGGTTTGGCGTTGGTGACCTTGAACATTTCGGTTACGTCGCCTTGGCGAGTCGGCATTTTATCCAGCGACTGGATCATCGCGCGCCAGCCCGGCATCGACGGTTCGGGTGCGACGACCGTGACTTCGTTTGTATTGCGATCGACATCAACCGTCGTTCCGTCCAGCGGCGCGCCGGTCAATTGAAACGAGGCCTGTGCCCCGCCCTGGCTGGTCGTTATCGGCAACCGCCGACCGGCCAATTGGGCCAGCGAATCCTCGAACTCGCGCCACGTGATCGACGCCAAACGAACTCGATACGATCCATCGGCACCACGTATCCCGGCGTCTTGGCTGGACGTCTGCTTAATCGTTGGCTGCATTTCGCCAAACAGGATTTGCGTGGCCTCGGCTTGAATCCGGCCCTGCAGCGCCGGCGGTGCCATTACGATTAACTTGCCGGACCGCACGTCAGGTGATAGGTGAACACCGACCGTGTCGCGGTATTTCACCTCCAACTTGGTGCTGACGGCATGAACGTAGGCCGACGGTATATCGATTAGAGCCACCATCGGTGCGTCAGGGTTATGCGCCGGGGCAACGGGCTGCGGCCTGGAAATGTTCTCCTGCCCGACGAGCGGGCCGATTAACATGAGTGTCGCCAAGACTGGCGAAAGGTGGGATAAAGTCGATTTCATAGGGCCGCCGCTCAATTGAGTAGACTGCAAATGCGCTATGTCCCGCACAGATCCTCTGCTGGGACTCTTCGCTGTCATCGACACAATCGTTACAGTCGCTACAGAAAAATAGCTCTCTAAACGGCAGGTTTGCTCCTGAGAGTCGGCGTCTTGCCCGGACTGAATTTGACATATTGGCTTCCCTCTGAACCACTGCCACTTTAAAATCATGTGTAAAACGTTGCTGATTGATTGCCTCTGCGTTGTTGCTTTGTTTTCCTCCGCGGCGTTCGCAAGCGAACCCGACGGCGGCTATTGGCCCCAATTTCGCGGTCCCGATGGCGGTGGGGTGTCAACGGCCCAGAACGTTCCCGTTGATTTTGGGCTCGATCGGGGACTGAAGTGGCAGACGCCGATTCGCGGCAAGGGTTGGTCGTCTCCGGTCGCTAGCGACGGACGAATTTGGTTGACCACGGCGCTCACGACCGAAGCGACCCAGGCGGAGAAAGACGCACGACTTGCCAATGTACAAATGCCCAAGATGAAGGACGTCGCCGGTTCATTGGAATTGCGAGCCGTCTGCTTGGACCTCGAAACCGGCAAGATCGTCCGCGATATTTCGCTGGCTTCGTTCGCCGAGCCCGAGCCGATTCACCCGCTGAATTCTTATGCGTCGCCGACGCCGGTGATCGATGGCGACCGCGTTTTTTGCCACTTCGGTGCCTATGGAACTTGGTGCCTCGACGCCAAAACCGCTGACATCATTTGGACCAACCGATTGGTCATCGATCACAGCGTCGGGCCCGGCGGATCGCCGGCAATCGTCGCAAATAACCTGATTTTGGTTTGCGATGGCATCGACGTCCAATTCGTCGCCGCGCTCGACAAAATGACTGGCCAAGAAGTCTGGCGGACCGCGCGACCGACGATGCGCGCGACCAACGGCGAATTCCAAAAAGCGTACAGTACGCCGTTGATCCTGGACGTTGCCGGTGTTACTCAGGCCATCATCCCTGGAGCCCAATGGTTGGTTTCCTACGACCCAAAAACCGGCCAGGAGCTATGGCGGGCCGACCACGGAAACGGTTTTTCGCTCAGCACCACGCCGATATTTGTTCCGCCAGCCGACGCCGGCAACGACTCCGGGTTGGTGATTTTCACAACCGGTTACGGCCAGACCGAAGTGGTTGCGGTGCGTCCCGATGGCCAAGGCGACGTGACGCTGTCGCATATCCAGTGGCGAACCGATCGCAGCGTTCCAGCCAAGCCGTCACTCGTCGCCGCCGGTGAGTTGATTTACATGATCGATGACAACGGAGTACTGTCATGCCTGCGGGCCAGCGATGCCGAAGTCGTGTTTCGCCAACGAGTTCCCGGCAATTACTCGGCCTCGCCGCTGTTGGTCGGTGGACACATTTATTTCAGTAACCAGGAGGGCGAAGTCACCGTCGTCAAACAGTCTGACGAGTATGAAGAAGTCGCCAAAATCCAGCTTGATGGTCGCTTGATGGCCAGTCCGGCGGTCGTTGGTAGTGACTTGCTGTTCCGCAGCGAAGCGTCGTTGATGCGGTTTTCGGTGGAGCCGACCCAAAAATAGTACTGCGCGATTTGGTGTCGTTAAACACGCGGTTTTTGCGAAGGTTTCGTTTTAATTATCGGCTTGTTGTCAAAAAGATTGAGATTTTCCTTGCATCTCCAAAGGAGATACCGTTAAGCTCCACTCAGGTGGGCCGATTGGCGGCCAATACCATTTCCCAAAGCCTTGTCTGGAGTTAGTGATGCGAATTTTTCCCAAGCCTCGGAGCGGTTTCACTTTGGTGGAACTGCTCGTCGTGATCGCGATCATCGGTGTCATGGTCGGATTACTGTTGCCTGCTGTGCAGGCCGCCCGCGAAGCCGCCCGCCGCATGAGTTGCGGCAACAATTTCAAGCAGATTGGACTTGGTCTGCACAATTACCACGCGGCATACAAGAAATTGCCGTATCAAAGCCAGGGTACCTATAACGAGAACGCCAATGCCGGCGGCACGGCACCCGTGGGTGGCGGTGCGAACCCTAGCAACAATCGCCGTCGCTTGAGTTTCTTAGTTGGCGTTTTGCCATTCGTCGAACAACAAGCCTTGTGGGAAGCGATCAGTGCTCCCAATAAGTTCCGCGCCAACGGAACCCAGTTGCCAGGCAATCAGGTTTGGACCGCGATGGGACCTGCTCCTTGGACGACCAACTATGGTCCCTGGGTAACCGACATTTCGACGTTCCGTTGCCCCAGCGATCCGGGCGTGGGTCTGCCTTCGCTTGGCCGCACCAACTACGTCGCCTGTTTGGGTGACACGACTGATTGGCTCAACAACGGCGGTGCAAACTGGAACAATGGCCAGATGAGGTGGCCAGACCAATCGCGTCGTGCCCGCGCCTCGTGTCGCGGTGTGTTTGTGTCCCGCAAACAACTCGGCTTCCGATCAATTTTAGATGGAACGTCGAACACGATCATGATGGGCGAAGCTTCTTCATACCTTGGTGATCGCGACATTACGACGGCACCGTCGCGAAACAACCAGCCTTGGACCGACGTTCACACCCAGCCGCAGCTTTGCAAAACGCAAAACCAAATCGATCCGTTGCGTCCCCGATTTTGGTGTCCCGCAGGCAGCGCCAATTGCACGGCTCCCGTTTTGCCAGGTCCGAACGCGAATCAATATCGTGGGTATCGCTGGGCCGATGGGGCTCCGCTTTATACGGGGTTCAATACAATCCTGGCACCCAATCGTGAAATCTGTTTTGGTGGTGGTGATGCATCGACCGGCTACTTGCCCCCAAGCAGCCGTCACCAAGGTGGCTGCCATGTCCTGATGTCCGACGGTGCCGTGACGTTTATTACTGATTCGATTGAATCGGGAAATCAGAACTCGCCGACGGTCCACTTCAACCTCGCCTCCGCGTTGCCACCCGGCTCCGCCAGCCCCTACGGTCTTTGGGGAGCGCTGGGAACACGCGGCAACAAAGAGACGATTGATGGCGATTTCTAAATCGCACTGAAACGGGATCTTTCAGCGCTCGGCCCACGAGGCCAATTTCGACTGCCCCCGCCCAGCAATTCGCTGGACGGGGGCTTTTTCTTTTAACCGCTCAAGCGTCTTCGATCGGGAACACCAACACATCGCCGATCTCGCGACTGCCCACCGCCAACATCACCAATCGATCGAACCCGAGCGCGACTCCCGCGCAAGGCGGCAGCCCCGATCGCATTGCCTCGACCAACCGGCTGTCGCTGGCTAACGGCCGCCTGCCCGCGGCGATCCGTTTTTGATTGTTGGCCTCGCTGCGCGATTGCAATTCGTCGGCGTCGATCAATTCGCCGTAGCCATTGGCCAATTCCAACCCATCGATCATCCATTCAAATCGCTCGGCAGTCTGGGGATCGTCATCGCATCGCCGCGCCAGCGCCGCTTGGCTCAGCGGATAATTGCGAATCAGCAGACTCTCCGTCGCGACTGCCGGTTCGATTCGCTCGGTCAACAACACGTCCAGCAATTCATCGCGTTGACCCAGTAACGACGTCGCCAAATCCGCGTCGACTTTCGCGACTTCGATTTCCAAACGTTGCACCGGAGTTTCAATCGGATCGAAGCCCAGCGTTTGCTGAAACAGTTCGCGGTACGTTACGACCCGTGTTGGCCGATTGCCAAGCATCCGCTGGACGAGCGATACGGTTTGCTTGATTGCATCCTGCATCGACGCCCCGACTGCGTACCATTCGAGCATTGTAAACTCGACGTTGTGTCGCGGTGAGCGTTCGCCGGCGCGAAACACGGGTCCAATGCTATACATCGAACCCACGCCCTGGGCGAGTAATCGCTTCATCGCCAACTCGGCGGACGACTGCAGATAATACGTCGCTGCCGCCATGCCGCTGGGTAAACCAAGCGACTGCCCCGGAACAATAACCGGATCAATGTGTGCGTCAACGATCAGGTCTCGCGACAAACAAGGCGGCTGCACTTCGATAAATCCAATTTCGTCGAAGAACGCCCGCGTCTGGCGAAGCAGTCTAGCGCGAACCCGCAGGTGGTCCAATTTGCGATTCATATATTCGCTTCAAAGGTTGCAATAATTAGGTCCATCCGGATATATCGTGGATAGGCAGGATGTGCTGTTGGATTTTTTGAGGGATGGCTCCCGTGTCCAAAGTGACTGAAGGACGATCCTGTGCCGTACAATTGACGTGCCGGGTGAAGCGGACTGAAGCTCTGCGGGGACGCAACTTTGGAA
>JBGSVE010000102.1:0-1548 GCA_041753075.1 Pirellulaceae bacterium
GAGCCCCCTTGGACTTGTAGAATAACTCGATCAGCAACAAACTCCAGATTCAACTGGGGCAAAACACAGCAACCACCAACCGCGACGGTTTGGTTTTGTCCGACAGCGTGATTGCTGGAGCATCGCCGGCTTTAAGATCGCGTCTGCCGACAATCACCATTTCGTTCAATGTCACCGTGTGGAACTAAACCGAGGGCATGAAAAACTTTGATGGTTAATGATGACATGGAGCGACGCTTGGCACGACGTGAACACGACGGATGGGAGATCCGCCAATGATAACGACGGATTCACACGCACAATGAACGGAATGGCGCTAGCCACCGGTATTTCCCAAACCGAAACCGTCGGCTGGCGCTGTTCTGCTGGCAAACCGAAGGCTAGAAGACATCCGCTGCGTTGCCGAAGTCGGCGGCCATTACTTCGTCGATCGCCTTGGTGCGCAGGTCGCTGGCGTCAATCGGTAACAGCAACTCGCCCTCGGCGCGACTTTGGGCGCGTCGTTGTCGTGCGATCCGGTTGATGATGTGCAACGCATCGCGCGGCGTAACTCGGCCATCGTCATTGACATCCGGTCGATACCGAGTTGCGGTGGTCGTCGCTTCGCCCTCGCCGCGACGAAGGCGATCCATCGAATTGATGACCAACAAGGCATCTCGCACGGTAATCACGCCGTTGCGATCGACGTCATAGTTGCGTTCGCCTTCCGCCGGTAAGGCCCGTAGGATCGAAGTCAGCGGCCGGAAGTTGAAATCGGCGGGATTGGTCGGGGCCGTCGTTAACAGGACTTCACGCTCCGAAACGGTCAAGCCCAACACGCTCACGATACTGGGCAAGCGGAAGTTGGGTGATGTTTGGCCGTACAAACTTGTGACTGCGACATCCAAGAATTGGTCGCCATCAAGTCGCTCAATCACCACGTCCGATGGTGATGGCACGCCGGTGATGGTGCGGTTGCGTTGCAGGCCGGATGGCGAATTGATAAACAACTCAATCGCCTCGGCGCGGCTATTGGCGATCACCAAATCGGCCAGGCCATCTTGGTTGAGGTCACGAACCGCGATCGCTTCGGTGCCGATCGTTCGTTCTCCGGTGCTTGGATCGGTAATGACGAATTCATTGACTAACGCCAGCCTACCGCCAACGACATCAAAAATTTGGACCTTGCCGTTGTAAGCGGCAATCACGACTTCATCGGCGTCGTCGCTGTCGAAGTTGCCAACGCCGACGTCAATGGCGCCGCGCGGGTCGATCGTTTGGCGGGTGGTCGTGAAGTTGCCGGCACCATCGCCGAGTAAGATCACGATCTCCGATGTGTCATCATCTTCAAAGCCGAACCCAGCGGCCAGCAGGTCGGGGAAATTATCACCGTTGAGGTCGGCGCTGATGACCGTGCGCGCATTGCGCACCGTCGCCAGGACGCGCTCGCTGGTCTCGCCGCTGAACCTGGCAACGACGTTGGCCGAGCGGATTGCCGCGACGGCGAAGTCGGCTTGGCCATCACCATTGAAGTCGTCGACGGCGATCGAGATCGGACCATTGCCGGCG
>JBGSVE010000103.1:0-6654 GCA_041753075.1 Pirellulaceae bacterium
CATTGCGTTCTCGGCCAATGGCGGCACGCTGGCGATCGGGTCGCGCGGCGAGCCAAACAAGTTTCAATTGGTCGATTCGATTACCGGGGATATCGAACGCGAATTCAGCGGCCACGAGAATTTGGTTCAGTATGCGGCGATCGGCGGCCCCGATGACTCGATAGTCGCAACTTCGGCCAGCGATAGTTCGGTGAGATTGTGGGACCGGGCCAGCGGCAAACAAACACTCAAGATTGATCAACCGCACCGCAAACGGTTGTCTCCGATCGCATTGGCCCCCAATGGCCAGTTCGTCGCGTGGCGGCGGTCCGACGACGGCGCGATCGAAGTTCGCGACACCGCCAAAGGTTTTCATCGTTACGAAGGACCAGCGGTTCGGTCGCTTGCCAATCACGACACACCGGTCGCGTTCTCGCCCGACAGTTCGCTGTTGGCGGTCGGCGGCAAGGCACAGATTGAACTTTTGGACCCGCGCACCGGAGATTCACAGGGAACGTTGATCGGCATGCGTGGCTTCGTCATCGCGATCAATTTTTCGCCCACCGGCGATCGCATCGCAGCGACTTGCCAAGACGGCATGGTGCGTATCTTTGACATGACGGAAAGACGACTGCTGACCACAATGACGGGACATCAAACCGGGTCCAGCTATGGCGTCGTCGCGGTAGCCTTCGACGGTTCGGGCGATCGAATCGCTACCAGCGGATATGACATGGCGGTCAAGGTCTGGGACGCTTGGAACGGAGACCGTGACAGCATCGCGAAATCGACTCGACCAAAGATCGAATTGCCACAACCCAATCAAGCAGCGGACTTCATTACGCCGGTTCGTAAAGGCGTTGAGACGTTGACGTTCACCGATGATGGAGAAGTGATGGTCGTCGCCGGATGGGACCAATCGATTCGCTGCATCGATGCGGCAACTGGCGACGTGTTGCAAGAATGGACCGAGGTCGGCGAGAACCTTGGCGCGGTGGACTATCATCGCGCGACCGGTCGCGTGATCGCCGGTGGTGGAGGCATTCAAGACACGCGGCCCGGCGTCGTCATCGCCTGGGATTTCGATAGCCGCGACGAACTGTGGCGATTCGATCAAGCGGTCGGGCCAATCTCGGCAATCAAGATCTTTGACGATGGCCGTAAAGTCGCGGTGGCAATTGGTAGCCAAAATACCAACACCGGAGGTTTGTTCGTGCTGGACGCGAACTCCGGTGCATGCCTTTGGAATCAGCAAGACAAAGTGATTTCGATTCGCGACATGGACGTCAGCGCTGACGGAAAATCGATCGCCACAGTCGGCACCGGATTGGGTATCAAGATTTGGGATGCGGCAAGCGGTAATGCGACGGACAAGATTGGTGATCGCGTATTCTTCGCGGTCGCCTTCAGCAAAGATAGCCAACGGATCGCCACGGGCGGTGTGGATTGGAGCGTCCGCGTATTCGGTTTCCCGAGCGGCGACGAACAATGGAACCAGATTCGTCACGGTGGGGCGGTGATGGACTTGGCATTCGCGGCCGGCGATACGCGATTGGTCAGCACTTCGTTGGACGGTGAGACGCGAATTTGGGAAACGCAGTATGGCGAATCGATTCTACAACTGCGAGATTCCGATCGCGAGAACTTGACCGTCGCGGTTTCGCCCGCCGCCGACCTGATTGCGGTCTCCGGCTTTGAACCAACCGTTGTGCTGCGACGTTGCACGCCCGTCGGGGAAAACCTCGCCGCTGGCGCACTCGCACCGATCGAAGACTGGATCACGATCATCGAAGATGACTTCGAACGAGATTCGCTTGGTGACGATTGGCATGCCGTACCGGAAACTTGGACGATCCAGTCAGGCGAACTTGTCGGCACGCTAGCGGCCAACCCGTTCTTGAGCGGAATCAACGCTGCCAACATCACGCACAAGTCGATCGTGCCGGCCAATGTCGAAATCAGCTACGACGCCACGTTGATCGATCCGATGGTGGTTGAAACGAAAGTACTCGATCGCTTCCAATCGAATTCAATCAGCGCGCTGTTTGTCGGTATCGCTCCGTCGCCGTTTAATCATGGCGAGAAAGGAGTCGCGATTGTGCAAATGCTACGCGGTGACTATCGCGTTGTCGCGTCTCGGCGCGAGGGTTCGTTTGCCTTCGACATCGGCAGAAAGTATCGGTTGACGACGGTCCGCCGGCGTGATCATGTCGAATTGTTGATCGACGGCGAAACCTACCGCACCGTCGACGTACCGCTGGACGCACCGACACCGTTGGTCAACATTCAAGGGATCTTTGGTGCTGCAGGCGCACGAGTGCGCATCGACAACGTACTGGTGCGCGTCCCGCCGGATTGCATTGGCGAAATTCGTGCGCAAACAATTGTTAACGATTTTTTCGATGCGAGAATGATTCGGCCTTTGGTGATCGCCGCGATCCGCGACGCTGGTACCGAATTGTTTGGCGATCAACCGGCCCAAACACGGCGAATGGCAATCGAACTCGCCCAATCGTGGCCGCAAACCGATGACGCGATCCTGACCGAGATCGAGCGCTTGGCGACCGATGGCAAGTCCGAGCCGGAAACCTATCGCACGCTGCTGGACTGGATCGAAAACGAGATCAAGGAAAAGGGCGAACGTCACTATCGCGCCGCAGCGATGGTGGCCCAGCGATTGGACGATTCGGGTGCGACTTGGGAAGCGATGAAGCAGGCCAAGCGGTTGCACCGGAGCAGCCACGGCACGTCGCACCCAGTTGACGCGGCGATCGAAACATTGCGATATTTGGCCAACAAGAATACTCCCCTGGCGGACCAACGACGCGACGAAATCCACCAATTGATGTTGGCGGATCATTACGCAAACGATGAATTGGCAAAACAATGGACCGCGATCGCCGAGCAGGCGTTTGCGCAATCCAAGCCAGACGCAAAAGATCAACCGACCGAGAAAGCGACGATTTCTCAGACGCTTACCGAGTCAACTTGGAACCTGCAACACGCGCTGATGATCCACGGCGACGTGGGGGCACTAGACCGCGCGCTCGCTGAGCAAGCGACGCGAGAGATCCGCCGTGTATCGGGTGACGATCCCCACATGATCTTGGTCGATCGAGCGAATTGGGTCGAGTCGGATCGGATTTGGGCAATGGGCGGTCCCTCGGCCCAGGGACGCTTGACACGGCACCAGGTCACCGTCAACACCGCAGCGACGACGCCAACGGTGTCGAGTTGGTTTGTCGCGGGCTTTCCCGCTGGCTACTACGAGTGGGTACAGACCGATGTGTTCGAGCCGAAACCAGATGTTGCACCGGAGCAGTGGAAGATTGTCAAGCAGGTGAATCGCTTAGTTAAGTTGTCGATACAAGGCGAAACGTTTGATGTCGGCCGCGACGGGTGGCAGGCTCTCGATGCCAAAGTGACCCAGGCGAAGACGGCTGGCGATCAAGTCGGCGAAATGAGGTGGCTGTTCCTGGCCGGTCGATTGACCGAAGCGATCGATGCGGCGGTTGCATTTGCCAAGCAAGAGAATACTGCATTTGCTTTTGTGCGGTTGGCCGAAATGGCACACCGTGCCGGCGATGCGGACCTGCTTCGCAAATCGGCGGAAAAGGCGATCGAGTTAGATCCGATGGTTTCCTGCCCACCGGCGTTCCGCGCGGTAGCGGCGAAGGCGCTCGCGGCGAAAGAACCCCTTTCGCTCAAACAGGGAATTCGCGTCTCGCCGCCGTCGTTTTTTCGTCGCGCCAACGATGGGTTCTTAGCCGCTGGCGAAAACGGGATCGCCGCTTGGCAACCAACCGATTCCAGTTTGGTTGGGATTGTCTTGGTAACCGTCGCAGCCGAAACGTCGCTGGAGAAGACCGTGGATGGGGTGGTGAACGGTCGAGCCGCGTCGCTGAAGGCCGAGTTGCTGATGCGCCGTGAACGCACGATCGATGGTCGCGCAGCGATTGAGTTTGTGCAAAAGGGTCTTGGCCTGGGCCGCGCGATGTCGCTCAGCGGTCAACCGACGCTGCAGCGCTTGGTCGTTTGTCAGCACGACAGCGACCAGTATTTGATCTTCCTGGTGTCCGCATACGAACACGAATTTGAAATGCGGAACGCTGAGTTTGAGCAATTCTTGATGACCGTCAAATTGCGACCGTGAGCGAGACGATTCTTTAGGTCCGCAAAGATATTCGGTTAGGAAATGTTTGATTGGGTTATAGCGATTGGGAAAGTTGTAACGCCTATAAACGTTACGATGTGAACGCGCCCACCGGAATGGCGGAAAGATTCGAGCCGTTTTGCTTGCGTGATTGCAAATGCGAATTAGTGTTAATGGTTCGGGGGTCCACAGTCTTCATCTGTCGTTCGGAGCCACATCTTGATTAAGCATTACTATTCGTCAGCCGTGTTTGCCTGTCTCGCCTTTGCCTCGGGATGGCCAATGGTTGGCTTGGCCGTCGCCGCCGACGCTGATACGTCAACGACCCTCATTACTGTCGCGATGCAGGACGAAGCACGAAAATTACCGTCCGATATCACCGCTTCCCTGAGCCGAACGGATCGCCGCGTGCGGTTCGAGTTGGTCAAGTTGGCCGGTAACACCAACGAGTCCTTGGCGGGCGTCTCGGTAACGGTGATCGACCCGATGGGCGAATCCAAACAAATCACAACCGACACCGCGGGTAGCGCAACGCTTGAAAATGCAGAACCAGGCTTGTACGCCGTGGTTGTTGCCGGACCCCAGGGCCACAGCACGTTGCCGCTGGCCGTTCGCGAAGCCGACCCTGCCGCCGAAAGAGCCACCCCGGCCGCGGTTCGATTGCCGTTGGTCAGTGTCGAACCACGCGAAATTTACAGCCTGGCATCTTCAGCGCGCCCGACCTCGGGTTCAGCAAAATACAGCGACATTGACCGCGACTTTGTCTCCGATGCACCGCTTGGTTTGGCATTTGGTTACCGTGTTCGCTTGAGCTCCGACGGCATACTGTACGGCCAAGTGTTGTCGCTGGTTCGCGGCGGCATCGCGTCGGCCGACGTTGCCGGAACACGCATTTTGATTTACAGCGGCAGCGCTCCGGCCGGCCAAGCTATCGCCGATGCAGACGGCTTTTTTGAAATCCCCAATGTCGCCCCCGGTGTTTATGGATTGGTTGCTGCCGGGTCGGCTGGTTACGCCGCGTTCTCGTTCGAGGCTTATGCTCGCCAGTCCGTTGCCGGTCGCGACGACGATCGTCCGTTTACGCTGGTTTCATTGGTCAACAACCAAATCGAAGACGCCGAACGCATTCCCGTCGTCTTGGTTCCACCACCGATGGTTGAGCAAGCGGTGGGAGCAATCGAATTGGGCTATGGTCCGTTGCTGGGCGGCGGATTGGGTGCCGAACCAAGCGGGCTGGGCAACTTGGCCGCAGCCGGTCTAGCTGCTACAGGCGGTATTGGCAATGCGGGCGGCGGTGGTTCTGCCGGCGGTTCAGGTGGATTCGGCGGCGTTGGCTTGGCCGGTTTGGCCGCTCCACTTGCCATCGGATTGTCCGACGCTTTCGACGACGATAACGACGAACCCGGCAACAACATCTCGGAGTCAACGTTCACGCCACCCAACGTCCCCAGCAGCGAAGAGCCGATCATTGATGAACCCATCATTGACGATCCCGGGTTTGACAATTCAGACTCCGGTGGCTTCGGCGTAGGTGCTTAATCTACTTCAATGACGTCGCTTTATCGCGCTCAAGTTGCTTGATTCGTTGACGCAAGTTCTCGATCTCTTTCATCAACGTTTCGATCGGGTCTTCTTTGACCGGAACGCCAATGGGGAATGCGGCAGGTGGCGGTAACAATTCCGCATCCTCATCGCTGGCAGTATCGAGCGACGGTGGGTCCAGTGCCATCGACATCTCGTCCGCAGGCCGAAGCGACTCGTAGTCGGATTGCTTGACTCGCAGCTCTTCGCTGCCCGCATCAAATTGAAGCATGGGCGTCGCAGGGATCGATTCTTCAGCCGCAACAGGTTGAATGTCGTTCACTGCGGATGAAAGTTTTTCGTTGGTCGGTGGCGCAAGTTCACCATCGTCAGGTGTTGGCAACTCGTCTGCGGACTTTTCCGTTTGGCTCGGACCGCCGCCGAGCAATCCGCCGAGCATGCGTCCGAGCGATCCCATGGCCTCCGGTGCAGCGGTTGGTTTGGCGGTGTCAGGTCTGGTCAAGATCGAAGGACCCGATCCGGCAATCTCGTCCATCTCGCGCTTGTCCGCTGCGGACAACCGACCATCGGGACCGGCCATGATGAGCACCGCCGAGGCCAATTTCTGGTCGCGAACGTACTTCAACTCGAGTCTTTCGCCGGGCAAGTGAGCCGATGTCTCGTCGAGCAACTCCGCCACGTCGCCAACGACGCGTCCGTCAACGGCAACGATCAAATCGCCAACATGGAAACCCGCCAATTCCGCCGATGAACCGGGTTCAGTGCCCATGACGACCGCACCGCGCGGCGAACGCGATCCGCCGCCGGGCAAGGCTTGCATCGACGGGTTCTCGACCATCAAGCCAAGCTTGCCGCGAGTCGATGAGGCGGTTGCGGTTGAGTCGGTCGCAGGCCGACGATTGGTTTGGGCTGCGGCAACATCGCCGGTCGGTTTTGCTCTGGACTGGGGACGGTTGGCCGCCGGTGCGTTGTAATCGGCC
>JBGSVE010000104.1:0-24946 GCA_041753075.1 Pirellulaceae bacterium
CGCCAGCCATGCTTGTGCGTTGCCACAAAATCAAAAACTGTTTGCGATCGCTGCCAAAAAACGCGGTTGGCAGGTCACGATGGTGCTTCCTCAGGCATGGCGAAATGAGTACGGCGACCTCATGCCTGCCGCTCTCTTTCCCGGATTCGACGCCGAGTTGATTGCTGTGCCCGTGTTTAAGAACGGCAGCGTGCCACTGCATGGCTATCGGATCAATGCGACCAAGCTTGTCAATCGTCTCCAGCCTGATGTGGTCTATTCTCATAACGAGCCCTACGCGGTTTCGACGTTCCAATGGTGCCGGGCCGCGTCACGAAACAAACGTCCGTTTGGATTTTTTTCTTGCCAAAATCTGGTGAAGCGATACCCATTGCCATTCCGAGTGGCGGAGTCTTGGGTCTATCAAACCAGTTCGTTTGCATTTCCGATCACGCAAGCGGTCGATCAAGTCCATCGAACCAAGGGTTACGCCAATCAGTCGACCATCTTGCCACTTGGTTTCGATGCTGCGCAGTATCAGACGACGATCGACATCGCCGAGCGACATTCGAGGACCGATCGCGAACTGACGTTTGCGTTTATCGGCCGGATGGTTGAGGAAAAGGGATTGGTGACCCTGGCCGCGGCGCTGGGAAAGTTGCTGGCGCTGCCCTGGAAACTGGTGATGATCGGATCGGGCCCGTTTGAAAATGAGGTGCGAGCGGCCAACGAACGACATGGAATTTCGGATCGCGTTCAGTGGCGCGGATTCATGCCCCATGCCGACGTCGCCAAGTTCTATGAAACGGTTGATTGCTTGGTCTTGCCCTCGGAATCGCGAGCCAATTGGACGGAACAATTTGGCAGGGTCTTGGTCGAAGCGATGGCCTGCGGAACGCCGGTGGTCGGCTCGGATTCGGGCGAGATTCCGATCATCATTCGGCAGACTGGCGGAGGGCTGGTGTTTGAAGAAGCGAATGCGAGTTCCTGCGCCGAGGCATTGCGTACGATGATTACGCAGCGAGGGCAACGTGCTGAGATGGCGGTTCGGGGACATGCTTCGGCTCATGACTTATACGGGATCGACCGCCTTGCCGATCGCTTTGCCGACGCCATTGATGCGGCAATCGCACAAAATCCTTCTAACTAAAGTCTGACCACTGACTACTGAAAAATTCATCCATCTTGGTTTAGGTTGGATCGGCGACCGAGGCGGTGGACTGGAGCGGTATCAGGATGGCATTTGCCGGGCTCTTGGTGGTTTGGGAGTGCCGACGGTGGCTTTGGTTCAAAGCCGTGTTGCCGTAGTCACTCCGCCGAAATACGAAGCGATTGCGTTTGCGTCGCCTGACGATTCCAGGCGCGACCGAATTGCGAAACTTCGAAACACACTGCGATCGACATGGGCGACACATCGTGATGCAAATTTTGTCTCTCATCACGCTTCGGTCGCGTTCTATGCTCTTGATCTGGTTCGCGATCGCCGACACACGGTTCATTTTCAAGGTCCGTGGGCTGACGAAGCTGCCATCGAAGGTGCACCGCGCTGGAAGACTTGGCTGCAGCGGCGACAGGAGCGGCGGGTTTATCGCGCGGCCGATCAAATCATCACGCTATCGACTGCGTTTAAGGATTTAGTTGTGCGGCAATACGGCGTCGATGCCGACCGAGTGGTGGTGGTGCCTGGCGCGATCGATTCACTCGCCGCAGATCCCGGTTGCTCGCGGGCTGATGCTCGCCAGCGGCTGGAGTGGCCGCAGGATCGGCGAATTGTCTTGAGTGTGCGGCGACTGGTGCGGCGCGTCGGTGTGCTGGAACTGGTCGAGGCGGCTGATGCGGTTCGCCGCTGGCATCCGGATGTGCTGTTCTTGATTGGCGGAACCGGGCCGCTGCGGGACGAGCTGGCTCAACGGATCGATGCGCTGGGGTTGGCCGACCATGTTCGATTGCTTGGGTTCGTCGCGGACGAAGATTTGCAATTTGCTTATCGAGCTGCGGATTACAGCATCGTGCCGACGCAGGCACTCGAGGGGTTCGGGTTGGTGACGCTCGAGTCGATGGCCGCCGGAACGCCCGCGATCGTGACGCCGGTCGGGTCGCTGCCCGAAGTGATCGCGCCGCTGAGCGAATCGTTGGTGTTGCCTGGGAAAGCCGCTGGGGAAATTGCTGAGGGCCTGAATGCAATTCTTTCCGGCGGCGCGACGGTGCCTGGCGAACATCAATGCCGCGATTACGTGAGAAAGAATTTCGATTGGTCGGTGATCGCGCCGAAAGTATTGGATGTTTATCGCGGGATCGCGTTCCAATAGGATTCGTTTCGACTGAAAATGTGGGTTCATGCTGCGAACCGTTTGGGCAATAGTCAGGGATATTTCCTAGAGAACCGTGGCTACGCCAAAACGGCTAATCCTAAAACTAAGATACAACGCAGAACCTTGGGTGATGACAGGCCTGGGCGGGTCCAGCTACGAGGAAATCTGAGACTTTCTGAACCTGCGATGCTAAGCATTTGGTAATCTAAACCCATGCATCAACCAAATAAAGCCGAACCGATCGCAACCGATTCAGCGCTGGGTATTCCTGCGTGGCGAATCGCTCTTTTCTTTCCCACGCAAGGCACTTGGTCGGAGTCGGAGTATCTCGATTTGTCGGGCGGACCGTTGGTCGAGTTTGATGATGGACATATCGAGGTGTTAGACATGCCGACCAAAGCGCACCAGCGGATGGTGCAATTCATCTACCGATTGCTGCATGCGTTTGTGACCAGTCGGCAAATCGGCGAAGTGTTTATCGCACCGTTGCCAACTCGATTGTGGGCGGCAAAGTTTCGCGAGCCCGATGTGCTGTTCTTACGAAACGGCCGCGCCGAGTACCAAGGAAACTATCCCGATGGAGCGGACTTGGTTGTCGAGGTCGTTGGCGAAGGAGTCGATAATCGCCGGCGAGATCTGCAGGCCAAGCGACTCGACTACGCCAAAGCGGGCATCAACGAATACTGGATCATCGACGCCGAACTGCAATCCATTTCGGTGTTGTGCTTGGACGGTGATGCGTACCGGGCCGCCGGCGAGTATCGACGTGGTGAATCGGCGGCGGCGGTCGAATTGCCGGGCTTTGAGGTCGCGGTCGCAGCTTGCCTAGATTCGGCAACTGGACTGATCGCTGAAGGCTGACTCGACCTCGTCAGCGCTGTTCGTCGACCAAACCGGCATGCTCGGCGGAGCCGAGTTGTGCCTGAGGGATATTGTGCTTGGTCGCGGCAATCGACGCGACCGTGTCGTGCTTTTTCAAGACGGCCCGCTGGGCGACCTGCTGCGCCAAGACAACGTCGGCGTGCGTATCGAATCGCTCGGACGGCGTGGCGGTGAGGTTCGCAAGTCCAGCGGTATCGGTGCCAAGATCGCGGCGTCGGTCGGGGTCGCTCAACTCGCTCGCCGCGTTGCGAAAGTCGCTCGTGATATTGATGTCATCTATGCCAACACGGCCAAGGCATTAATCGTTGCGACGATTGCTGGTCGACTCGCCAGGCGACCAGTGATCTATCATCTGCACGACATCTTGTCGGCGGACCACTTTTCACGATCGAACCTGCGGCTATTGTCGATGTTGGCCAAGCATGGTGCTGCGCATGTGATCGCCAATTCACAAGCGACCGCGGATGCGTTCATTGCCGTTGGTGGGAACTGCGATCGCATCACCGTGATCTATAATGGGATTGATTCCGTCCCCTTTGACCTGGCGATCGCCCGCGCGGAACGCGAACGCGCTGCCATTCGCGCATCGATCGGGTTGACTGACGAACCGCTGTTGGGCTTATTCGGTCGATTCGCACCGTGGAAAGGTCAACACGTCGCGATCGAAGCACTGGGGCGACTTCCCGGTGTGCATTTGATGTTGGTCGGTGACGCATTGTTTGGCGAAGACCAATACACCGCTAGCATCAGGCGTCAGGCCGACGAACAAGCCCCAGGCCGAGTCCATTTCATGGGCTTTCGTTCGGACGTGGCGGACATGATGCGGTCCTCTGATGCCGTGATTCATTGCAGCACCGCACCGGAACCGTTTGGGCGCGTGATCGTCGAAGCGATGCTTGCCGCCAGACCTGTGGTGGCGTCGGGTGCTGGCGGAGCGAAGGAGATTATCGAGGATGGCGTCACTGGAATTCTGTGTGAACCCAATTCGGTTGAATCGTTGGTGGCAAAGATTCGGTTGCTCATCGACGGCAATGTAAGTGTCCCCAGGCTGACTCAGGCGGCTAGAAAAAATGCTATTCAGCGATTTGATTTGGCCGCGCGAGTTGATGATGTGAATCAGGTGATCGACAAAGTCGCGGCCAGGGGGCACCGCCGTTGGTGACGGCGGATCGCGGCGCTATAGTCCTGCGGCAATGCGTTTCAGGCGGCCTTTATCAATTGTAGCGATTTAGCTTGAGTACCGTTTGAAAAACCGGACGTTACGTCCGAAGTCCGTACGTTTGACTCAATCGGCATATAAGCGCAAGTCGTTGCCAAAAATCTTGAAGTCGAGGCAATCAATAGGACAACACCGGTGACGCTGTGATTAGTCTCTGTTCGAAAAGCGGTCTGGCGCTTTGGAAAACGATTTAGTTTACGGCTTTGTCGGATCGCGTTAACGCCCCGTTTTCACTGTATGAGCCGGGTGTTAACGCACGGCGGCAGATTGATAAAAGTCGAATTCCTTGTGGCAACGCGGTAATAATGTGATTCCGCTCACAACCACAAAACCAAAACTGGAATGAGAAATGAATTGGACGACGATTCGCGCAGGAATGATAGGTTTGACGCAACGGGCGTTAAACCTCCACTAAACCGGTTTCATTGGTAACGCGGGGTCGGTCCCCGACCATAATTCCGTTCGCATGTTTTTTGGATGTTGTTAAACTGAGTTCCACAGAGCGACCCGCCTTCCCCCCCATGCGTTTCACACTGGTTTCCACTGATTAGTTAACTTCTATGCACATGAAACAGCCTGCAAGCGGATCAGTACCAGCAAACGCCGGCAGACAATTTGCCGCGTCGCGACCTCAGGGCGGAAAGGCTGCGGGTCCACAGCGAACGCCAGGGCCAACGGTGGATTGGGTCCGTCTGGCTTGGACAAATCGCTGGTTGCTGTTGCTTGGATTGGCCACCGGGCTGGCCGGCGGCTACTTTCAATTTGTTCAATCGCCTGCCATTTTCCAATCGGCGGCGCGGGTCCAAATCGTGGAATCGTCGTCAAAGAATTTGCCGATGAAGGGGCTGGAGAGCAGCTCGGCGGCGCGTTCGCTGCGCGATGAAGCGTTGGTGATGCGAAGCGAGCGGATACTAAAACGGGCTGCGGAGTTGGGTGAACTTTCGACTACACCGGAGTTTGCCGGGATGGCACCTGAGCAAATCGCAGCGATGGTTGGCGGCGAGTCTCTGGTAGTTGGCCCTGCCGCGGATGGCGATAGCGCAAGTGTGTTTGAAATTCAATATGCGTGCACAAGTTCGCCGACATGCCAGCGAGTTGTCCAATCAGTGATCGACGCTTACGCGATGCACCTGCAAGACCAATATCGAAACGTCGGCCAAGAAACGTTGGACCTGATCCAGACCGCACGCAACGAAGTTTTGGCAAAGCTAAATAAGCTTGAGGACGAGTTCTCGCAATTCAAGCGGGAATCGGCGCTGATCTTTCGTGACGGAGCGACAACGAGCGTTCATCGTGACAATGCCGACAGCTACCTTGCCCAAAAGCAAACCTTGATACTGCAGAAAGGTCGGCTCGCCAGCGTGCTTGAGTCGGTCCGAATGGCGATGCAAGAGAATCGACCGTTGGAATCCGTTTTGATCTCGATGCAGCTTCCCGGCAGCAGCGGTGCCGACGCAAATATCGAAACCAAAATGGCTAATGATGAAGTCGCACGGTTGAAAGAATCGAACCAGTTGATGGTCTCGGACCGCATGCGCCGCGAGCAGTTGTTGCCGCTGCAAATCGACCGCCAGGAGATGTCCAAAGTGGTCGGCGTCGATCATCCGGCGCTACAAACTTTGGACCAACGTATTCGAACCGTCGAAGGCACGATCGAGGAGATTGCGAAGTCGGAGCGAAAGTTCCAGAGTCAGCTAGAAGCCGCTTGGTCAAAATCAACCGAAGGCGAGGCAACGAAAATGTCTCACGATGATTTGCTCGAGCAGAAAGTTCGTATCGGTGTGATGGCCCTGCGCCAACAATTGGAATCGCTTGCTCACGAAGAAATGCTGGTTGACGAAGCGTACCGCAGTGAAATGGAAGCGGCCAAGTCCGAGAGTGTTGCCGAAACCAAATCCGCCCAGTTCTATCGCGAGATTGATCGCCAACAACAGCTTTACAACCGAATCATGGAACGGCTGGATGAAGTTAATTTGATGTCCGAGAGTTCGGGCTTAAAGGTGTTTCCGCTTGATACGGCAAAGCCGGGTTACCAAATCGCACCCTCGTTGGCAAAGTCGCTGTTGATGGGCGGTTTTCTTGGTTGCATGTTCGCGGGCGGGCTGGCGTTTCTAAGAGATTTCACGGACAAGTCATACCACAGTGCGAGCGAAATTGCGGAGCATATCGGTTTGCCGGTGATTGGACATGTGCCCGTACTGGCGAAGACCCGCATGCGCGATTTGGATCCTCAATTCGAGAAAATCGATCCACGGCTAATCACTGTTTTTGGCGGCAAGGGCTCGAAGTCGGAATCGTTCCGCGCGATTCGCACGGCGATCTATTTCAGCAACCAATCTGGCAACAACCAAGTTCTTCAGGTGACCAGCGCGACACCGGGTGATGGCAAGTCGACGATCGCGGCCAATTTGGCGGCGTCGATTGCACAATCCGGTCGCAGTGTGCTGCTGATCGACGCTGACTTGCGTCGTCCGCGGGTCCATAAACTGTTGGGGATGGAGGCCGAAAAAGGGCTGGCTTGGGCAATCGAGCGCACCGCCGAAGATCCAAAGTCGATCGAGTTGTCGATTTCCGAGGCGATTCTTGATACCGTCGTCCCCAATCTCTCGGTAATGTTGGCGGGTGTGCGTCCTGAGAATCCGGCGGAATTATTGTCGTCCTCATCGTTTGAAAAATTGTTGGATGTGCTGCGGACTAAATTTGACATGATCATTGTCGATACGCCGCCGCTGTTGGCCGTCAGCGATCCGAGCAACGTGGTCAGCCGCGCCGACGGCGTGGTGATGGTTGTGAGATTGCGTAAAAACATCAAACCGGCGGTCGCCCAGGCGGCAAGAATGCTCGAAACACTCGAGGCCAATGTCGTGGGTCTTGTCGTCAACGGAGTGGGCAGTCGCCAAGCTCGCGGTTACGGAAAAGAATACGCACGCGACGGTTACTACAACTATGGCCAATACTACAAGTATGGCTATGGATACTCTTATGGCTATTCAGCGAACAACGATTATTCTGAATACTACGACGAGTCGAAGCCAAAGAAACGCCGCCAACAGTCCAAGCGACGTCAGCCCGAAGACACCGCTGAGACCAAACCCGCGTAGTCCCGCGCCGTTGTAAAAATGATAGAATCTTGAGCGGAATGGCGTTAGCCACCGGCCCCGCAATTCAACCGGCGGCTAGCGCCGTACCGCTCACCAATGCAATTCCGCCTGTTAATCTGGACGAAGCGCTACTGCCAGTTTCCGTGAGCATTCCGGCACCACTATGAATTCAATACGCTTGATTGTATGAACGCTTTTGTTTTGATTGCTGCCGTCGTGTTCTCGGTCGCCACGCTTTGGATTCCTTACAGCGTTGATATGTGGCAACAGGGACACTATCAATATTTTCCGCTGTTGTTGGCGGGTGTCGCCTGGTTGCTTTGGTCTCGTGCGGCGGAGATGGTGCAAGCCAGAACAAAGCCCCTCAAGTCGGTGTTTCTTGCCGGTCTGTGCATCGTGATCGCCATGGCACTGGCGAGCCAACTGCTTAACAGCGGTTTTTGCGGAATCGTGACATCGATTTTGGCATTGTGGGTACTGACTTATGGATTGATGGGTTGGGGCGGCTTGAAGGTGGCGATTGCACCGCTGCTGTTGTTGGTGTTTGCGGTGCCGCTGCCGCTGGAGCTCGACAAGGAATTGATCGTGAAGATGCAATTCTTGGCCAGCAGCTTGGCCAGCGCGCTGCTCGACGGGTTGCATGTTTTGCACTTTCGCCAAGGCGTCATTTTGGTGACCGAGAAGTCACAATTTTTGACCGAAGAAGCCTGCAGCGGTATTCGATCATTGTTCTCGTCGCTGGGCGTCGTCGGGGTATTCAGCGTGATGCTGCGCCATCATTGGCCGCGAGCCGTCTTTAATTTGCTGCAAACGGTTGTGTGGGTGATATTGGGAAATGCATTTCGCTTGGTGGCCGTGGTGCTGTTGGCGGACAACGTCAGCCGCTACTTTGCCGAAGGCGTTGGGCACGAAATCTTGGGAATGTTGGTCTTCGTATTCATTCTTGGCATGGTAGTCAGCACCGATGCTTTAGCGCGGCTACTGGTCTATGGTGAGCCTGGCGAGCTGATGGAAGAAACCACTCATCGTCGCCCCACGCCGGACCCAGGTTACAATCGCGGGTTCGATACGATTACGCCAAAATGGCGAACCGGCTTGCTGGTGTCGCTGTGTTTAGTGGGCATCATTGGGCTGCGCGTGGCGTGGGTTTCTGGTTCCGCAGTGGACCTAGCGGAATTGGCTAACATGCCGATCATCCCAGCACCGATTGAAGGTGACTTGCCGACGACGCTGGTGGGATGGGAACGTGGCGAAATGCAACATGTGCAGCGCGATGTCAGTGCCCTGCTTGCGAAAGATTCGTTTGTGTGGCCGCTGGTTCGGGACGATTTGTCAGCCGTCGTTTCGGTTGATTGTCCGTGGGCCGAGTGGCATAACTTGGCCGGATGTTACCTTGCCCAAGGCTGGGAAACGGAAAGCGATTTTTTTAAAGAAATTGAAATACCCGAGGTGCCTGGCGGTGCCTTCACGGCCAGCGAGTTACGGCTGAAACAGGCCGGCAGATATGGGTTTGTGGTGTTCAGCGTGGTAGATCGTAATCGTCAAGATTTGTTTCCCTCGTGGCGGAACTTAACGACTCGAAAATGGTCAACCATGCCCAATGCCATCCTGCATCAGATCGCGACTTCATTAGGTCTCGGTTTACAGACGCAGTTTGCTGCCATGGGCCGTCAGCTTCCCGCGACAACGATTCAGATCCTGGCGCAAAGTGACCAGCCATTCACGGACCAGCAGCACGACGATGTCCGCAAATTGTTTGCCTCAGTCAGGCAAGAGCTATTAAGCAGCCAGCGTTGGTCCGGCGCACAATCGCCGGAGTTGCAATTGACGCCGGTTGGTTTTCCGTAGGGGTTTTACGGTAGGCAGCTAAATCTTTGGTATAGACATGGTGTTTTTCATCAATCGATTTTACAGCACTGCTTGATTTGACTCGCGTGAATAGCGATGATTGATTTTCGTCGGGCTTGTCCCGGCGAACGCGAAAACAAGTCCTGCGGAATAAAACTTGCACAATACCGAGTCGCGCACAATACCAAACTTTTAGCTGCCCAGGCTAAAGGCCCGGCAGTTTAGACAAACGGTCGGGCCTTCGGCCCTGCAGCGTATTGCTCGGTTTGGATACCCAGCCCGGTGGAAGGAATCAGGTTGGTGAGTCGCCGGACCTTCGGTCCTTAAGCAACTGACTTTTTGCTTAACTTGATGCCTATGGCATTGCCAAAACTCAACAAAAGCCCAGGGTGTGAATCTTGGGCTTTTTTTGTTGATGGACGGTTGATCGCGGACGGAAATTGATTCGTGGTGTTGAGCCAATTGGCAAGTGCTTGCGAATCAAGTGCGTGGGTCGCGCCAACAAAACCAAGCACCGAAACGCCCTTGGCCAAAGCTCGCCGACCGCACTGGGTGGAACGTGTTTGAATGTCCGCATCACGACGGAGCGTGATGGATACCTACCACCACGGTCCGCCGTGATGTCGATGGTGTGGAACCGTGAGCATTTCAATACCAGTGACAGGTTCGTCGCTCGGTCCAACGATGAAGCATTGACAACGCACCGGGCGCATTCGGTTTTCGGTGCAAATCGAAAAATTCTAAAAATAGGTACCAAGCGGGTGGGGGCGACTGATAGTGTGCTCGAAAACGACCTTAAACGACCACAACGCCGTCTGCACATCCAGCCCAGATTAACGCGCCGTGAAGCTTCGGTGAATAACGGTTTTACACTACATTTTAAGTTTGATCGGCCACGAATTATCGCTATTATCGGAGCGTTGAAGTTGTGTTCGTAGGTGGCAACTGAACTTCAATCGAGATGGGGAATCGATTTTTGACGACGGGACAAGCTTGAAAAAGGTGTTTTGATGAAAATCTTATGTGGTTTGGCGATCTTGAGCTTAATGAGTCTTTCGTTGGAGACTTCGGCTCGGGCTGACTTTATGTTGACTTCGTCAACGCTTACCTACGGCGAAAATTTCAACAGCTATAATGGACTAGTTGACACAGTTCCAGCTAATTGGTCGATAACTAGTGCGGTTACGCCCTTGCCGATGTACCGCGGTACTGGAACTGGCACGGCTACTGCCGGTGGATTTTATGCATTCGGTACCGCAAGCGATTTTTCGCTTGGCGTTTTGAGATCCGGCAGCACCAATCCGTTCGGGACGTTCGCGATTACGTTTAACAACGGTACCGGCTCGACAATAACTGACCTTGCCGTGTCGTTTAATTATGAACAATGGCGAAACGGGGGCGGTACTAATAATTCCGGCTTTGACCTCACCGGTACTGGAGATCTTGCGGGGAATAGTTCGGTTAACTCTGCGGATTTCGCAGGTAACCAAACAGGCGCCTCTGGTACGGTCAAATCGACTCCGATTTCTTTGACGTTAGCTGGATTGTCGATTACTAACGGTTCGAGTTTCGGCTTTTCATTCGTGACGACTGATGCATCAGGTGCGGACAACGGCGTTTCCATCGATGACTTCTCGCTTAGCGCGACTTTACAGCCGGTTGCAGTGCCTGAACCATCATCTCTTGCTTTGGTCGCATTTGCAGGATTAGGCGCGGTCACGAAAGCACGTCGGCGACCCAAAATCATAACGGGAGTCGTCGGTTGACACGCGGTCGCGAACAAGTTTCTTTAGCACGTCGGGGGAGGGTGCTGACGTGTTTTTTTATTTCGGGGTTTGAGTTTTTGCAGCGTCATCGGCAGGGAAGTGTTTTATCATGCTCGGTCCGACATGTATCAACAATTCGGCGTTCAGAATACCAAGCTTCGTTTATCTTTCTTTACAAGCGCGACATGCTTAGCACGTCACTTTTGTATATTCAATTAGTTCGTAATGCGTGATTTTTTTAGACGTCGTGCGACGTTACTATTGGCGATGCCGACGCCGATTGTTTTGATTGTCTTTGCGGCGATTCTGTTTAGCGGGCATCAGGGCAAGGACACTATCCAATCGTTATATCGCGAAGCTGGGCGGGCGGCGGTCGCTAGTGGCGATCTTGATCAGGGCCGCTTTTATTACTCGCGTTTGATCGGCGATGGCGATGAAGGTAACCCGCAAGATCAATTAAACTGGGCGTCGATGTTGGCCGCCAATGGACAAGTGAAGGCCGCGATTGGACAACTCGATAAACTAGCACCAAACGATCGGGTTGGTTTTGGCCCGGCGCATCGCCAGAAAGCAATGATGTACATTTCCGCGCTGCAGTCGCGCGCGTCGGGCCCCGAGGTGCTTGATCAATTGCATTGGCACTTGCGTCAAGGCGTCCGCGAAGATTCGGTCGAGGATCATCGCTTGTGGACGGTGTATTACTTGGCGGTTGGTCAAATGGATGATGCGATTGACCGCATGGCCAAAGCAGCGACCAAGAATCCCGATCTGTGGCTTGACACGGCAATCCTTTGTTCGAGCCAAGGTCAAACCGAAGCGTACCAAAGGAACCTAACGCGGGCCGAAGAACACGCGCGTCGAATGCTCGACGAAGATCACTTGGACGTCGCGCGGCGGGTGCTGCTGGCTCGCATTCTGGTGGCGAAAAATGAAGTCGCCGCCGCAGTCAAGTTGCTCGACGACGGTGCGGCCCTGAAGCCGGACCCACGGTTGCAGAAGGCGCAGTCGGATATCTGTCTGGTGCAACTGGGGCAATTGGGACCGGATGCCCCGATTGCCGATCGCGTGGATCTGTTGGCCAAGGCGGCGATGCTCGGCCCGGCCAATACCTCGGTTTATCAATTGTGGTCGGGCCTCTATTCGCAATTGAAATCCGCAGATGACCGTCGTGAATTGCGTGACAAACTGGAACAAATGATTGTCAAGGGTGATATGCCAGCGTTCGCGCACTTCACGCTCGGCGAAATGTTTGCGCTTGATGAACGCATCGACGATTCGATTTTTCATACCGAAAAGGCGTTTGAGCTAGACGGTCGTCTGCTGGAAGCAGCGAACAATCTAGCTTGGCTGTTGGCGACCCGTGACAATCCGGACCTGAAGCGCGCCGAGGAATTGATTCGCAGTTGTATCGAGAAGCGGTCGGGCAATCCTCATTTTCATGACACGTTGGGTACGGTGCTGCTGAAGCAAGAGCGTTTCGACGAAGCGATCGTTGAACTCGAACGGGCGCTGCCAAAGATGCCGCGTGAAGGGTTGAAGGGGATTCATACGCGGCTGGCCGAAGCCTACAGGGCGGTCGGCAAAGATAGTCTGGCGAAACTGCACGCCGACGAGGCGAAGTAAATCAAATCAAATTTTCGGTTGTGCGCCAATTTTGTGACCTAATATTCGTAAACGCGAAGCCTTCAATTCGCCATTGCGAACCATTTCTCCCAGTTTGCCGTGGTATTTGCGGGCTGATTCCGTTGCGGCTTGGCGCGAAAATGTCGACGCGAAATTGCCCGCGATGGTTGGTTTTGGCTGGAACTTTTCCGGTCGATCTCCGCGTTTGAACATTGCCTGGAAGTCGGTTGCCCGCTGTCTTTTGGCAATGAACCCCTTTTCGACCGTGTTGTAACCATCTAGCAAGGTGCCCCCTGATGCTTAAGTTAATCGTCCGTTTTACCGCTGTAATCGCCATTGCCGTTTCCGTTTGTGGAACTGCATCGGCGGCGACCACTGCGTCGCAAGGCTTCACTGTCGTCGTTCCGCAAAACATCACCATCACGGCTCCGCCGGCGGTGAGTTTGACGCACGACCAAACCGATAGTCCCCAAGCGTTCCCGCCGCAAAGTTGGACCGTCAAGGGAAACAGCAACGCCGGTGTGAACGTTGTGTTCGCGACCAGCGATGCCTTCACTCACGTGACCAACCCAACGTTCAAGCGTAATGCCAAGCTCGGCCTGGCACTTGGTGCCGTTCAGGGCCCGGCGACTTGGTCGGTCGGTGTTGCCGAAGACACAACCGACTTTGCTAGCAACGACGGCGTCGCTCAAGTCACGGCCAGCAGCTCCGGCGTGGGCCGCGCGAGTTTCAATTTGTCGGTCACGTTCATCACCGAAGAATTCGGCATTTTTGCCGCTGGTGATTACACCACAACCGTCGTCGGCACCGTCGCCGCGAACTAGTTTGCGTCGAGGCGAATCACCTCTCCGGAGCGTGGGGTAGTGCATTCGCAGCGTGTGAAAACGAAAAAGTCTGCGGACCCTGGCGGGCCCGCAGACTGTTGATTCTGGGTTAAGACGTCATCAAACCGCGATTAACGGTCGGTGAAGTCGAGGAACCACCAACCGTCATCCCATTCCAAACTGACCCGACGCCAGCCCAGCGGCACTTGTGGGTAAGGATAGAACGGACCGATGTATGGCCACGCCGACGGACTGTATTGCTGGGGATAGGTCACTGCGGCGTAGTTTGGATACGCGGCGTAACCCGGCCAAGCATAATTTGGCAAGTACGGTTGCTCGTACCGCGGTGCCGCAGCACCGCCAGCATACGGAGCCATTGGCATCGGCGAGCCCATCGCGCCTTGCATCGGCATGCCCGCAGGCATTGCCTGAACGCCACCTTGGTTCATCATATACGGAGCCATTTGAGCGGGAACCGCTTGGCGAGTTGATACTGCCATCGCTGGAGTTCCGCTGCGGCCCGAGGACGGCAATGGATCGACCATCACCGGTGTCAAGTTGGGTGCGTAGTCAGCCAACGGCATCGGCTCATTGGAACCTTGTTCCGTCATTGGCATTGGCTGAACGCTCGATGAATCGTAGACCGCGATCTCATCAATCACGTCGACGACGCCGGGAGTTTCGCGCACCAATTGAGTGATCAATTCGCGATGCGATTCCGAGCTGGCTCGTCCGTTGAGATACACGCGGCCGTCCTGCGTATTGACATCGACGCCGAAGCCCTTCAGGCGTCCTTGACGCTGAGCAACGCCCAACGCACCGACGACTGAAGAGGTGATGTTGCGGTCCGATTCAACCGTCGATTCGGTCGCCGCAGCCATCGCCACGCCGCCCAGCGGTTGCCAAGCCGCAGCACGCTTGCTCGTTGCAGTTGCTTCGGGTTGCGGGTTTGCCTTTGCTAGGGCCTGCTTGAACGAGAATGAATCTCGGGTCACCGTTGGTGCTGTGGCAATGGCCGGAGCGGCGATTGCCGGAGCCGCAATCGCCGGAGCCACAATCGCCGGAGCCGCCGCGAGCTGAGCCTTGGGGCGAACGACCGTGGCGGTTGGAGCCGCTGGCAAATCGTTTGCCACCGCCGGCGTGACGGTGATTTCATCGATCACATTGGCAATACCGTCGATGCCATTGGCAATCGACAATACGCTTTGCTTTTGACCGGGCTCACGGACGGTGCCGCGCAGCAGCACGACGCCCTTGTCAACCTTCAGGTCCAGCGTGAAGTCTTTCAGCGAACCGGCGTCGCGCTGAACCTTCAACTTGGAAATAATTTGTTCCGCGATCTCGCGATCGCCTGCCAGGGCCTGCAGCGGCCCACCGGCTACGATCCCAAGGATCGCCGCTGCCAAAAAGAATCGTCGCATGGAGTGCCTCCTACAGTCCTCAACCCAGTTTCCGCTCATTCGCGCCGCGCACCCTCGGTGCGCTCGCGATGCGGTTAACGGTTATTTCGGCCAGCGACGGGTCATCCTGGTAGGTTTTTTCCGATTTTGGCGTCGTTACCTGCCGATCGGATCATCCGGTCTGCGCGGCTTTGATTTGCTAGCCACCGCGAAAAAACCGCAATACCCCAGCAAATCCAATCAAAACACCGATAATCGGCACCAATACAATTGCCAATCGTGGCTGGACCACGATGGCCCCCACACCGACCAGCAACACGGCCGTAATTCCCGGCGGCAACCACTGCGCCGGCCGCCGCAGCGACGGCAGCGCCAACCAAACGGCGAATAACAGGATGGTGATCCGCACCAGCGAAGCGGTTCCGAACCCCGACGACGCAGCGGAACCTTGAAACAGGTGCAATGCCAAACTGCCCGCGATGCCCAGGCCAATGCAGATCAATAGTTTGGTTTCAAGCTTCACGATGAGCCCATTGTAAACCAGCGCGGGGTAAACCAGCGCGGGTCATCGCTTCGCCAAGATCTCCAATGCAATGAGCACGCGGCGATCAAACGACCACGGGCTCCGGTTCGATTGATTGCTCCTCCGGCGGAACGCGCACGACGGCAATCAAGTTGTCACCCTCGTCGACGTTCATGATGCGAACGCCCTGGGTGTTGCGACCGATGATGCTGATGTCGGCGGCGGCGATGCGTTGCAACTTTCCCTTGGCCGTCATCATGAAGATTTCGTCTTCGTTGGTCACGCGGGCAATCGATATCACTTTGCCGTTGCGAGCGCTGGTGCGAATATCGCGGACGCCTTTACCGCCACGACGCTGCGTGCGGTAACGCGCCGAACTGGATGTCGCTTCGTCGCTCGATTCGGTCGCGGGCTCTTCGGCGGCATCGCCTTCGGCTTCATCGACGACGGCGTTGGGACCGAAGAACGTTCGCTTGCCGTATCCGTTTTCACACACGGTCAATAACGTTGCGTCGGGATCGGCAACGACCATGCCCACGACGCTGTCGCCCTTGGTCAAGCGAATTCCTTTGACGCCCGACGTGTTGCGACCCATCGGACGCGCATCGCTTTCGTTAAACCGGATCGCCATCCCACTGCTGGTCACGAGCACGACTTCGGAATCGGGTCCAACCACGGCCGCATCGATAAGCAAGTCGCCCTCGCGGAGTTTGATCGCGATGATGCCGCCTTTCTTTGGCCGGCTGTATTGCTCCAGTGGCGTTTTTTTCACCAAGCCGTCATTGGTCGCCATCATCACGAAGTGGCCGGGTTGATTGAAATCACGAACGGCCAAGCACTGCGCGATTTGCTCGCCCTCTTCCAAGTTCAACAAGTTGACGATCGCACGGCCTTTGCTTTCGCGACCAAGTTGCGGCAGATCGTAAACCTTTTGCCAACGCACCTTGCCGGTTGTGGTCAAGAACAACAGATACGCGTGCGTGCTGGCAACAAACAGATGCTGGATCGGATCTTCGTCATCGGTCTTGGCTCCTTTAAGACCTTTGCCGCCGCGCCGCTGGGTGTTGTAGACGCTCGACGGCGTGCGTTTGATGTAGCCACGGTGGCTGATCGAAACGACCATCGTTTCTTCGGTGATCAGATCTTCCAGGTCGATGTTGCCGACTTCCTCGAAGCTGATTTCGGTGCGGCGGGCGTCGCCAAACCGGCGTTTGATCTCTTCGAGGTCTTCGCGAATGATGCCGAAGATTCGCGTCTGGTCAGCCAGGATATCGAGATAATCGATGATCTCGAGCAACAACTGGGCGTGTTCATCGGACAGTTTTTCTTGTTCGAGGTTGACCAATTGGCCGAGCGTCATTCGCAGAATCGCATCGGCCTGGACGCTGGTCAGCGTGTAACCATCGGCGGCACCACGTTCGGAAACGAATTGCTCGAATCCCGTGTCACCAAGGGCCCGTTGCATCAGCGCCGCGGGGCACTCGATTACCATGATGCCTTGCTTGGCTTCGGCCTGAGTGCGGCTGGCGCGGATCACGCGAATCACTTCGTCAATGTTTGCCAGCGCCAACAACAAGCCTTCGACCGTGTGCTTGCGCCGCCGCGCGCGGGCCAGCAGGTACGTCGTGCGGCGACGGATCACCGTGACGCGGTGGCGAATGAACTCCTGCAGCATCTCCTTAATCGTCAGCTCGCGCGGTTTGCCATCGACCAGCGCTAATAAGATTAACGAAAACGTATCTTGCAGCGGCGAAAATTGATAAAGCTGGTTCAGCACAACATCCGGGTCGGCGTCGCGCTTCAGCTCGATGACTAAGCGAACGGGTTCTTTCAAGTCGCTTTCGTCGCGAATCCCCGAGATGCCCTTGATGCGATCTTCGTTGACCAGCGCCGCAATCCGCTCGATCACACGATCGCGATACTGCTGGAACGGAATTTCGGAAACGACAATCCGCGAACGGTTGCCTTTCATTTCCTCGATCTTGCACTTGGCGCGAACCACAATCGTGCTGCGCCCGGTGCGATAGGCGCGGCGAATGCCCGCGCGGCCACAAATGATTCCTCCGGTCGGAAAATCGGGACCGGGGATGATTTCCATCAACTCGTCGATCGACGCATCGGGATCATCGACCAAGCGGATCAACGCATCGCAAACCTCGGTCGGATTGTGCGGCGGAATGCTGGTCGCCATTCCGACGGCGATGCCGCTGCTTCCATTGACCAGCAGGTTCGGAAAACGGCTGGGCAGAACCGTTGGTTCGGTGCGGGCTTCGTCATACGTGGGCGTAAAGTCAACGGTGTCGAGCTTGAGATCGTCAAGCATCATCGAGGCGACGGCGCTGAGGCGTGCTTCGGTGTATCGCATCGCCGCCGGAGGCAATCCCGCGACGCTGCCGAAGTTGCCCTGCTTGTCGATCAACAGACACCGCATGTTCCATTCTTGGGCCATGCGAACCAGCGTTGGGTAGATGACGCTTTCGCCGTGCGGGTGATAATTACCCGACGTGTCACCGGAAATCTTGGCGCACTTGACGCGCTTCGATCCGGGGCCGAGGTTCAAGTCGTTCATCGCGACCAGAATGCGGCGCTGGCTCGGCTTCAGTCCATCGCGCACGTCGGGTAATGCGCGGCTGACGATGACGCTCATCGCGTAGGTCAGGTAACTTTGCCGCAGCTCTTCTTCGATCGGCAGTTCCAGCATTCGCAGCGCACCGGCACCGCGATAAGGTCGCTGCGGTTCACCGTCATCCGGTGGCAATCCGTCGGGACCAGGTAGCACGGGATCGTCGGAATTGCCGTTGTTGTTGCCGTCGGATGACAAGGGTCGGTTGCCTGAAAAAAGGATTTCATGATCGCCGCGGCGATCGCTTTGGGAACCACGTTTTACAGCGGCTCGAACAACCCGTTATGTTAACGTTTTTGCGGTCGATTCACAACCGGCCAACGCCGCCGGCGCGTTTTCGCAAGTTCTTCGAGAATAAGGATTTGCGACGCGAAATTCGGTGGCGTTTCCCGCGACCAGCAAGGGGTTTCCAAGATCGTGATCCAGATCGCCAGTATTCAACTTGGGACCATTCGCAGTGAAGGCGACCCGCAGACCACCGATTCGCTGCGGCGGTACTGGACCACGGCGTTCTACAAGTTCGCCGTCGCCGGCCCGGTGAACGCTCGGCGGCTGGGGATCGAAGGCGATTTCGTGGCTGATACGAAGCATCACGGCGGCGTCGATAAAGCGATTCTTGGCTACGCGGCGGAGAACTACGCGGATTGGCCCAGCGACTTAAATGAAAGCGATTTTGTTGCCAGCCAGGGCGATTCGCATTTCAGCCAATTTGGTCCCGGAGCGTTTGCCGAAAACCTAACCATCGCAGGTCAAAGCGAAGCCGATGTTTGTGTTGGTGACGTGTTTCGCGTTGGCCCGCACGTTCGGCTGCAGGTTAGCCAACCGCGCCAACCATGCTGGAAAATCTCGCGCCGCTGGCAACACAAGACGCTGACTAAGTTGGTCGCACAAACGGGCCGCACCGGTTGGTACTTTCGTGTTTTAGACGAAGGTCCGATCGCGCTGGGTGACCGCGTCGAACTGCTTGATCGACCGCATCCTGATTGGACGGTCAAGCGGGCCAACGATGTGCTGCTGGGCCGGGAAGTCGATCGTTTCGCCGTGGCCGAGCTGATGGCGATGGACGAATTGGCCAGCGAATGGAAACAATCCCTTGGCTAACCGGGCTGGTTCACGAATGAGCTGGGCGGGTTAGAATGCGGGCATGACCACAGTTCCCCGCCCCGCGATTGTCAGCGTTTGGAACGTGCCGAATCTGCTCACCACAGTTCGGTTCGTGCTGTCGTTGGCCGTTATCGTGTTGATTGATTGGCGGTGGTTTCAATCGGCCATGGTGACGTTCTTGATCGCGGCCAGCACCGATTGGATGGATGGCTATTATGCTCGCCGCTACGGCCAAATAACGAAGCTGGGCCGCATCTTCGATCCCTTCGTCGACAAGATCATCATCTGCGGGGCGTTCATCGCGCTGGTCGGAATCGATGGTTCCGGTGTCGCCGCATGGATGGCGATTGTCGTTGTCGCGAGAGAATTGTTGGTCACCAGTTTGCGAGCGATCATCGAGGGATCCGGCGGCGACTTCTCGGCGAGCTGGCTGGGCAAGTGGAAGATGGTTTTCCAGTGCGTTGCCGTGGTGGCCGTGTTGATGACTTTGATTTCGCAACCGACGAATGATCGCATGACGATGGTTCGCGCCGGCTCGCTGTGGCTGGCAATGGGATTGACCGTTTACTCAGGCTACGACTACGTGATGGCGGCGGCGCGAGTCCTCGGCGGCGACGAAAGCAAGGCCTGACCAACGTGCTGTCCATTATTCTGTCGCATTGGCTCGATGTCGTTTGCGTCGCGTCCGGTTTGGCCTGGGTCTGGTTGCTGGCCAAACGAACCGCCAAGGGACTGCCGCTGTTGGTCCCACGGGATCGCCGCACCGCGTTTTGGACTCTGGCCGAATTTTTTGTTTGCTTCGGACTCTACATCGTCTGCATCGGTGCCAGCCAACAAGTGGTTCGCCGCTGGTTGCCCGCCGCGACGATCGAGCAAATGGATGCCGGCACATACACTCCAGCGCAGCAATCACCCGAAGAATTGTTCATGGCCATTTCAGTCGGCAGTGTGGCAAGCGTGCTGGCGATGGCCAGCGTGATGGTGTGGATGAATCTGGTGACGCCGCGAGCGCTACGCGAATATGGATTGTTGCCTGGTCTCGATGATTTGAAGCTCGGTGCGAAGGCGGCGTTCTTTATCTTGCCGCCGGTGTTGGTGATAAGCACGCTAATCGAAATGTTCGAGCCGTACGAGCATCCGGTGCTCGATTTGATTTTCAAACAACCGTCCGCCGCGATGTTGTCGGGGTTGGCGGTGATGACAATCGTCGTGGCACCGATCTTCGAGGAGTTTTTGTTTCGCGTGCTGTTCCAAGGCGGTGCCGAGCAGGTCGCAAGGCGTTTGAAGTTGATGCGCAACGACGAGACGCCAGACGCCAAAGATAAATCCCACACCATCAGCGGCGATGAAGTGGCAACGTGGACTTGGTGGCCTGTGCTGGCTCCGGCATTGATGTTTGCGGCAATGCATATTGGCCAAGGTTTCGCGCACGTACCGTTGTTCTTCTTTGCCATGGGTCTTGGTTATCTCTACCGCCAAACCGGACGCATGGGCCCCGGCTTGGTCGTCCACATGATCCTCAATGGGTTGACGATCGGAGCGACGTTGCTCAGGCCTCAGTAGCGCTGGTGCTCCTGGCATCACGGCGAAAAGTCAGTATTCGCGGCAAAACTAATATTGCCGCAGCCCAGGCCAAGATGACTAGCGGTGCGGTCCCAACGCTTGGCCAGTATGAAAAATCGTGCAACCGGCGCCATAAGCAAAGCTGGACCGCCAGCGCTACCGGCAACGCAATCGCATAACAGGAAACCGCATCTTGGCGCAATCGCAATCCATTGTGAACCACCCACGCCAGCAAGATTGACAACACGGCCACGCCAATCACCGCCTGCCAACCGACCACCATTGCGGGCACACACAGGATCGTAATCAAGTCGATCAATTTTCCGGTATCGCGGTCCAACGGCGCGATCTTCGGGTCCGCGTTGGGCGCGAGGTTTCGTGACAACGCGCGCCCGATCATCGCCGCCGCCGCCAGGCCCGTGATGACTCGCATCAACGCATCCAAGTAACGCCCATCGGATTGCCAAGCGGGCTCACTCGTGACTTGCCAAGGCACCACAGCAAGACCAGGATAAAACAACATCGGCAGCACAATCATCGCCAGCGAATAGGCGACAAGCTGGCGCGGCAAACGGTGGCCATCGAAACGAACTAAGCCAAATGCCCACACCACCGCGATCGCAACGACATGGTACGCCATCGTCGCAATTGAATCCGCTGTGACATGCGGCGTCCATAAGGCTCCCGTGCGACCGTGGGCGGTGGGATGAAACGGCAATGACGCGCTGCCGCTGGCGAATTCAACTCCGCCGACGACCAGGACACTCAAGCCGACGACCAACTCGACGATCGGATACCTTGGCGAGATCGGTAGGTGACAGGTGCGACAACGTCCACGCAGCGCCAACCAACCGAACACTGGCCAGTTGTCGCGCCAGGACAATTCCGTCATGCAGCGTGGGCAATGCGAACGTCCGTTGATCGATTCGCCTCGGGGCATTCGCCAAGCCACGACGTTGAGAAAGCTGCCAATGGATGAACCAATGAAAAACAACCATCCGCCAATCACCACATCCAACGTTCGCGGCACGAGGATGTCGCGAAATCGAGTAAAACGATCACCCGTCGATTGCCAGGACGCCATCAAAACGATGTAGCTGGCCGCCAATACCAGCAAGACGAGCCAGATCAAAATGACCCGCGACCGGTAGCTGCGAAAAGATCGGGAAAACAATAAGTCTGATCCGACAAGAAACACGTTCTTCGACAAGAAAGTATCGTAACGCCTCGATCCGAACACACGCCAGACGCCATGCCGATTCCTGCCCTAAGACTTCGAATTGCCAACCAAAAGCCGCCCAACCCACAGGGCGATTATGTCTTGTATTGGATGATCGCGGCCCGCCGGTTGAGCTGGAATCATGCGCTCGATCATGCCATCAGCCAAGCGAAATCGCTGCATAAACCGCTGCTAATTTTTGAACCGCTGAGGATTCGTTATCGCTGGGCCAGCGACCGAATTCACCGTTTCGTGATTGAAGCAATGCGGGTTCATGCCGAGCAACTCAATGGCCACGCCGTCGGCTATTACCCCTACGTCGAGCCCGCGCCAGGCAAAGGCACCCCGCTGTTGCACCATTTGGCCAAGCGGTCCTGCCTCGTCGTCACCGACGAATACCCGTGTTTCTTTTTGCCGCACATGATCGACGCCGTCAAGGATCGCTTGTCCGTGCGACTCGACTTGGTGGACAGCAACGGCGTGATGCCGCTGCGCCAACCCGAACGCACGTTCACTGTCGCTCACAGTTATCGGCGATGGATGCAAAAGAACATTCTCGACGCTCTGCTGGACGCGCCGCGCGCTTCACCGCTGGCCAAGTTAAAGCTGCCCGCATTCACCGGGCTCGATGACAAGACAATGAAACGTTGGCCAGCGGCGGACTTCAAAGCGCTGCTCGATCGCGATGGCTTGTCGCGGTTGGCAATCGATCACAATGTTGCTCCCTGTCCCGATTTGGTTGGCGGCGACGACCAAGCGGCCAAGCGACTGGATCGGTTTGTTGAGACTCGCTTGGCCGGTTACGGCGACAATCGCAATCATCCCGACCAACAAGCGACCAGCGGTCTGAGCCCTTATCTTCACTTCGGTCATATCGCCGCGCACGAGATCGTTTCGCGCGTGCTGGATCACGAAGCCTGGACCCCCGACAAGGCGTCGGACGCCAACGGCAAGAACTCCGGTTTTTGGAACACGCACGCGACCGCCGAGGCGTTCCTGGACCAAGTCCTGACCTGGCGTGAACTCGGTTTCAATCTGGCCCACCGCGAGCCCGATGACTACGACCGCTTCGAATCATTGCCCGATTGGGCCCAGGCGACACTCGAAAAGCACGCTCGCGATAAACGCCCGGCCCTCTACACGCTCGATGAATTCGAGCACTCCAGAACCCACGATCCGTTGTGGAACGCGGCCCAACGCCAATTGGTCACGACCGGCGAAATGCACAATTATTTGCGGATGCTGTGGGGAAAAAAGATCTTGCACTGGACGACCACGCCGCAAGAAGCACTCGCGGTGATGATCGAGCTGAACAACAAATATGCCATCGACGGCCGCGACCCGAATTCCTACAGCGGCATTTTTTGGACGCTCGGACGGTACGATCGAGCCTGGGGACCGACCCGCGAAGTGTTCGGCAATGTTCGCTATATGACCAGCGGCAGCACGATGAAAAAGCTCAAACTGAAGTCCTACCTGGCCAAATTTGGCGCTACTCAGCCATCCCTCTTCTAGGCCCGCAAAGTCTACCTAACTTGCGCCGGTTGCCACCAGAGTCGGTTCCCGTTCCAATTTTGGGCCTGGCACCGCCTCGGTGCCGATTCAGTCTCCTCAGGCATAAGGATGGTATGACCATGCGTCGATCAATCACGCAGTTCTCGCTTCTCGCCACGTCGGCAATCACTCTATCGTTAGTGATCGCCGCATTAGCACCCGCACAACAGGTTCGTGCTGTCTCGCCAAAGCCGAGCAAAACCTACATCTCGTCCGGTCCGACTTACAACGCACCGGCCAGCTACCAAGCCACCACCAAGTACTCGCCCGGCGTGGTCCAGGCCGCTCCCAGCATGCAAGCTTCGAGCAGCGGCGGGGTCAGCAATGTCCTCGCAACACTCAATTCTCAGCGGGCGAGGCAAGGCGTGGGCCAATTGGTCGGCGACCCGCAACTGCAGGCCGTCGCCCAGCGGCGCGCCGCAATGATGGCTCGCTCGGGCAACAAGTCGCACCCACCGGGCTCGTTCTCGCCGGGTCGTTATGAAGGCGTCGGTTGGTCGTCGTCGTATTCGCCCACGGCTGTCTCGGCCTGCTTCACCAGCGACAGCCGCATGCGTTACGCCGGAGCGGCGATGGCGCGCGGTCGCGACGGCGTCTACTTCGCCGTGGTTTACCGCTAACCAAAAAGTGTTCAACGACGCCCGCCGTCGTTCCATTACGACGACGGAGCGTCGTAGAACACTGACTAATCCGCGTTAAAGTCCGTCGCGAATCGACTTGAGCATCGCCGCAAACACCGGTTCACCGGCGTCAAAATCGCGGCTTTCGGCTTGAATTTGCACGACAATCGTTTGCTCGATGAACGACATCACGATAATTCGAGCGACGACCAGCAAGTCGAGATAATAGAAGCAAAACTCCATCGCTTCGTCGGTCGGCGAACTGGTTGGCAAAACCGATTCGACTTCGCCTTCCGGGTATTCAGCCTTCATCGTGCTAGCAAATCGGTCGAGCAAAGCTTGCGGCACTTGCGGCTCGTCGTACTTTGTGACCGAAAACAATCCGCCGCTGGGCATTTCCAGGGTCACACCGCGGCCGGACTCGTCGCCATCGCGTGACAGCTCCTTCCAATTGTCGGGGTACAGGAACCGAAGGCCAAAATCATCAAAGGTAGCGGGCATAGAACCATCAAAATGAGGCGGTCAAACTTGTCGCCAGGCGAGCATCTGGTGTATCGGTAGTCTCGTGAAAATATACTCTTTCGTCAAAGCGACATCCGCGACGGTGGCAATTCTTTCGGCCGCCGCCTGGATCGGTTTGGCCGGAGGTTGTCGCGCGATCAGCCGCTACGGCGAAAGTCGCCAAACGATCGCGGCGCGGCGGCTAAGCCGTCAAGGGCTCGAAGCAATGCACGCCGGCCAATGGGTCGCCGCCGAAGGATTGTTCGCCGGGGCGCTCGATATCAC
>JBGSVE010000105.1:0-6687 GCA_041753075.1 Pirellulaceae bacterium
GAGAACGTGTCACAAGTCGAAGTTACGCAGTTGCCATACAAGGTCAAAGACATTTCGCTGGCCGAGTACGGTCGCAAAGAAATCATGTTGGCTGAGAACGAAATGCCGGGCCTGATGGCGCTGCGTGCCAAGTATGGTGCCAGCAAACCGCTCAAGGGTGCCCGCATCGCCGGTTGCCTGCACATGACGATCCAAACGGCCGTTTTAATTGAAACGCTGATTGAGCTGGGTGCCGAGGTGACCTGGAGTAGTTGCAATATTTTCAGCACCCAAGACCAAGCCGCCGCCGCGATCGCCGCCGCTGGAATTCCGGTCTACGCTTGGAAAGGTATGTCCGCCGAAGAGTTCGATTGGTGCATCGAACAAACGTTGCACTTCCCGTCGGGCGAACCGATCAATATGATCTTGGATGACGGCGGCGACTTGACCGCAATGATTCACGACCGTTACCCCGAGTTGCTGACTAACATTCGCGGCATCAGCGAAGAAACCACCGCCGGGATACACCGCCTAGTCGTGCTCGAGCAATCCGGTAGGCTGAAGGTTCCTGCGATCAATGTCAACGATTCGGCGACCAAGAGCAAGTTCGACAATCTTTATGGTTGCCGCGAATCGCTCGCCGACGGTGTTAAGCGAGCCACCGACGTGATGTTGGCCGGCAAGGTTGCGGTCGTGTGTGGTTACGGCGACGTCGGTAAGGGCTGTGCTCACAGTCTGCAGCGTTATGGTTGTCGCGTGATCGTTACCGAAATCGATCCGATCAACGCGCTGCAAGCCGCGATGGAAGGTTTCGAGGTCACGACGATGGAAGAAGCCTGCACGCAAGGCAATTTGTACGTCACCACAACGGGCAACAAGGACATCATCCTGGGCAAGCACTTGGAAAAGATGCCCAACGATGCGATTGTTTGCAACATCGGCCACTTCGATACCGAAATCGACATTGCCTGGCTCGAAGGTGAAGTCAACGCCAAGCGCGTCAGCAAGAATTCGATCAAGCCACCTGAAGTTGGCGCGGTTGATCGTTACACGTTTAAGAACGGCAACTCGGTGATCGTGTTGGCCCAAGGCCGCTTGGTGAATCTCGGTTGTGCGACCGGTCACCCCAGCTTTGTGATGAGCACCTCGTTCACCAACCAGGTTTTGGCGCAGATTGAACTGTGGCAAAAGAGTGACCAGTTCGAGGTCAAGATTCACATGTTGCCGAAGAAGCTCGATGAAGAAGTCGCGCGATTGCACTTGGACAAACTCGGCGTCAAGCTAACCAAGTTGACGCCCGATCAAGCTGAGTACATGAACGTCCCGGTCGAAGGCCCCTACAAGCCCGATCACTACCGTTACTAACGGTTGAGAAAACAATTCGTTAAACGTCAATCCGCGATTACCGATGGCTGCGGTAGGCCGAGGTACTCGCGGATTTGTAGCTGCATTCTGTCAAGCTCGGACAGGAAACCGCTGGCAAACAATTGGTAGTTGACGAGTTTAGGCTCAGCCGTTTGCAACGGCGCGAGTTGGTTTTCTATAAGCCATCGAAACTTTGTTCACCCGAACATGATCAACCCCGTGACGATTTCGAGAGAACTCGGGGACGATGCGAAAAAATGCCAGGAGCGAATCGTGAAAACCGCAGTAGAGAAAAGTCGCAATGAGTGACGCAGGTCGCTACGCGAAAGTAGTTTACTGGTCGGAGGAAGATCGGTGTTTTATTGGGTGCTGTCCTCGCTCGCTGCTTGGCGGATGCCATGGTGATGATCCCAAGTCAGTATTTGCCGAGCTATGTGAAATCGTAGACGAGGCCGTGGACTTGCACCACAAAGATGGTCGCCCATTGCCATTGCCGGTCACCAATTACGATTGGGTAAGCCACAAGCAGTCGACAACGTCGACTTGATCTTCAACCTGCGGCGGGGCGGTGCCAGCGTTTGGGCAAGGTGAAGGCGTACAGCACGACCACGGCTCCGAAGCTGAGTATTACCCACGGTGACCACTCGCCGGGCCGGATGATTCGGGTTTGGCCCGCGGGAGTGCTGCTGGGGTCGATGAATTCCGATGCCGATGACTCTGCGGCAGCATAGACCGTTGCGCTATCGATCAACATCGCCTCGAGGCCGATGATGATCATCATCGTGCCGATGGCGAGAAAGAGTGATCGCCACATGATTGCGATTCCTGTTCAAATTTTGGGGGGAGGTTGCGGTCTTGGGAGGTGCCGCCATCCACTCCTATCGGCTACGATTCGCAGTCTTCGGGAATTGGCTGCGGCTGTCCCGATTGATCGTTACAAGTGTCTTAGCTGGAACAGGGCAAGCTATGTGGGCGCAACGTTCGATTTCGATCCCCGCCGTCTCTCGTGGGTTTCATTTGATCACCACTGAGATCAAGCGATCATTCCCCGAGATTCGATCCGTTCGCGTCGGTTTGCTGCACGTTTTCATCCAGCATACCAGTGCCTCGTTGACCTTGAACGAGAACGCCGACAAGGACGTGTTGGCAGATTTTGAAACGGCGATGAATCACGTCGTGCCTGATTCATTGCCTTATAAACATACGTCCGAAGGTCCCGATGATATGCCCGCGCACGTCAAGGCATCGATGCTGGGTTCGAGTTTGATGATTCCGGTTTCGAAGGGACGTTTGGTACTGGGCAAATGGCAGGGCATTTATTTGTGCGAACATCGCAACAACGCCACCCCGCGCGACATCGTGCTGACGCTGCAGGGTAAATCCGTTGGCGAATGAAACGCAGCCCAACGACGACAACCTGGCCCCGCCGGCCAATGTTGAACGCTTTGCCACCGCGCCAATTTCGCGATTGGTCGGCTTTCAAGTCGAACCGGGCACCTACGGCGAAGCGACAGTGCGTTTGGAGTGCAAATCGCATCACCATAACCCGATGGGCCGCGTCCACGGTGGTTTGATCGCCGCGCTCGCCGACGCCGCGATGGGTATTGCGTTTGGGCGAACGTTGCTAGATAGCGAAGACTTTTCCACCATCGACATGCAAGTCAGTTTTATCCGCCCGATTAAGGAAGGTTGGATTACGGCCCAGGCCGCAGTCATTGAGCGCGGCCTGCGGATCGGTTTTGTCCGCTGCGAAATCACCAACTCACGCGGTAAGCGAATTGCGACGGCAAACTGCACATGCACGCTGGTCGCTGGCGGGACCGCCGAAACCAAAAGCTAAGCGACGTGGCGTTGGCGGGTCGATTTTTTGGTCGTCGCACTGGAAGTCCGCGAAGTGGTCACCGGCACCAGCGGATTGCGAATCGCGATGAACGCATTTTGCATTGCCACCGCATCACGAAATCGTTTGCTCGGCGTCGGATCGATCGACTTGCGGATCAGGGCGACGAAATCTTGACTCAAGCCGCGACGCAGTTTGGCAAAACCGGGCAGCGGTGCAGCAAACGGATACGTGGGCAATTCGCCTGCGAACATGCGATATAAGACCAACCCCAGGGCGAACACATCGCTGCGAAAATTCGGATGGCCCATCGCTTGTTCAGGAGCCATGTAGCCCAACGTGCCGCTGGCCGATTCGTTGCCGCGACCGTTTTGGACTCGGGCCAGTCCAAAGTCGGTCAAGCGAACTTGGTTGCCGGCGAACAGAATGAAGTTGTCCGGTTTGATGTCGCGGTGCAGCACCTTGTTGCTGTGTGCAAACGCCACGGCAGCGATCATTTGGGCGGCGTAATCGGCGGCGGTCTGTCGTGACAATCGGCGATGCAATCGGTCGTCGAGCGATTCTTCGCCCAGTGGAAACACCATCACGAAGCGGCCATCGATGAACCGCGCGTCCTTGAGCTGCAGAATGTTGTCGTGGCTCAGTTTGGCGACAATGCGAACTTCGCGTTGCAGGTCTTCGAGCGACGCCGGGTTGCTGACAAATTTCTCGTCAGGAATCTTCAGGGCGACATGGCGATTTTCGATTTGATCGATGGCCGAGTAGACAGTCGCGAAGCCACCGCAGCCCAGCTTTCGGAGCAATCGATATTTATCGAGACGGCTACCAATCCGTAAGGTTCGAGCCACGTCGTAGTCGCCAGTAAATAATCTGAGAGTGACAGTCATCCGGTTGAATTATCCCGTTCGAGTCGAACATCCGTTTCCGAGTCTCGCCGCGCTCGCCGACGTGTCTTCGACACGCCGGTTATCCGACTCTCAACGTATCTGACGATCCGGTGTGGGCTCGGTCAATCAAAGTCGTGACGGTCTGCATAATCGGCAAACTCGCCACCCAAATCGACCCCAGTCCACCCTTATGTCGCTCCGACAAGCCGCAGTTCGCAAAGCGCGATTCTTTGCCGGTTCATCATTACACAACGTTCTCGCGCGTCTAGGTTACCTGTAAACTTCGCAGACAATTTTCCACAACATGTCTTTCCAATGAGTCCGTTGATGACGCGCCCCGCCGACCAACTACGCCCCGTCGAAGTCACTCGCCACTACTTGAACTCGTCACCCGGCAGCGTGCTGTACCGTTGTGGCGAGACGATCGTGTTGTGTACAGCATCGATCCAAGAGGGTGTGCCGCCGTGGATGGCCGGCAAGGGACGTGGTTGGGTGACCGCAGAATACAACATGTTGCCGCACAGCACTCGCCCGCGAAAAAGCCGCGATCGAAGCGGCAAAATCGATGGTCGGACGACCGAGATCCAGCGGCTGATTGGACGTTCGTTGCGGGCCATCATCGACCTGGATGCTCTGGGCGAGCGCAGCGTCACTGTTGATTGCGATGTGCTGCAGGCCGATGGCGGCACCCGCACGGCATCGATCACCGGCGGTTTCATCGCTTTGGCCGACGCGATCGCGGTGGCATTTCCGGACGCAACAATCGGCAATGGACCGCTGAGCGACAGCGTCGCGGCGGTCAGCGTCGGCGTTGTCGCGGGTGAGATCTGGCTGGATCTCGATTACAAGTTGGACGCCGCCGCCGGGGTGGATATGAATGTCGTGATGACGGGCCAGGGACGTTTTGTCGAAATCCAAGGCACCGGCGAAGAAGCCACATTCGACGACAACCAGTTGGCACAATTGATCGCCGCCGCAAAAAAGGGAATCAGCGAATTGTCGGTGCGGCAAAGGCAGTTGCTGAGTTAGTGCTTCTACAGTGTTCTACGACGCTGGACTAGGCTTAATTGCGGACCTCGTTACCATGGTGAACCCAAGTTGGGTTGCGAAACCCCAGTCCATGGAGTCGATGTGACGCACGAGCCAAACGCTCGCGATGCCGCTGTGACCAAAGGCAAACTTCGCTCGCTCGCCGACCTGCCGCCCCTGGTCAATGCGTCGCTGCAGTTGGCTGCGCGAATACCAAGCTGGAAGCCGCCACAAACGTTGGCGTTTGATGGAGTGTTCGGCGGCACGCGGGCCCTCTTGGCGGCCATCCTGGCCCGCCACACCGCCAACGTCTTGGTGCTGGTTCCCCAAGCCGTTGATGCGGACATCGTTGCGGGGGATTGCATCGCGCTGGGCATCACGGATTCGCTGAGCCTGCCCCTGAGCGCCACCGACGGCACGCCCGATTCGATTCGCGACGCCGATTTTGCCGAGCGATTGCAGGTGCTGCAACGATTGCGTGCGCGGGTCGGCGGCGAAGTGCAACCGCTGGTCGTGACGACATATGTCGGTGCTGCGATGCAATCGGTGCCGACACCCAGCGCGGTCGCCAGCGCAACCCGGCAAATTCGTGTGGGCGAGCGAATCGATGACGCGTCGCTGCGTCGCTGGTTGGCCGCAGCGGGGTTCAAAGCGACGACGGGGGTTCAATTGCCAGGCGAGTTCAGCCAACGCGGTGGCATTCTTGACATCTATTCACCCGACCAGCCATCGCCGCTGCGGATCGAATTGTTCGACGACGAGATCGAGTCGATTCGGCGGTTTGACCCGGCGAGCCAGCGCAGCATCGAGCCGTTGACGTCGGTTGAAATCGCGGCGGTCGGAGGCGGCAAGGACGCAACCGGACCGCTGGCCGATTATCTGCCGGCTGACACGATCGTGCTCGTCATCGATCCGGGTGAATGCAAAAAATCGGCGGGGTCGCTTTTGGCTCGAATCGCTGATACGTCACAGTTCATCGACTTCGACGGGTTGATCAAGTCGCTGCACAAGCACCGCATTGCGACCGCTGCGACGCTCGGCGAGGCCACCGGCGATTGGCAGTTGGATCTGCGGACAACCTCGGTCGAAAGCTTCGCCGGTGCGATTGACCAAACACGCGAGCGGGTTGATTCAATCGCCGCCGGGCACGATGTGTTTGTCGTTGGCGATACACCGGCGGACGGTGAACGATTGACCGAATTGCTGGCCGACACCAACGCCCAACGCAGCGGCCGGTTGCATTTGGTGGTCGCCGACTTAAGCGGCGGATTTCGGCTTGTCGACGACAAGGTTCTGGTGTTGACCGGAGCCGAGTTGTTCCATCGCAGCCCGATTCGCCGTGGACGCAGTCGTGCTCGCGGCAAACCGATCGACAGTCTGACCCAGCTCGAAACCGGCGATCTTGTCGTTCACTTGTCGTATGGCATTGGGCTGTATCGCGGCCTCAAACACATCGAAAAAAATGGCCAACAGCAGGAGCATTTGGCGATCGAATTTGATGAAGGCACAACGATCTACGTGCCGGCGGCGCGAATTGGTTTGGTGCAGCGATATGTTGGCGGCGGCAGCAGTCGTCCACGATTGGCC
>JBGSVE010000106.1:0-21748 GCA_041753075.1 Pirellulaceae bacterium
CGCCAAGCGAGGCCAGGGCTCAAGGCGAAGCGGCTCTCGCGGCTGGTCGCGTCGCGGCGGTGATCGTAGCCGGCGGCCAAGGCACTCGACTCGGCTTCGAGCATCCCAAAGGAATGTTTTCGATCGGTCCGATATCCGGTCGCACGTTGTTTCAATTCTTCGCCGACCGGCTGCGGGCGACAATGAAGCGATATGGCACGGTCGTTCCGTTGTATTTGATGACCAGCCCCGCGACGCACGACGAGACGGTCGACTACTGGAAAGCAAATGGCTACTTGGGGCTCGATCCCGCCAACGTCAAGATCTTTTGCCAGGGCACCATGCCCGCTGTCGATGCGGCCAACGGTAAGCTGTTGTTGGAGAGCAAAGATTCACTTGCCCTCAGCCCCGATGGCCACGGCGGCACGGTTTCGGCACTCGAAAAATCAGGTTGCTTGGCGGATGCAACTTCGCGCGGCGTCGATTTGTTGTCCTATGTGCAAGTTGATAATCCGCTCGTCGCGTTGTGTGATCCCGATTTGCTTGGCCACCATTTGATGAGTGGCAGCGAGATGACGACGCAGGTCGTTCGCAAGCGTTTCGCCACCGAAAAAGTTGGCAACGTCATCGTGGTCGATGGCCGTGTGCAGATCATTGAGTATAGCGATTTACCAAGCGATGCAGCGGAGCAATTAACGCCGACGGGCGAACTGAAACTGTGGGCGGGAAACATTGCGGTTCACGTCATTGACACCAAGTTTCTCATTCGCGCGGCCAAGCGCAGCGATGCCTTGCCGTTTCACCGCGCGTCCAAAGTGGTTTTCTTTGTCGATGATTCCGGCGAGGCCGTTGCGCCTCAGAAGCCGAACGCAATTAAGTTCGAGCGGTTCATTTTTGACTTGCTGCCGCACGCTGAAAACGCATTTGTCGTCGAAGGTAATGCCGGCGAAGTGTTTGCACCCGTCAAGAACGCCAACGGTGCGGCCACCGATACGCCGGATCAAGCCAGGGCAGCGATCAGCGACCTGTACCGTCAGTGGTTAGAAGCTGCCGGAACCAAGGTCGCGCCAGGTGTGCTTGTCGAGATTAATCCTATGTTTGCACTCGACAAAATGGCACTTGCCGCGCTGACCAAGCCAATCCCGGCGATCAAGCAAAATACATATTTGGTTTAATGCATATTTGGTTTAGCAGCACGTCGATTTGCAACAAAAGTGATCTGTAATGAAAGCTGAAATTTTTGGCGTCCTGGTTGTGATTGCGTTACTAGGTCCGGCCCAGCGTGCGCTCGCGATCAACCAACCCAACATCGTGCTCATCTACGCGGATGATCTCGGCTACGGTGACCTAAGTTGTTACGGGGCGACGGCCGTTACCACGCCGCACCTGGATCAATTGGCCGCTGGAGGCATCCGTTTCACCGATGCGCACAGCACCGCCGCCACTTGCACGCCCTCGCGTTTCGCGATGTTGACGGGACGTTACGCTTGGCGACAGCAGGGCACCGGAATCGCCGCCGGCAATGCGCCGCTGATCATCGATACCGAAGCTACCACCATGGCTTCGATTGCTCGCGAAGCCGGGCTGAAGTCATCGGTGATCGGCAAATGGCACCTCGGGCTCGGAAATGGCCAGATCGATTGGAACCAGAAAATCGCGCCGGGGCCGCTGGAACTTGGCTTCGATGAGTGTTTCCTGGTACCCGCGACGGGAGATCGCGTGCCTACGGTCTACGTCGAAAATCATCACGTCGTCGGCTTGGTTCCTGAAGACCCGCTTGTGGTTAGTTATGGAAAGCCGATTGGCGACGATCCCACAGGAGCCGAGCGCCCCGATCTGCTCAAGCAAAAGCCAAGTCATGGGCACGACAATACAATCCACAATGGCGTTAGCCGAATTGGTTATATGAGCGGTGGAGAGGCGGCGCGGTGGGTGGACGAAGACATGGCCGATACGTTGACCACGAGAGCGAACGATTTCATTCGGCGCAAAGCTGCCGCAAAAGAATCGTTCTTTCTGTTTTTCTCGTTGCACGACATTCACGTTCCTCGAATGCCACATCAACGGTTTGTGGGCAAGACCACGATGGGCCCGCGCGGGGATGTGATTCTGCAGGCCGATTGGTGCGTCGGCGAAGTCATGCAGCAACTCGAGTCGGTTGGTGTGGCGGACAATACGCTCGTCATCTTTACTAGCGACAATGGTCCCGTCGTCGACGATGGATATCACGACGAGTCGGTCAGTAAACTTGGCAATCACGATCCGGCCGGCGGCTTGCGTGGTGGCAAGTACAGCGCTTTCGAGGCCGGTACGCGAGTACCCATGATCGCCCGCTGGCCGGGTACGATTGCCGCCGGCGAAGTCTCCGGTGCATTGGTTAGCCAAGTCGATTTTTGCGCTGACATCGCATCCATCCTGGGCGTCACGCTGACACCAAGTCAATGTGTCGATAGCCAAGAGCAGGTGGCGGCGCTGATTGGCAAAGACGCCACGGGGCGACGTTCACTCGTCGAACAATCCGGTTGCCTGGCGCTGCGCTGGGAAAACTGGAAATACATTGAACCATCCCAGGGGGCCGCGTTTGCCAAGACCACATCGATTGAACTGGGCAATCACGCGACGGCCCAGTTATACGATCTCGACAAAGACCCAGGCGAGCGTACAAACGTCATTGGCGACAATGCGAAGCTCGCCAAGGACCTCGCGGGAACGTTGAAATGGATGCGCCAGAACACGCCATGAGCGATATCCACTCAATCAGGCTCGCTGGGAGACGGTCACCATCCCAAATGATGTGAATTAGGCAAATTCCGTAATTTGCGGGATTCTACGATATTGACGCCGACAATGGCGGTGGATATTTTGCGATAGTTGAGGCGGTTAGGCGCTGCATTTGTACTTAATCGGCAAATTAGTCCACTAATCTACTCACTATCCTAATCCTCGGTCTGCCAGTTTCGGGAGCGCGATGATGCGTCAAGTGTTGTTGGTTGGTCTGGTTGTTTTGCAGTCCTGCGTGTTTTTTCAGCGAGGCCTAGCAGGCACCTATCCCGTTGCCTCGACGGCTGAAGCGAACACACTGACGCTCAAGTTACGGGCTAATCAGTTTCTACGACATGCGACCTTCGGTCCGAGACAATCGGAGATCGATGCGTTAGCGACTCGCATGGGCCAAATCGGTGTCGTCGCCGCTGCGGAAGAATGGATTGATACGCAATTCGCCATTGCGCCCTCGCTGCACACTCCATTGATCACGCAAATGCACGAGGCGGATGGCTTCACCAACAAGAAAGAGCCGAATATCAGCATTGTTCGTTATCGCTACCACGCGTGGTGGACGAATGCCGTTCGCGCCCCGGACCAGTTGAAACAACGCTTGGCTTGGGCGCTGCTACAAATTTGCGTCGTCGGTGACAGTGGCAATAATTTCAACTTCGTCGAAACGCCAACGAACCAACCAAACCTACCGTACTGGTACGGACTGAGTCGCTATTACGACATGATGCTCGGCAACCTTGACGGTACATACGGCGACCTGCTGGGCGATGTCACGTATCACCCGATCATGGGCATCTGGCTCAGCCACTTGCGCAATCGCAAGGCTTCCGCAACGACGGTTCCCGACCAGAACTATGCACGGGAAGTCATGCAACTGTTTTCGATTGGGTTGTATGAATTAAATCCCGATGGCACCGACCGCCTCGCTATCGCTGGCGACGTGGGTCCCGATGGCGAACCCATTCCTGTTGGTGAATCGATCCCGACTTACGATAGCGCGACGATCGCGGAGTTCGCCAGACTGTTCACCGGATTCAATTACGCGGGCAGCACCTCGATCACCAGCGGCCCGGCGGATTACCTCAATCCAATGCGGACTCACAACAACGAGCACGATTTTGGAGCAAAGAATCTGCTCAACGGATACGTAAGTCCAAGTAATCGGACCAATGCGAATACGGATATTCAAGACGGGCTGAACAACCTCTACTCCCATCCGAACGTCGCACCGTTTATCAGCCGCCTGTTGATTCAACGATTTGTTCGGTCCAACCCATCAAAGGACTATATCTCGCGAGTTTCGGCGGCATTCAACGGCAGCGGCGGGCTGGCGAACAAAGGCAACTTCAAAGCCGTGATGAAGGCAATTCTGGTTGATCCCGAGGCCTGGGATTCGTTGCAAATGCAAACCGTAACGAGCCCCTCGGTGAAATTGATCGTCACCGGTGGCGGGCATGAGCGCAACAAGATGATCGAGCCCACGATCATGTACGCCGCTTGGATGCGTCAATTTGAGAAATATAACGGCACAACGCCCGAAGCCGCGCGATTAAATATGACGGATATTTCAGGACAGTGGAGTCAAGGTCCCTATCGGTCGCCGAGTGTTTTCAACTTCTACCTGCCGAGCTTCCAGCCCTCGGGCTATCTGCCTGACAACACTCCATCGCCATCAATTCCAGGCGGACGATTGGTCGCTCCGGAGTTTCAGATTCTCACCGGCGTTGTCGCCAATAGTTGGCAGAACCGATATCGCAGCGACATCATCAACGGCTTTTACCAAGTGAATCTCTACACACCTGCGGGTAGTCCAGCAGTTACGTTCCGGGTCAACTTTGATTTCGCGGACGAAATTGCGCTTGCAAAGTTTCCCCGCGGGGCAACGACCGCCGGAAAAATCGCTCAACTCGGCAAGTTGATGGCGCACCTGGATACCGTGCTGTGTAGTGGTTCGATGTCCGAAAGCTTCAAGAACGTCGTCATTAAATCGATGATCAAGCACTCGCCTAATGCGTCCAGCGGCGACGATCGCGATCGTGCGCTCGGTGCGATCATGGCGGTCGTCAATTCGCCCTATTGTTTGATCGTCCCGTAAGACACATTTCTTCTCTTTTCATCAGGTCTATCATGTCCAAATTCAATTCACGAATCGAAGCCAACCGACGTCCCACGACCGAACAATCGCGCCGCGAGTTCATGAAGCTCTCCGGCGGTTGTGCCGCCTTGGGATCGACGTCGATCTTGTCGCAATTGCTCAGTCTGCAATTGACCGGCGCGGCAATGGCCGATACGAACGTTGGCGCTAATGACTACAAGGCACTCGTTTGCGTGTTCTTGCTCGGCGGCATTGACAGCTTTAACGTGTTGACGCCGTATGATGGGGCTGAATACAACGACTATGTCTCCATCCGAGGCGGGTTGATTAGCGACGATCCGGCAAACCCAACCCTTGGAATTGCGTTACCTCGCGATGGAGTGCCGCCGGCCGGTGGCCCTGCGCGGTTGCTGCAAATCGATGGCGGTATTGGTGGCCGAAACTTCGGCTTGCATCCGGCGATGTCTGCAGTGAAGACTTTGTATGACTCAGGAAATTTGGCATTTATTGCCAACGTCGGCAGCTTAATCGAGCCCACAGCATCAACGACCGCCTACCCGGCGACCCAAAAACCGCTCGGCCTTTTCTCACACGCCGACCTCCAGCAACACTGGCAATCGTCGCGGCCACAAAGCCGGTCCCAGGCATCAGGCTGGGGTGGACGAATGGCTGACTTGCTAAACGCCAGCACAAATTCGAATCCAAATGTTTCGATGAACTTGGCGATTGGCTCGCTAAATTTATTCCAAACCGGTACTTCGGTGGTGCCCTATGTCGTTGGCAGTGGAGGCGCTACAACGTTATCGGGATACCTTGGACCCGCAAATAATCTCGGCGTACCAACGAATAAGCTTGACCGCATTCACCGCAGCATAATCGATCAGGTCTATCCCGTCGGCACCGGTGGACTGGATTCGATGTACAGCGATTTGCTACACCGCACGATGGCACGGAACAAACGACTGAGCATTGACGCGGCCCAGGAGATCAACGACCTGACCGTCGCGGCGCTACCCAATGACACTTTTGGCACCACCGGCTTCGGTAACAGTCTGCGTATGGTCGCCAAATTGATCCAGGCGCGCAGCGACCTTGGTCATGGCCGCCAAATTTTCTTTGTTGGCCTCGGTGGTTGGGACAATCACGACTTCTTGATCAATGCCCATAACAATTTGCTACCGCAATTGAGTAACGGGCTCAGCGCATTCCAATCCGCCATGACGGGGCTAGGCGTCGCAGACAACGTCACCTTGTTTACTGCTTCGGACTTTGGACGACGGCTGAAATCCAATGGCGACGGCAGTGACCACGCCTGGGGTGGCAATCAAATGGTGATGGGCGGTGCGGTCAACGGAACTAGCACCACAGGCAAGGTCTACGGTGACTACCCGGCGTCGTTGAAGACGAACAACCTGGATCTTGGTAACGGAGTCCTGATTCCTACGACCTCGGTGGACGAATACAACGCTGAGTTGGCGCTCTGGTTCGGAGTTCCAAACGATCGATTGGAGGATGTTCTACCCAACATCCGCAATTTCTACGGCGCTGCGGCCTCGACCGGGCCGATTGGATTCCTGCCTTAATACTGCGCTCCCATTGCAGACCCTAATTCTCAATTGGGACGAAGCGTCGCGTGGGCGTAACCAAATCTTGCCGCTTTGGTGGGCATTCCGGTTGCTTTGACCTTTCGCATTAGGCAATCCTTTGCGATACTTTGCCTTGGGGTGGAGGTATGCAGTTAGCGTGCCATTCTTTCCCGCATGCCGCTCAGTCCGTCGTCGCGAGACATTTCCAGCGGAAATGGCCTTTAGACAGTCGGGCATTGACCCGTTCATTGGTTCGACTCTGCGCCCTTCGGCCCAGTGTGAAGCCGTCCTTCACGCTAGGCCCGATGAATTCAAGGCGACAGGGCATTTTGTTAGGTGATTGAGATGAAGTTGGAGAATCTGCGGAACATCGGAATCAGCGCGCACATCGATTCGGGCAAAACGACGCTGAGCGAGCGTATTTTGTTTTACACCGGTCGAATTCACAAAATCGAAGAAGTCCGTGGCGATGGCGACGGTGCGACGATGGATCACATGGAACTTGAAAAAGAGCGTGGAATCACCATCACGTCGGCCGCGACAAGTGTGGTTTGGAAGGACTACCCCATCAACCTGATCGACACTCCCGGTCACGTGGACTTCACCGTCGAGGTCGAGCGATCCCTGCGCGTTTTGGACGGCGCGGTACTTGTTTTATGCGCCGTGGGTGGCGTGCAAAGCCAATCGATCACGGTCGATCGCCAGATGAAGCGTTATCAGGTGCCGCGTTTGGCGTTCGTCAACAAAATGGACCGCACCGGTGCCAACCCGATTCGCGTTTGCGAGCAATTGCGTACCAAGTTGGGCGCCGAAGCTTTCATGATGCAAATTCCGATCGGTGCCGAGGAGAACTTCCGTGGCGTGATCGATTTGGTCGAGATGAAGGCGATTACGTTCAGCGGTGACAAGGGCGAAGTCGTTCACGAAGGTGAGATCCCGGCGGACTTAAAGGACGAAGCCGATGATTACCGTGGCAAAATGCTCGAAGCCTTGGCGATGTACAGTGACGAAATGATGGAACTGTTACTCAGCGAAGAAGCCGTTCCAACGGATTTGATCTATAAGGTAGCGCGTGCTGCGGTTTTGGCTGGGGCGACGCCGGTGTTCTTGGGCAGCGCCTACAAGGACAAGGGTGTTCAGCCGTTGCTCGACGCCGTGCTCAGGTATTTGCCCAGCCCGCTGGAACGAGAAATTCGCGGCAAGGACCCTAAGGACGAAGCGAGGAAGATCGAGCTCAAGCCCGATCCCGATGCTCCGTTTGTTGGCATGGCGTTTAAGATCGTTGACGATCCGTTTGGCCAATTGACGTTCATGCGTGTTTATCAGGGCAAGATCGTCAAAGGCGATTCTTACACCAACCAGCGAACCGGTCGCAAAGAACGGTTCAGCCGTTTGGTTCGCATGCACTCTAACAAACGCGAAGACATCGACGGTGCATCGGCCGGTGATATTATCGCCGTGATGGGAATTGATTCGGCATCGGGCGATACTTATGCGACCGAGCGAGATTATTGTACGCTCGAATCGATGTTTATTCCCGAACCGGTGATCAAGGTTGCGGTCACGCCAACCAGCCGCGCCGATGCCGACAAAATGGCCAAGGCGCTGCAACGATTTCGCAAGGAAGATCCGACGTTCCGCGTCTTTACGGATGAGGAAACGAATGAGATTCTGATCAGCGGAATGGGTGAATTGCACCTGGACGTTTACGTCGAGCGGATGCGACGCGAATACAAGGTCGATGTCGAAGTCGGCGCACCGAAGGTCAGTTATCGAGAAAGTCCAACTCGCGAAACCGAGTTCAACTACAAGCATAAGAAGCAAACGGGCGGTTCGGGCCAGTATGCACACATCGTTGGTAGATTGATCCCGATTGAGTCGAGCAGTGAAGGTAGTTTCGAGTTCGAGGACAAGGTCGTCGGTGGCCGGATTCCAAAGCAGTTTATTCCAGCGGTGGAAAAAGGCTTCCGCGATTCTTTGACCAAAGGTCCGGTCGCAGAATTTCCCGTCGTGGGAACCAAAATCCAATTGGAAGATGGCTCATACCATGACGTCGATAGTTCGGAAAAAGCGTTTTACACGGCGGCACAAGGTTGCTTCCGCGAGTATTTCGCCAAGTCGGCCCCGGTGTTGCTGGAACCGATCATGAATATCGAAGTCGAGTGCCCCGAGCATTTTCAAGGTCCCGTCGTCGGCGACATTATCAGCCGCCGTGGGTTGATTACTAACACAGACGTTCGCGATGGGATCAGCGTGGCGACCGCCGAGGTACCGTTGGCCGAAACGTTTGGCTACGCTACCGACTTGCGCAGCATGACCCAGGGTCAAGGAACGTTTACGATGGAGTTTGCGACGTATCGACGCGTGCCAACGAGTATCCAAGAAGAGATCATCGCGGCAAAGAAAAAGGCCGAGTTGGTCGGCGCTAAGTAGCCGAGCGATTACGCAGCGGAATGAAGATTAAAGAAAGCGAGCGGTGAGCGATCATCGCTCGCTTTTTTTGATTATTGGAAATGGTGGCGTTATGCTTTGGGGGAGCGACAATGGTCAAATTCTTGCACACAGCGGATTGGCAACTGGGCAAACCATTTGCCAGTGTTCCCGATCCCGAGAAACGGGCACATTTACAGAACGAGCGGCTGATGGTGATCCGTCGGATGGCGACCTGGATCGTCGAGCACGAGCTGTCGTTTGTGGTTGTCGCCGGGGATTTGTTTGATTCATCGAGTCCATCAAAGATGACGCTGTCGGCGGCGTGCAGCGAGATCGGGGCGCTGCAGGTACCGGTGTTTGTGATTCCTGGCAATCACGATCATGGTGGAACAGGTGGCGTCTGGAAGCAAGCGTTTTTTGAACGTGAGCGCGACGCGTTGGCACCAAACCTACGCGTGCTATTGCAGCCCGAGCCGATTGAAATCGACACTGCCGTTTTGTTACCGTGTCCGCTGCTCAGGCGTCACGAGTCCAGTGACTTGACGCAGTGGTTGCGCTTCCCCGAAGACCTGGCACGGTTCGGAGACAAGCCGCGAATCGTGATTGCTCACGGATCGGTGACTGACTTCGGTGGATTCAGTGACGATGACGAATCCGATGGCAATGCGGTCAATTTCCTTGACCTGGCCCGATTGTCGGCGGCGGAGTTCGATTACATCGCCTTGGGCGATTGGCATGGCGCGAAACAAGTCGCAGCAGACGCTTGGTACAGCGGCACTCCCGAGTTGGATCGGTTTGTCAAAGGCGGTGATCATGACCCAGGCAACGTGTTGATCGTCAATGCGGAGCGTGGCCGTTCATCTCAGATTACTCAGATCAAATCGGGCGCGATCCGGTGGCATGAGTTGGCGTTTGATTTCGCCGACGATGACGCGATCGACGCGTTACAATCTACGGTAGTGGGGCTGATTGGCGCGCGGGTCAACCAGGACTTGTTGCGTCTGCAATTGAATGGCACGCTGGGGATCGCTGCGGCAACCAGGTTAGAGCAACTGCTTGATACATGGACATCGCGTTTGATAAGGCTAAAGCTCGAGAACCAAACGACATTGGCTCCGACTGCGGACGAAGTCAACGCAATGACTTGTCGCGCCGGCGATCCGTTGGTGTCCCGAGTGGCAACGCGATTGTGTGACTTGGCGGTTGGCGAGAGCGATGAGGCTGCGGTGGCGCGGGTGGCACTGCGCGAGTTGTTTGCGGTTTGCCATACGGTTTGAGAAAAAATTTTCATGCGTTTGATTTCGGTTTGTGTTCGTAACTATCGCGTGCATCGCGAGTTTATGATCTCGTTTGATCGCTCTCGAACCTTGATTGGCGGGCCGAACGAGGTTGGCAAGAGCACGCTTATCGAAGCGATTCATCGAGTCTTATTCTTAAAGGCGAAAGGTACCGGCAAGCCGTATGAGCTGATGCGGTCAATGGTTCACGTTGGCGTGCCCGAGGTCGAATTACAATTCGAGGCTGGAGGTCAATCATGGACTCTGCGAAAACAATTTGGCAAGGACAGCGCGACGTTAACCCGCGCCAACTCGCCAGCGCTGCGCGGTGACGCCGCAGAGACCGAGCTGGCGCGTTTGCTTGGGTATGATGCGGCGACGAATGCAACGACGCGATTGGCACAGTGGTCGCATTTGTGGGTCTGGCAAGGCGAGGCGGGAGTCGATCCGGTGAGCCAAGCGACGGCGCAGAAGGATACCCTCGTGGCCCGCTTGCAATCGATGGGCGGCAGCGCCGTGCTGCAGTCGGCGCTCGATGCCCAGGTCGCCAATCGATTTGCTGATGCAATGGATTTATTGTTCACAAAAACGAACCGTATCAAAGTTGGATCGGAGTTGGAACGGGCGACCAGCGATGCCGAACAAGCCAAGATCACGCTCGCCTTGGCAACCGAAAGATTGCAGTCGCTCGAGTCCGCCGCGAACCAGTTTGATGATGCGACCAATGAATTGGTAACCGTTCGCGCCAGCCTCAAGAAGCTGAAAGATACGGCGGCGGAACTACAGGCCAAGTCGACGAAGTTGCTTGAACTTCAGCATCGCGAGGTTGGACAGGAACATGTCGTGGAAGGTGCCCAGCGTGAGCGCATGCGTCTGGGAACCGTATTGACTTCAATTACAAAGCTACAGCAGTCCGTTTTAACCCTGACGAAACAGCTCGAACCGCAAAGCGAAAAGCTTGAATCGGCACAATATGCATTGCAGGTCACGGACCAGTCCGTGCAGTCACTCGAAGCCAAGCAGATCGCTGCAGCGGAGCTGGCTGCGGTGGCGCGATCACGTCATCAAGTCGCGGATTTATCGGTGCGCTACTATGTGCTCAAGGATCGCGAAGCAAAGTTGCACGATCGCGCCGCAGTGATTGAAAATCGCCGCAATCTGATTCAGAGCTATGACGAAGGACTGGCCAAGTTGCCGCCAGTGGACCAGACGAGCTTGAAAAAATTGCAGAGTCTTGACGCAAAACTTGCTGCGGCGATAACGACTCTCCAGGCGATGGCGGCAGGGATCGAAGTGGTTGCGGCGAAAGAAACGGTACTGGTTGACGGTGCGCCGGTCGCGCCTGGTGAAACACAAATCGTCACCGAAGATTCGGCAGTCACGATTGGTTCAGCCGTGCGTTTAAGAATTACTCCGGGCGGCGGAACGTCGTTAGCGTCGGCACGCGCAGCGGTGAATGCAGCCGAGTCGAAATTACACCAGGGCTTGTGCGATCTCGAGGTCGGGTCGGTCGAAGAGGCCATCGAGGTCTTTGCCGCGCGTCAATCTCTGACAAACAAGCGGGCAACGGTCCAGGCTGAGTTGTCGGGGATAGACGCAGATAGCGTTGCCGGCGAACAGCGCGACGTGGCCTATCAATTGCAAGAATTGGCCGCCAGCTTGGAACGCAAGACCGCCGAAATGGCCGTCGCACCCATGCCCAAAGACTCGGCGCATGCACGTCAGATGTTCGCGCGATTCGCCGAGGATTTGGCGATTAGGGAAAGCGATGTGGCGGCGCTTCAGGCGAGCTTGAAGTCTGCCAAGGCTGAACTGAAGGCACTCGAGTCGTCAGCCAGGCAACTTCGTACCGTTGTCGCTGCGAACAGCGAAAGTCTGCGCGATCAACAGATTGAATTGAAGTTATTGACCGAAGCCCATGGCGATGATGCGACGCGAAACGCGACAATGATCGCCGCGAGCTCAGCATTGGATACAGCGAAAAAATCGCTCGACGACATTAAGGCGGCAATCGGCGAGCTAGGCCCCGAAGAGCTAAACGCGGATTCAGTCCGGATCGACCGCGCGATCCAGAGCAGCCAAGAACGACAAAATGAACTGCAGACGCGTATCGAGTTGGCAAAGCAATTGTTGCGGTCCGATGGCGTGGATGACCCTCATGCCGAACATGCGACCGCAAACGCGAAAGCTCACGCGTCGCAACGTTATCTCGGCGGTGTGCAACGCAAGGCTGATGCGGTTGTGTTGCTCAATCGGTTGTTCAAGGAGCAGCAAAGCCAGCTATCGGATCTGTTTACGCAGCCGCTGGCCGAAGCCATTACGGGCTATTTGCAATGCGTATTTGGTCCCGAAGCTAGTGCGGAGGTAAAACTTGAGGACGACAAGTTCAAGGAGCTTCAATTCTCGCGATCTGCGGCCAGCGGCGGAACGTTCCTGTTCAGTTCCCTTAGCGGTGGTGCGAAGGAGCAGGTTGCCGCCGCGTTTCGTTTAGCGATGGCCGAAGTCTTGGCGCAGGACGAACCCGATGGTTGTTTGCCGTTAGTGTTCGACGACGCGTTTACCAACAGCGATGCCGGTCGCGTCGATCGGTTGCAGCGGATGCTTGACCGCGCGGCGACAAGGGGTTTGCAAATAATCGTGCTGACTTGCCAGCCAGAGGTTTATGCGCCACTGGGGGCGAGTGCTCAGATGCTTGGGTGAGTGGGAGAGGGAGTTGGAAGAGTAGGCCGTCACGGCGGGGACCGCCGTGGAACACTTTTGATCGGCAACTTTAGTTGGCCGCCGGTGCGGCGCGTCGCCGACGGCGATACGCTACGCCGCCGATCGACATGATGCCAATTAGCGCCATCGAGGTCGGCTCAGGGACTGCGACGACGGTCAAGCCCGCGATGTCAAACGGTAGCGTTCCGAAGCTTGTGGCGACGCCATTGGCAAGTGAAATTGTGTACAGCGACGACGACCCGGGTATGTCAGTAAATGCGGCAAACCCGATGCCAGTGGTCAGCCCAGTCGACGAAATGTCGAAGCCACCTAGATCCGTCGCATTGATACCCAGACCAGGACCAGCAACCGTAGCCAGCGTCCCAGCATTATTGGCCTGCGTCACCAAAATATCGAGCGCCGTATCGATTGCGTACAATTGGTTTGAAGGTGCCAATTGGCCAATCACATTGCCGGAGTACGCATGATGCACAACGTTTGGATTCGTGCCAAAGTTAACGTCGCCAGCGATGTACGCCACTGGTGTCGTTGTGGCAACATTCGCGTCACCCGTGATTGGATTGGCAACAAAGTTTTGGTCGGCATCGCTGACGATCCGTATACGATCGATCTGCGGATTGAAATCGAAGCCGAACGATGACCCGACTAGCAGCGGAAAGCCGTAGGGATCACGGTAGCGAGCGTTCGCTTGAGGATTACACCCAGTTAAACGTAGCTGGGCGACGATTAAGACTGGCGGCGGGTGGGCTGGAAACGAAGTGCCTGGCGCAAGAATGATTTTGATTGCAGGCCGGCTTTACCAGCCAGGTAAGCGAGCTCGGCTTGCAGCCGCTGTGCGGGGACCGCTGACGGTGCGAACTTCGTTTTTCCTTCGCCGATCATATCGTCGTCGATCATCCCCACGGGCTCACGCTCGGTTAGCGCTTCGCGAGTTAACGTATCGGCGATCGTCGTGGTTGCCTGGTGATTGTCTAATCGCACGACGCGTGGTGTTGACCAGTTAACGCGCAGCACGCCGAGTTCGCGGTCGGGCGTAGACAATCGTTCGGCCCGTTCGATTGCCTCGTCCTCGTTCGCGTCCCAAACGACAACCCAGCGACGTTCGGCAATGCGATACACCAGATCGTACGCCAGTTGATCGCGATGCAAACGTTCATCAAACGTCGCGATTGCTTTGCCTTGCAGCGCGGCCCCCGCCGTGACGCTCATCAATACACATGTCGCTGGGTGGCGTGGCGGTGGACCTTCGTAATGCATCAAGCTCAATTCGGAGTCATCCAGTGCAAAGGACCGGATTGCCCCCGCGCCCGCTTGCGTATCGGCTTGGTCACCGGTGCGGCGACGCGGCGTGATCTTGATGGAGTGTTGTGAGCGCCACCGCGTCCAGTGATTGGCCACGGCAACCGCACCGCCAATCGGCAGCTCGAAGCTGATCTCGGTCCCGGTGCCAACGCGACTCAGGATCGTCAGCGCCGAGTGATGAGCCGACGCCAATTGACGACAAATCGACAAACCCAAACCTTCGCCTCCGGTTTGGCTAACACCTCGATCGGCCACGGCGATCCATTCTTGAGGATTCATGCCGCGACCGCTGTCGATCACGGAAAGCCTCAGCGTATCGCCATCTTGATTGGTCTTGGCGCGGACCATCACGTGGCGATGCTCAGCCGTTTCGCGAGCGGCGTTTGAAATGAGATTGGTCAACAAGCGACAAATCTTGTCAGGATCGCCAAACACTCGCGGAGTGGCTGTTTCGATGCCGTCCCAAATAATGGAGATATGCCGAGCACGAAGCGTCGCGGCCAAAGTTGTATTGACGCTGTGGCGCAGCGGCAACAGGTCGAACCAGGAGCGCGTCGCCCGCGCTCGGCCGGCTTCCAATCGTTCGAGCTGGAGCATGTCAGCAACGAGCCGCTGCATTGAATCGCAAACATCAACCGCATCGATCAGAACCTGGAATTGCATCTCGTTGATTGGGCCAATTGCACCGTCGGCAACAACGCGAATCGACTCACGAACGGATGCCAGCGGAGATCGTAGATCATGCGCCGTTTCGCTAAGTATGCGACTTGTCGGATGGGTCGATTGTGACGCCGTGCGCCCAGCCGAACGCGAGGTCGAGTGAATCGCTTGTAAATTCGGTTCAACGATGGTCATCGATACAATCCCTCTCTCAACAAACGGTGCCCTATTTTTTGCTATCGACCAAACCGATGGGGCTTAGGTTCAAAAAAATGGCAGCCTGAACGAGTTTGCGATGCGTCCTGAGCTGTGTTGCGATTGTGTCGGATGTAACATGATCAAATCCGCCGTCGGCATGTCGGTACGTCGTTCTTCTGGTCTGTGCATCTCATTCTGTTCGTGTAGTTCCATTGATTGACAACTCATCGACCTCGGGTTCCCGTGCGTGCATTCCGCGACTCGCGGTGCGCAAGGTTGGCAAACGGTTTCCCGGCGTCCGCGCGCTACACAACATTGATCTCGACCTTTTTTCCGGCGAAGTGCTAGCGCTGGTGGGGGAAAATGGTGCGGGAAAAAGCACGTTGATGCGAATTCTCTCGGGCAGCGAGCGGCCGGACGAAGGTAAATTGTTGTTGGACTCCGCGGAGGTCGAGTTGTTCACGCCGGGTGAGGCACTTGGGCGCGGCATTGCGATGATTCATCAAGAGTTGAACGGCGTCGACAACTTGTCCGTCGCCGAGAATTTGTTTCTTGGCCGTGAACCTGCTTGGGCCGGTTGGATCCGTCGCCGATCCCTCGTTTCGCAGTCGCAAATTTACCTCGCCAGGGTTGGCCTCGACGTGAATCCGGCAGTACCGTTGGGTTCATTATCGATCGCCCAAAAGCAGCTCGTCGAGATCGCCAAGGCGCTGTCAACTCGTGCCAACGTGTTGATCATGGACGAACCGACCAGCAGTCTGTCGCAAACGGAAACGAATCGATTGATGACATTGATCGATGAATTGCGCAGTGATGAAGTGAGCGTGATATACATCACTCATCGTTTGGCCGAAGTCATGCGGATTGCGGATCGTGTCGAAGTGCTACGTGACGGACGCAATGCCGGTACGCTTGTGGCAGCGGCGATCACACACGATGCGATGGTGTGTCGGATGGTCGGACGCGATCCGCAACCGTTGGCCAAGCCGCCGCGAGGCCCAGGCCAAAGGGTGCGATTGCATGTTCGTGGCTTGCGCGTCGAAGGAGTCGGCGGCATTTTGTTTCCGCCGCTTAACCTCCAGGCACACAGTGGCGAGATCGTCGTCTTGGCTGGTTTAATCGGCGCTGGGCGCAGTGAGACACTTGAAACCATTTTTGGTGTGCGGCGGTCCGTTGGCGGCGAGGTGCAGGTCGATGCGAAGGTGCTTTGCCAACATCATGTTCGTGACGCGATCAATGCTGGATTGGCGATGGTCACCGAAGATCGCAAGGCAACAGGTTTGCTCGTTGATTCGTCAGTGCGAGTCAACGCAACGCTGGCGACGTTGGATCGTGCACCGGCGAATCCATGGATCCGGCCAAGCTGGGAACGTGACCAAACCGCGACGCAGGTCACTTCGCTGGGCATCAAGACCGCAACGCAGCAGACCGTGGTCGCGACGTTGTCAGGTGGCAATCAACAGAAGATTGCCATCGCCAAGTGGTTGATCGAGCGACCCAAGGTGCTGTTGCTCGACGAACCAACGCGCGGCGTCGACATCGCCGCACGCCACGAGATTTATTCCATTCTGCTGCGATTGGTTGCCGACGGCGTTGCGATCCTGATGGCGTCAAGCGATATGGAAGAAGTCATCACAATCGCCGATCGCGTACTTGTGATGCATGATGGTCGCATACAAGGTGAATTACTTGGTGACCATATCACGGAACAAAATATCCTACGACTCGCGGTGGGGGAATAAAAAGTGCGGTTCCAGAACATCGGCATCTTCTTATTGTTGTTTGCCATCGTCGTGGTCACGACTTGGATCGAACCCAGCTTCGCCTCGCCGGCGAATTTGCGCTCGATCGTTCGTGATACGGGGTTGTATGGTTTGATCTCGCTCGGTGTTGCGCTCGTTATTATCACTGGCGGCATCGATTTATCGATCGGATCGTTGATTGCCCTGACCGGCGTACTGTTGATTCAGATTGTCAACGTGCATGTTGTCGACACGGATTTTGAAAGCGAGATCGTCGAGACCAGAGCAACCGCCCAGGCACCGTTTCGCGGTCCGGCACTACGGCTTGCTGAACCGCTGCCCGACATCAAGCCGGGTGATCGCTTAAGCTTCGCCAGCACGTCGGGCCGCTCGAGTATGATTGTTGATCGCATCGTCAAGGTTGGCAACCAGCAGTTTGTCGAGCTGCGCGATCGATTGCAGTTGCTTCGCCCCGGCGTCCCGCTGCGTTGGCAGAAAACCCAGTCGCTCAATCCGTTTTTGGCGACCGCGATCGTGCTCGCGATCACGGCGACGATTGGATTGATTCACGGATTACTCGTCACCTGGGGCAACCTGCAACCGTTCGTCGTGACGCTGTGCGGGTTGTTGATCTATCGAGGTCTCGCCCGCGTATTGACCGGTGACAATCAAGTCGGATTGCTTGGGGCGCTGCCCGAATTCAAATCACTTTTTACAAGCGCCGCATTCTCGATCCCGTTGCCGCTGGTGGCCAGAATCGGATCGACCGATGCCCACTGGTGGGACTTGGCATGGATCGAGATTCCGGTCAGCGGGTTGATTTTGGGATTGGTCGCGATCGCGGGCTGGATTCTTTTGAATCGCCTGGTCTGGGGACGACATCTGTTGGCGACCGGCGAAAACGAGGTCGCGGCGCGGTACAGCGGCGTGCGGACAAAGCGTTTGGTGGTTCTGGCGTATGTGATTTGTTCGTTATTGGCGGGCTTGACGGGCGTGCTGTTCACACTGGAACTGAACTCGGTGCAACCCGGCTCGACTGGCTCGTTTTATGAGCTTTATGCGATTGCCGCTGCCGTGCTGGGCGGTTGCAGTCTGCGGGGCGGACGCGGCGCGGTGTTCAGCGTCATTGCCGGAGCCGCGGTGATGCGGTGCCTGTACAAGTCGATTGTGGTCCTTGGCATTTCGCAAGAATGGGAGATGGTAATCATCGGGGGGGCGCTGCTGTTGGCGGTCTCCTTTGATGAATTGGTCCGGCGTTGGACTGCAAAAAAACGCAGGCATTTAATTTAGCGAGCAAATCGCGTACACTCCTGTTTAGATACGGCATTGACGCTCGTACCCCGCACCTTCACCGCGCGTTTTGCACACGCCCCCAACCTCGAATCCTGCTGTTGATGGACAAGCCCGTCGGCCCACCACCTGCCCTTTTCAGTGATCTTGATCTATCGCCAATCATGCACAAGGCGTTGGAGCGAGCTGGATTTCAGCACGCGACTCCAATCCAGTATGGACTCATTCCATTAGCGCTAGATGGTGACGATGTGATCGGCCAGGCGCGCACCGGTACTGGAAAAACGGCCGCGTTTTCGATTCCAATTTTGGAGCAGCTTGACTCGTTGGACCAGACCCGCGACCCGCAGGCGCTGGTGATTGTGCCGACGCGCGAATTGGCCGACCAAGTTGCCAAAGAAGCGGCGCGGCTGGCGTTTGGTGTCCCCACCGAAATCGCAGTCTTGTCCGGCGGCAAGAACATGACTGGCCAATTGCGACAGCTTGAAAACGGCGTCCAGATGGTTGTTGGGACGCCGGGCCGAATTCACGATCACCTGCAACGCGGCACGCTGAGAACAGGTTCCGTATGGTGCGTCGTGCTCGACGAAGCCGACCGCATGTTGGACATTGGTTTTCGGCCCCAGATCGAACGCATCCTGCGCAAATGTCCGCGCGACCGCCAAACGCTGTTGCTGTCGGCCACTCTGCCCGACCAGGTCCGGCGACTGGCGGAGTCGTACATGGTCAAGCCGAAGGTGATTGATTGCAGCCAAAATGCGATGGCCGTTGAAACCATCGAGCAACGCTATTTCACGGTCGAGCACGATCAAAAACTCGATCTCTTGCGGCAACTGCTGCGGCGCGAGAACCCGGCGCAGGTGATCATTTTTTGTCGCACTCGGCGCGGCACCGATCGTCTGGGTCGGCACTTGGCTGAGGAATTTAAGTCGTGCGGGTGTATGCACGGAGACATGGCCCAACGCGACCGCGATCGCGTGCTGCAACAAGTTCGCGACCGCAAGTTACAAATTCTCGTTGCCACCGACGTCGTTGGGCGCGGAATCGATGTCAGCACCGTGTCACACATCATCAATTATGACGTGCCGCAAGATTGTGATGACTATGTTCACCGCGTGGGTCGAACTGGTCGAATGGGACGCGAAGGCATTGCATTCACGTTCATCGTGCCTGGCGAAGGCGAAATGCTGACTTCAATTGAACAGCGGATTAACAAGCAATTGATTCCTGATTCAATCGAGGGCTTCGACGCCAAACCGGTGGCGACCAAGGTTGCCGCAGATCAAGCGCAACGCGAACTTGATCGCGATGTCGCACAGCCCGAAACTCGCCGTACACTCAATCCAATGCACCGCAAAGTCACGCGTCGACGCTAAATCCCTGTTGCGGTTTGAATCAGACTCGCCGCCCAAGGCTGCTCGTTTTCACAGAGCTGTGGCGGCACTGAGCCGTGGTAATCGATGCGACGCTGAAATCGACCGCGAGCATAGGTTGTGTTAAAGACTTCGCGTAAGTCGATCAGCAAATCAGCAGCCGGAAATCGCAGTGGCACCGGCAACGTAGGCAATGGATGTGCCAGCATCCATGCGTAAACCTGGCAATCGGGCCGCTGCTCGACACGCGAAATAAGGTAATAACTATCACCCGGCGGCAGCGGCCGGTTCATCGGCAGCCGCTTCCCACCGCGTAGCAAATCCAACTCAACCAAATGCACGGGTTGATAAAGCAGCGAATTGCGTTTGGCGAGATACTCAATTCGGCCCGGTTGATTTTTGTTCGCCGGAGACAACAACTCCAAGGTCGTCACCAGCGTTCGATCGGCACGATGAATGATTTCGATGTAGGTTTCTTTGGGCCCTTCCAGGATCGTCAACGGAATGGTTACAGGTTCCAATGTCGCAACGGCTTGCTGATTCGAAACCTGTTTACGCTCATCGCCTTGCGTGCTGCTCACATCGGGAAAAACGAGCTTGCGGCTGTCGGGATCGTGTTCAATCAAATGCACGCGATCACCGATTCCGGCTTCGCAATCGCTTGGCAGCGAATCCGCGATTGCTTCGCACCAGCTATTTATAAATCGAGCGTGAAAGTCCGACCAGAAGGCGGCTGATTCCATGAACGGATCGAACCCAGGAAACGGGCTTGGCATGGTGACGACCTTCGCGGGTTCACGAGATTGCATTCTGAAGCATTGTATCTCGCGACCGCCGATGAGCCAACTTGAACCTTATCGCTGGCTGGTGCTGCGTCGCCGCTAGTCATTCGATTGAATCAATCAGCCGCATCGCGATAGCGTGCGGTTCCAGAAGCGTTAGCCGCTAGCTATCGCACTGCGGCTGATCAAAAATTTGAGCCGCTACGAAGTAATAGAATCGATGCCGAAGGAATCCATCTGCGAACGGTTCGCTTTTGGACTCACTGACTTGGCAGCATCGGCGCAACTCGGCTGTCAATCGCAACAGCGGCGGACATCCGAGCCATTTGGGTCGATTGCAATCCAAGTCGCATTCGATCCCCAAGCTAAACAAACGAAGTCGCTCGCGGACCAACTGCACCAACTGAGGTTATCTCTTGGCCTGTGCTTGCATGTTGGGGGTGGCTTTGTCTTGGTCGAACTCGGTGGGGTCAAAGGGACCGTACCATTCGAGCTTGTCTTCGTGCTCGGGATGGTCGGCGTCGTTGATGGCTTCGATGAATTCGTAAAAGCCCCAAATGCCGCCGACGTCTTTAGGCGGACAAGCGTGTTTGCCCGCGATGCAGCGAGGGTACGTGACACTGGTGCCCGGCTTGATGATCTTTTCGAGTACGACTGCATGCTCCCAACCATCGCCGAAGTCGTACTATACCTCGCCGGTCGACGTAGTATCGATCGCCGATCCGGAATTGGTGCAAGTGAGAATTAGTCCAGCCCATGGCTGATTGAATTTGCTAGTGCAGTTTCAATAATGAGACATTAGGCGTTTCAATGCGTCGCCAGATCGGCGGCTTCGAATTCCTGAGCGTGATCTTGAAAACTTAAACATCGTTGCACTTTGCAGCGTGCAGCGTCTCGATCCTTGGTTTGCTGTTCGCTTTGATCCGCGGTTTGGTCATCACCCATTTGCTCACAACCCGCGTGATCCGACCACCGGTCCACTTCGGGATCGTGGTTTCGTCGACAAGGATTTCAATCGAGCGAGCGACACCGGGTTTTCGCTGAATCAGCCCCTTGCGCTCGAGCATCTTCATCATCTGGTTGACCGATGGAGCGGACACACCAATCGCCTTCGCAATCTCGGATTCCGCCGGTGGCATGCCGAACCCGCTAGTGTAGGCGTGGATGTAACCAAGGTAGCGACCTTGTGTCGGCGTGAAGTCAGACATCGTCAGATATCTCCTGCGGTGCAACTACCCAGAAACGGCGCACCATGATGTTAGCGGAGAATGTTTCTGCGATCCAGCGTCAACTTTTCGTGGCAGTTCCAAATGGGTTAAGTACAGATCTGTAACGAGGGCGGCCAACAATAGCCGTCACTGCCACGATTCTCATTAACGTCAAAGAGAATTGACCCAATACTGTTCGGCACACCGCTTGCTCAAAGCGAAGAGTTCGCGTAATCGGTGCCTGCTTGCGAACGATCGTTTCGCAGTGTGACGTTGCTAGAAAGTCGCTAACACTTTGCGTTGGCGACTGCGCAGCATGAACGG
>JBGSVE010000107.1:0-5592 GCA_041753075.1 Pirellulaceae bacterium
GCGCCACAGCAGTCGTCCGCGACGCGAACGTTCGCCCGGTTTGGGCGGATGGTGGACGACGAGCAACAAGTGGCCATCGGCATCCATGGTCCGTTGGCGGCCCGCCGTCACGCCCAAGCGTTTGCGAAACGCCTCGGGAAGATTATTCCAAGTTGGCGGAATTAGCGGTGGATTGGCCATGGTCAAGCTCCGAAACGGGTACAGTTTGAGCATGCTTTTACCGTTCAGCGGATTCCGCATCTACTCCAATGGCGGTTGTCGGCGTATAAAAATGATTCGCGTTGTTAAGAAAATTCGTTGGTTCGCTCAGCGAGACCAGCTTGCACCTTGAATCGACGGAGTTCGTCGCTGATGACATCGACCCAACTGTTGGCCGCTAGAGCGGGTGAAGTTACGCCTGAGATGCAGTTTTGTGCCGATCGGGAGGCGCTGCCGGTGGAAACGATTCTCACCGAGGTTGCGGCCGGTCGCATGGTCATCCCCGCCAACAAAGTTCACCTGGCGTCGTCGCTGGAACCAATGTGCATCGGCATCGCCGCGCGGTGCAAGATCAACGCCAACATCGGCAACAGCGCCGTGACCAGCAACGTTGGTTCGGAGCTAGAAAAATTGCACACCGCAGTTCATTACGGTTCCGACACGGTGATGGACCTTTCGACGGGCAAAGACATCGACAACATCCGCCGCGAAATCATCGCGAAGTCGCCGGTGCCGATCGGTACGGTGCCGATCTACCAAATGCTCGAAGAGCTCGGCGGCAATATCGAAGACATGAACGCCCAACACTTTCTTGACATGGTTGAACACCAAGCCAAGCAGGGCGTCGATTACATGACGATTCACTGTGGCGTGAAGCTGGAACATTTGCACTTGAGCGTCAATCGCGTGACCGGGATTGTCAGCCGCGGTGGATCGTTGATCGCCAAGTGGATGATAATGCACAACAAACAGAATCCGCTTTACGATGCGTTTGATGATTTGTGCGACATCATGCGACAATATGACGTGACGTGGTCTCTCGGTGACGGGCTGCGTCCCGGTTCAATCGCTGATGCTTCGGATGCGGCGCAGTTCGCGGAACTTGACGTGCTCGGTGAATTGACCAAGCGTGGCCAAGACAACGGCACGCAGGTGATGGTTGAAGGTCCGGGCCATATTCCGATGCACCAGATCGAGATGAATATCAAGAAGCAGATCGAGGTTTGCAACGGCGCACCGTTCTATGTGCTCGGTCCATTGGTGACCGACATCGCTCCCGGCTACGACCACATCACCAGCGCGATCGGCGCGGCAATGGCTGGGTGGCACGGTGCGGCAATGTTGTGTTACGTGACGCCGAAAGAGCATTTGGGTTTGCCGAACGAAGACGACGTCAAGCAGGGTGTGATTGCCTACAAAATTTCCGCACACGCGGCCGACGTGGCGCGTGGTCGCAAGGGTGCCCAAGATCGTGACGATGCGCTATCGCGGGCACGCTTCGCATTTGATTGGAACGAACAGTTCCGCCTGTCGCTCGATCCCGAAACGGCCAAGGCGTATCACGACGAAACGTTGCCCCAGGATACTTTCAAGAGCGCCCATTTCTGTAGCATGTGCGGACCGAAATATTGCTCGATGAAGATCACTGAAGACATTCGCAAGATGGCCGCCGAAAAGAAACTCGTCGAATTGAAATAGCGGAACTTTTCCATTGAATGAATCAACGCTCGACAAGGACGTCGCCACCCCGGCAGAAGAGCCAGCGCATCCGCTGACGAATTCGTCGTTCGTTGGGTTTATTACAACGCAACTATTGGGTGCGTTCAACGACAACCTGTTCAAGCAACTGTTGTTGCTGTTGGCGATTCCCGCAGTCGTCGCCGGTGCTCAGGCCGAGGGGCCAGATCTGCAGGGCGTCGCGACGATCGTTTTCGGCATCCCGTTCGTATTGTTCGGTGGGATTGCCGGCTATTTCGCGGATCGGTACAGCAAGCGGCGCGTCATTGTGCTCAGCAAGGTCGCCGAGATCATAGTAATGATGCTCGGCTTGTTGGCCTTTTTGGCAGCACCATCGATTGGCTTTAATGGCTTGTGGATTGTGCTGTTCCTGATGGGTCTGCAGAGCACATTCTTTGGTCCGGGCAAGTACGGCATTTTGCCCGAGATGTTAGGACCGAATCAATTGGCTCGTGCCAACGGCATTGTGTTGATGACCACCTTCATCGCGATTATTTTTGGAACCAGTTTAGCGGGCTGGCTGAAAGATTTAGTCGTCGATCCCGATGTGCCGCGATTCCTCGCCGCGCAAAAACTTTGGATCGGATCGGTGGTCTGCATTGTCGTGGCGGTGATTGGCACGGCGGCAAGTTTTTTGGTGCATCCGGTCGAGCCTGCGGCACCCAAACTGAAGTTCACGGCCGAGTATTTGTTTGTGCCCAAGGCAATCCTGTCGCTGTTGCGAGCTGATCGTGCGCTGCTACTAGCGCTGGGTGCCTCGTGTGCGTTTTGGTTGATCGCGGGGCTGACAATTCAATCGGTCAATTCGCTCTGCAAGGTGCAGTTGGGACTCAGCGACACGCGGACCAGTATTATGGTGGCGTTGATTAGCATTGGAATTGCACTGGGCGGCGCAGCAGCGGGTTGGCTCAGTCGCGGAGGCGATGGGCACGTGGTGATCCGCATCGGGATGTGGGGCGTCGTGGTGTGGTGCGCCGTGCTTTCGATTTCGATTCCTGGGCGCGGTCACTTGTTGGGCTTTTACGGCACCATGCCGGCGTTGGTCCTGCTAGGAGCCGCGGCCGCATTCTTTGCGATTCCAATTCAGGTGTTTTTGCAGGCGCGGCCACCTGACGAGCTCAAGGGACGAATGATTGCGGTGATGAACCAAACCAATTTCGTCGCCATTGTTTTCTCGGGGCTGTTTTACATGGCGATGGATGGCTTGATCACCAGTATGAATTGGCCACGCTCAGCGCTATTCGCCGCGATGGCTACGTTATTTTTGCCAGTGGCGATTTTCTATCGCATGGAGTCGACAGAGGGAGTTTAGAAAGTTCTATATCGACGCGCCACACCGCACCCCGCGTTCGTGTTGCCGCACTCCGTCTCCTGGGCGTCATACATCCCAAATATCTGCTCACCCGCTTGAACTAATTCATCGTCGCTCATGCTTGGCTCCTTTGGCGTTCTCACCCTAATCTTAAAAAGAATCGGTGTATAGTCAAAACGAATCGACCAAAGCTAAATCAAGCCTACCAAGCGGTTGCGTCTTCGCCGTTTTGGCCATCCATACCCAGACGTGTCTTCAGGATATGAAACTCGCGCAGAAACCGCGCGCTGCTGCTGTGTACATGCTCGGCTTCGGTCACGAAGCGAATCGATGCATCAGGGTAAATGTCACCGGCGATCAGCAATCGCTCGAACGGTTCCAGCGGTGTACCGTAAGCGATCAACATCTTGTGTTCGTCCAATTGCACTTCTTGGCCGCGTGATGGGTTTACCACCGCGACTCCGGTGCAGCCGTCGTTCAGTAGAATGTCCTCGAAATCCAACAGGATGCTTTTGAGTACCGGCATATCGATATGTTCGCGGTACAAATCTTGATGACCGCTATCGGTTTGGTGGCTGGATTCAAGCACGACATCGACAACCGACCCCAGCGGATCGAGCAGCTCGAGGAATTGATCCATCAAACGGCGACGCGACGCGGCGGCCATGACGACAGGAATCGCCTTGCCGGTGCTGTCATCGCGATATTCATCACGACGAAAACCCTGGCGCGGAACGACTTGCAGGTCGTACGACGGACGCACCGCATCGGTCAACTCGAAGACTCCGTATTGACGGATGCCCATGTGCGTTTGCAGTTCTTCGTCGGTTAACGACTCGAAACTGCCCGCTGGCAATATCTTGCCGGCGGCCTCAGTGGACGGTGTGCGGAGAATGCGTTTAAGGAAACCCATCGAATGATCCGGTCTTGATCTGGCGGGAGCCGTCTAAAAATACGTCTAGGGTGTGTCGGGAATGCGAGCCCGCTTGCGAGTTCGATCCCTTCACCCCAAACGTTAGGTCACGTTGGCGGACTGCGCTACGTTGGCGACGTTCGGCACACAATGTGTCAGGCGTCTGCGAGTAAAATTCGTCACAGGTGTTAAAATCGACTCATTCACCGCCAGCCTGGGTCGTTGATTGACGCCAATCGACTAGGATGTTCTGCTTAATCAATGGCATCGCCCAATGACCGGCATGGAACGTTCCGTCGTCGGCGGCGACTAAGCAGTAGTGAAGAGTGAATCGACGATGGCGATTTGGCGACGTGACTTGAACCTAGGGCCTCGCTTTGTCGCACTCTGTTGCGGAAGTTGCCTGCTGCTGGTCGGCTGCAACCCACCGCCGCGACCGGGCATGGCCGAAATTTCCTCGACCAATACGGCCAAACGCGGCGGCACCGGCTTGGGACTGTCGCAATTGAGCGGCGACGGTGTTTCGCTCGCCGGCCTGCAGTTGCCCTGGGAAACTTGGCACAGCTATTTTTTGCGAGGTGACAAGGTTGGGTACAGCCACGTAATTTCGGCGATTGACGAAGACGGCGATGGCGTCAACGTTCGCACCCAAATCACCGACCAGATCCTGTTGCGTCGCGGATCGTCGACCCTGATCCAATCGCTCGACCAGTCGAACATTGAAGCCCGCGACGGATCGCTGATCTCGTTTGCATCGACGCTTCGTATTGGACCGGCGCGAACTCGCTATGAAGGTCGCACGACGGTTGAACAACTCACGATCGATACGATTCGCGGCTCGACTCGCCAAAGCGAAACCATTCCTTGGTCGTACGGGAATCGCGGATTTGCCGGCGTGCAACAAACGTTGTTGGCCAAACCGCTGCGGTTGGACGATCGCCGGCGACTGACCATTTTGGTACCGATTCAAAATCAAACTGCGACCGTCGAATTGAAGTGTATTGCCAAGGCCTCGATCGCAACGCTTGACGGCGAAGTTCACGACGCGTTGGAGATCGATGTAAAGATGTCCGTTGGGGACGCATCGCCGATCGAGTCGACGATTTGGGTCAAGTCCAATGGAGAACTTCTTAAAAGTCACATGCCGGCACTTGAGTTAACGGCCATTCGCACAACCAAAGAGGAAGCGACGTCGGAAATTGCCGACCCAATTGACGTGTTGGCCGCAACGGCGATCCGCTCGCGAGGCGGTCTCAATAACCAACAGGAGACCTACCGCTGCGGCTACATGTTGACGCCGCGTCAGTTGGCCGATGGGAAGACGGCCGGTGGAAAAACCGAGCCGATCACCATCACGCCCCAACCAGGTCAATGGTTTCGCAAACTTGAAAATGGCTCGGTGCAATTGATCGTTTCTCGCGATCCCGCCGAGCCGGAGCGTGCTGGATTCACCGGTGCCAACCCTGAGCCAGATGAAGCGGATACAGCAAGTGGACCAATCATCGACAGCCAGTCACCCGACGTCGCCAAATTGGCCAGCCTCAGTAAAGCCACGGACCCGCTCGAGCTCGCCCTTGATCTAACCCGAACCGTGAAGCAATTGATCTCACCTGGCGATTATTCACGCGGTTTTGCCTCGGCGTCACAAACG
>JBGSVE010000108.1:0-50389 GCA_041753075.1 Pirellulaceae bacterium
AAGTGACTGAAGGACGATCCTGTGCCGTACAATTGACGTGCCGGGTGAAGCGGACTGAAGCTCTGCGGGGACGCAACTTTGGAAGCAATAGCCCGGTCGATCGTGCGCCAAAGGTGCTCGTCGGGCGCCCGCGGGATACCCGCCGGCGACTTTCTCGAATCTTCCATCGCGACGACTTTTGGACACGGGAGCCATGCCTCCAAAATCCGGGTTCCTAGGCAAATCCACGACAAAGTCTGATGGACCGAATCAAACCTATTTGATCATTTGGTTAAGGGGATGGTTGAGGAATCTCGTTAAGAGTGTATTAGGCATTTGCATGTACGAGATTGGCTTGATCGGTCGAACGGATCGCTTGCAGATCAAAGTCGTGAACATGGCCTTGGACCAAGCCGTCGAGTTGCAGGTTCACCTGCAAACCATCATCCGAGACTTCGGCGCTGCGAATCGTTGGCGTCGCGTGGTCGACTTACGATCAATAACGAAACCCGAAATCGAACGCCCCATCTTGATATACGGAAACACGACCGCATAAGGAACCGACTCTTTGACGCACGTGCGTTCAGTTTCCAACCGCGAAACGGAACCTTCGAGTTGTATGATTCCGAAAGACGCAAGGCGACCCAAGTGTTGCCATCTGGATCGGGTTTGGACCCGAAAGCGAACTTGTGATAGTTGCGAAAGCCCCAGACATCGCTCAAGGTTGCAAGATCATCGGCGCGACCATCATGGTTGGTATCGCGGATTCGCGTGACTTCGGTTTGCTGTGTGACCGTGAACGCACCGTCGCGATAGGACTCCCCATCACTTCATCCAGCCCCGATGCGAACAGCGAAAACTCAGGTCTTGGATTTTCGGCAAACGCACCGCTGACCAAAAATAACTCGCCACACCGCGTCCCGATCGCCAACCTGCCGTCCGGCATGACTTCAAAGCAAACCGCTTCGATCGCTGCCGCTTCGGGTATAGGGATTTCGACTATGCGGTAGTAGTTCGATTCCTGTTATCGCTCGGCCATCTCGGTCAGATCAACGGCCGGCATGTTGGCATCTTCTTTGAGCTGAGACGTGTGACAAGCGATGCATTTCAGTCCGCCGGTTCCAACCAGTTCCGCACCGATTTTGCAAGACTTGCTCATCATCAACCGTCCCCTGATCGATCGCGGGAGAATCGTCTGTACGAGCGAGCAAGTCAACCCGTTGACCCTCGTTGCCGGCACGGTGCTGGGGCCTACGTGTTTTGAAATATGGCCCAATCGCACGCCCGCTGACGAGCACTTCGCTTAGCCGCTGCGGCTGCAACTTGCTCGTTGGGAAAATCGAATCGCGGCCAAACACGCCGTTGTTCCGAAAGGCATCCGTGACCGTTTCGCAATTCGAAAGAGGGGTTCTGAATGTGGCCCAACCAGAGGATCAGAATCGCTCCCCGAACTGTGCTGCCAACCGCTCGCGTATCGCCAGCAAGAGTTTGCAACGATTCGGTTTTCAGTCGCGCTGAAAGCGACTGCGACTGAACAAGAATCGACGCAGACGACAGCCTAATCCACACAAACGCGAACGCGTGGCGGTACGTTAGAATGCGATTCATAGTATGCTTGGTACTCAAACGCGTTATCGCGATTGCGTTTGGCAAGGTAGGCTTTGGCGCAATGCCCATCAAATAGAGTGATAAGAGTGTCTCTTTTTCTTTTCAAATGCGAGGCGTATTCGTGAATGCCAAGTCAACTATTTTCCGCTGTCTGACGCCGGCGGGCATCCTGCTGTTGGGTGCAAGCGGATTGCTTTTTTCTCAGCCCCCAGTCGGCAGGCGTGGTGGCGCGCCAGTGATTGACGAACCGTTTGTCGGCATCGTCACGTCACGGGGCGGGCAATCTGATTTGTTTCAAATCAAATCGACCGACGTTACCACCGAACCGATCCGTGTCGCGGCCGATGCGTTCCTGGCTGGTCTCAGCGAAACACAACGCAATAAAACGGTTTTTCCCGTCGACGATAATGAATGGAGACAATGGGACAATCGGCATTTTATGAAACGCCAAGGCGTGGGTTTCAACGAAATGTCCGAATCACAACGCACCCTCGCGTTCGACATGCTGCAGCAAAGCCTGAGTGCGAAGGGCTTAAAGAAGACACAAGACATCATGAAATTGAACGGGACACTCGCCGAATTAGCCGACAACTTTGAAGAATATGGCCAGTGGCTCTACTGGATCACGATCATGGGCAAGCCGTCTGCAACCGAACCGTGGGGCTGGCAACTCGATGGTCATCATGTGGTTATCAACTACTTCGTCTTGGGTGATCAGGTCGTGATGAGTCCAGTGTTCATGGGTTCGGAGCCAGTCGAAGCCAAGCAGGGCAAGTTCCAAGGAACGATCGTCATGCAAGATGAACAAAATAAGGGACTGATGCTGCTTATGATGTTGACCGACCATCAACGATCCAAAGCAGTTGTCATGAACAAAAAAGATGGCAATAACAACTTGACCGAAGCGTACAAAGACAATGTGGTCTTGGACTACGCCGGCATCCCCGGATCCGAGTTGGACGCGGCCCAGCAACAGGCGCTGATGCAGTTGATTGAAGAATACGTTGGCAACATGCGTGATGGTCACTCGCGGGTGCGCATGTCGGAGGTGCAGGAGCATCTCGACACCACTTATTTTGCCTGGATCGGTGGTTCGACGGAAGACAGTGTGTATTACTATCGGATTCACAGCCCGGTGATTTTGATCGAATTCGACCACCAACGCCGTGTCGCACCCTTTCGTTCCTCAGAACCAGCACGAGACCATATCCATACCGTGGTTCGAACACCCAACGGGAACGACTACGGCAAAGACATCTTGCGCCAACACCACCATGCTCATTCCCACTGATTCTTATCGCTAGCTCCCACTGCTCCAAATCGGTGTACCAAGAATCTCCATCCGCGGTTGGATACCCAGTCCTGGCTCTGTTGACGCTGTCATCCGTCCGTCGATTCGTTGTGGCGCGCCGGCCGCGATCGAGTTGGTGACGTAGCTATTGAAGTCGGTCGTCGTGAACAGGAACTCCTTTGGTGTGCTCTGTGCCAGGTGCGAGATCGCGGCAGTAACAATGTCACCACCCCAGCTATCTTCGAGCGTCATCGCAATACCGAGCGAAACGCACAGGTCTCGAGCCTGGCGGGCTTTGGTCAAGCCTCCGAATTTGCTGATCTTAATATTGACGACATCCATCGCATGATCGGCCGCGCCTTCTAAAATCGCGTCGATCGAATCGATGACTTCATCCAACACAAACGGCAAATGCGTATTTCGCCGGACGCTCAAACATTGTGCGTAGGTCGCGCAAGGTTGTTCGATATAAACGTCGACATCTTTGACCGCACCGACGACTCGCATCGCTTCGTGCATCAACCACCCGGTATTCGCATCAGCGACTAACTTGTCACCCGGTTCTAAGATTTCGCGAACAGCGCGGATTCGCGTTATATCTTCATCCGGGTTGCCGCCGACTTTCAATTGAAATCGCCGATATCCTTCGGCACGATAATTGGCGACATTTTTTGCCATTTCCGCTGCAGGACGCTGCGAGATGGCGCGATACAGCATGACATCATCGCCGAAGCGACCGCCCAGCAGGTGACAAACCGGCATTTCCGACGCCTTGCCTAGAATGTCCCAGCACGCCATGTCGAGCGCTGACTTGACGTACGGATGTCCCTTCATCACCCGATCCATCTTATAGTTGATGGCATGTAATTGGGTTGGATCGTCGCCGATCAATTGCGGCGCAAGTTCGCGGATGCCTTGCCGAGCACCGGTCGCGTAAGCAGGCAGGTAGACCGGGCCCAGCGGACAAACTTCACCGTAACCGCAAATGCCCGCATCGGTATCGACCCGTACCACAGTCGAATCGAACACCGCCACACTTTTGCCTTCGGACCAACTGTAATTGCCCTCAAGTAAGGGCAAGTCAACTTTATATATCTTAACGCCAGTAATCTTCATGAATGCGAGCCTACTCGATCAATATAATGGAGCAACGAATGGGTTGGGTTTGATTTCGATCGGCTGGCGATTTATCGCAGCGGTTCGGCCGTGTTCGCCGCGGGTCAATTCGCTCAACAATTCTTGTAACTGCTCGCGTTTTCCGGTTTCAACAAAATAGAGATTGCTGGTTTCACCAGGATCGCTGGCGAGATTGTATAGTTGGCCCGTTGCCTCAGGAGCAGTCTCAGGCAAAACATATCTCCGCATAATACCCTCGTCATAATTGTTTCCGCCGGAACCCATGTGATCGAGAAACTTCCAATCACCTTGGCGTAGTTGGAACTCGCCGCGAAAACTCTGTGTCAACATGTGTGGTCGGATGGAAACCTCGTCGAGCTGCGTTCTAAGCATCGCGGGCAACATGTCGAAACTGTCGACAGCAACATCATCCGGCAGCACATAGCCAACGACCGATGCCAATGTCGCAAAAATGTCGGTTGTGTTGGTCAGTTGACTACTGACGTGCCGCGGCGGGATGTATCCTGGCCAACGAGCGATAAACGGTACCCGGTGACCACCTTCCCAACCATCGCGTTTCATGCCACGCAAGCCACCGGCGGCGTCATGGTCATGGTCAGTTCGCATCCAATGAGTATGCAGCGTGTCGGGGCCGTTGTCCGAATTGAAAAGCACCAGCGTGTCTTTATCAATACCGAGTTCATCGAGCTGGTCGAGCAATCGACCGACGAGTGTATCGAGTTCGAAGACAAAGTCACCACGGGCTCCCGCTTGGGTCGCTCCGCTAAATTCCTCGGCTGGCAACACGGGTGCATGGGCGATTTGCGTTGACAAGATCGCGAAGAACGGTTGATTCGGATACGTCTTGCGGTGCTCGACGATGAACGCCTTCGTGTTATCGAAAAACAATAAGTCGGCATTAACAAATTCATAGCCGGGTGACTTCCAACCTTCGTCGTTGTCCCAACGCCATTTTGCACCGGGATTTGGAAGCGTATCTCGCCTGTGACGCTCACTGGCGGAAACGGCGACCATGCCATTTTCGATATAAATGTAAAGCGGGTCAGTGGTCGGGCAATTGGGCGTGATAAACGATTCGTCAAACCCTCGCTGGTTGGGTCCATCGACGAGCGGCGTGCTTTTCTCATAGTCGATCAACAGCGAATCATTGAAACCGCCGCCGAGTTGTTTGCCCGACTTATCTAGCCAAGTCAGCCCAAGGTGCCACTTGCCGAATACTCCTGTTCGGTAGCCTTTGGCTTGGAGCATCTCGGCGATTGTCAGTTTGCCTGGTGCCAAATAGCTCGGCCCACCGGGACCTTCAAAAGCACTGGGCCGCCGGCCCGTGCGACACACCAAGTTACCTGAAAGCAATCCGTACCGTGACGGCGAACAAATGGTTGCCGGGCTGTGCGCGTCGGTGAATCGAATCCCCTCAGCGGCCATGCGATCGAGTCTCGGGGTTTTGTAGGCAGCATTCGTGTTGTAGCAAGACAAATCGCCGTAGCCCAAGTCATCGGCATAGATGATGACGATGTTGGGAAGGTCTTGTGCGGCGGCATGAAAAGCGGTCTGCAGTAGAAATGCCGCTGCAATCGAGAACGTCTTGCTTGCCAATTTGTTTTTCATCAGTTTTCTTCGATAAACCCGACGATAGAATAGCCGATACATTCGGCATCGGGAGGCACGGCATGACAGGCTGAGAAGCCTGTCCCGTTAATTGATTGCCGAGTGCCAATACACCATGGAATACCTGCTTACCTGCTTAGTTATACTCTTGGCAGAATCGACAACTTAGAATCGGCTGAAATAAGTCGCAATCTATTATCTTCATCGCTGCTTCAAACCCAAAGTAGTTCAGGCAGATGGCCTGTTCGACGAAACCTGAGGAACCTTCTCTTGCCGACTCAAATCTCTCCCACTGTTTTTCAAGGCGACCTCCCTAAGATTGGAATTCGTCCCACCATCGATGGCCGTCTAGGCGGCGTCCGCGAATCGCTCGAAGATCAAACGATGAACTTGGCGAAGCGTGTTGCCGAGCTGATTTCAAGCAACCTGAAATATCCCAATGGCCTAGCCGTCCCGTGCGTGATTGCGGATACGTGCATCGGCGGTGTCGGCGAAGCGGCTGCCTGTGACGACCTATTTCGCAGGCAGAACGTCGGAGTTTCATTGACCGTCACACCGTGCTGGTGCTACGGAAGTGAAACAATGGACATGGACCCGCTGCGCCCCAAAGCCGTGTTTGGTTTTAACGGAACCGAGCGTCCCGGTGCCGTTTATCTGGCCGCGGTTCTTGCCGGACACACTCAAAAAGGAATCCCCGCTTTTGGAATCTACGGTCGCGATGTCCAGGACGCCAGTGATACAAATATGCCTGAGGATGTGCAGGCAAAGCTGCTTGACTTCGCGCGCTGTGGCTTGGCGGTCGCACTGATGCGGGGCAAGTCGTATTTATCGATGGGTGGCACCTCGATGGGTATCGCTGGCTCGATGATCGATTATGCCTTCTGGGAAAAGTGGCTCGGAATGCGGGTCGAAGATATCGACATGAGCGAGTTCATCGGGCGGATACGTAAGGGCCAATATGACCAAGCCGAATACGTAAAAGCGGTCGCTTGGGTCAAGGAAAACTGCGCCGAGGGGGATGACTACAACGGCGATGGCGGCAAACGATCGCGCGAGCAACTTGACAGCGAGTGGTCGGACAGTGTGAAGATGGCGCTGATCGCTCGCGACTTGATGGTCGGCAACCCGAAACTTGCCGAGCTGGGGTTCAAGGAGCAAGCGCAAGGTCACCAAGCGATCGCGTCCGGTTTCCAAGGCCAACGCCAATGGACCGATCACTTTCCTAATGGTGATTTTCTCGAAGCGATCCTCAATTCGTCGTTCGATTGGAACGGCAAGCGAGCACCCTACATCGTGGCGACCGAGAACGATGCACTCAACGCCGCGACGATGTTGTTCGGCCACTTATTGACCAACACCGCACAAGTCTTCGCCGACTTGCGAACTTACTGGAGTCCCACTGCGGTCGCGTCGGCGTGTAATGGATTCAAGCTCGCTGGCGCGGCCACCAATGGGCTATTGCACTTGATCAATTCCGGACCGGCGACGCTGGACGGCACCGGCGAGCAAATTGGCAGCGATGGTAAGCCAACGATGAAACCGTTTTGGCAGATCACCGATGCCGAAATGCAAAAATGTTTGCAGGCAACGACCTGGCATCCATCGATCACGGAGTATTTTCCTGGCGGTGGATGGAGCACTCGTTATCGTACTCGCGGCGGAATGCCGGCGACGATGACTCGCATCAACCTGGTCTCAGGTCTTGGCCCCGCACTTCAAATCGCTGAAGGTTTTACAGTCGAATTGCCTGATGCTGTTCACGATGTGCTCGATCAACGCACCAACCCGACGTGGCCAACGACTTGGTTCGCACCGACGATAACCGGCCGGGGCGCGTTTACATCGACTTATGAAGTGATGAACCACTGGGGCGCAAACCACTGCGTCTTGACGGCTGGCCACGTCGGACACCTATTCATCACGCTGGCATCCATCCTGCGTATTCCCGTTTACATGCACAACGTCGGCTACGACCGCGTGTTCCGTCCGAGCGCTTGGAATGCGTTCGGCACGGACAATTTGGAATCCGCCGACTTTCGCGCCTGCGAAAACTTTGGACCTATGTATGGCCGCGCTTGAGTAAACTATTGCCGGTTGGCCCAAGTAGCGCCTGTCGCAACAATCCTATGTCTCGCATTGGTCCCGGTCGTGGGTGTCGATAAACAAATTAAACGTTGAATTGGCAGCCTACGCCGTTGACCACCAGTTCAAAATTCTGAAAAACCGAATGGCACTATTCAAAGATGAACTCGCTAACAACATCTATAGTCGCATTAATCCTGCTGGCGTCGATGATGCCGCTTCATTGCGCTGAACCGGTCAAGCCGAATATCGTTTTGATTTTTGCCGATGACTGGGGCTGGGGTGACTTATCGTGTCATGGAAGCAATTGGCTGAAGACCCCGAACCTCGACAAGCTCGCGAGTCAGGGTACTGACTTCGATCAGTTCAACGTGCTGAATCCCGTTTGCTCTCCGAGTCGAACGGCACTCATGACGGGTAACTTTCCCGCACGATACTGCGTACATCAGCATTTCGCAGCACCTGCACAAAACCACGACCGGAATATGCCCGACTGGCTTGACCCGCAGGCACCGATGCTGCCCCGTTTTCTCAAGCAAGCCGGCTATCGAACGGCACACTTTGGCAAATGGCACCTCACCAATGCGCAGACCGAAGGCGCAGCAAAGCCCGAGTTATATGGCTATGATGAGTTCTCTGTATTCAACGGCGGTGCAGGTTGGCCTTCGGCTGGATTGCATGACGCAGGAATCGACGCTGCGGCTTTCATAAAAGCGAATCGTGATAAGCCATTCTTTATCAACACCTGGCTTCACGAAAGCCACACGCCTCACGTGCCCACGCCGCAATCAATGCAAAAGTGGCAGCATCTCGAAGCGCAGCAGCAAGTCTATGCCGCCGTTATTACCGATGGCGACAACGCAGTCGGCACGATCCTCGATGCACTGCGAGCTGAAGGATTAGAGGAGAATACGATCGTTATGTTCTCCAGCGACAACGGTCCCGAACACACCGCTGCCAAAGCCGGGCCACAAAAGCTTGATCTCGATGCTCACACCACTGGCTATGACACGTACTACAGCGTCGGCGAAACTGGCGGAATGCGAGGTCGCAAACGCAGCTTGTTTGAAGGTGGTGTGCGCGTTCCCTTCATCGTTCGATGGCCGGGCCATACGCCTGCTGGCAAGAAGAATCACAGCACAGTAATCACAGCGGTCGATTTGTTACCGACTCTATGCGCCGCCGCAGATGTCGAGTTACCTGTCGTCTATCATGGCGATGGCGAGAATTTATTGGCGGCTTTTGAGGGTGAAGCTATCCCACGTACCCGTCCCATTTACTGGGAGTGGCTGGGTACCAAAACCGAACCTGACTATTGGCCCCGACTCGCTGTGCGCGATGGCAATTGGAAGCTCGTAATGACCGACGATGCAAAGCGGGTTGAGCTGCATCAACTCGACAATGACCGCGCCGAGGCACAGGACGTAGCAAATGATCACCCCGACATCGTTGCCCGTCTGACGAAACTCGCGCTGAGGTGGAAAGCGACGTTGCCCACTACGCCGAATCCTGAATGCCTGAGCAGGCAAACGACGACCGAAAAACCGAACAGTCCCAAGCCCAATGCCAAAGGCTCTGCCGTCACTCCCGAGGTCCGCGGCAAGGCGTTCGCACGCTGGGATACTAACATTGACAACATTTTGACGCTCGAAGAATACCAATTGGGGCTCAAAGGTCAGGACAACCTCGAGGCCCGTTTCCATTCCTTCGACAAAAACAATGATGGACAATTGACCCGCCAGGAGTTTATCGGTAATTCAAGCGAGTAATTTTTCTGCTCAGATCTTCCAACCCAAGGGAATCTCGGTGCGGCGGCCTTCGGCCTCGTCGCCACCGTAATACCGGTCATCGACAAGCAAAGGGATTTACAATTTGTCGGGCACCAATTGTCGCATCCTGCGCTGGCGTGGTACTTGTGAGCGACAACGAAAGCTGGATCAACAGTGGCGTTGCATATGGACACGGATCGAGCGGATCTACAGGCGTGATGATCGAGTGGCAGAAGTTCGCCAAGAACCATAAGCAGACGAACTGAAACCACACTTGGCCAAGTTCGATTCGCCTGCAAGCGAAACAAAGCAAGCAGAGTTCTCATTAAGCACGCATTTGGGCTGTCACACAGTGATAGCGAACAAGCGGGCCTAAAACGTGTCCGGCTTAACCTTGATCAGATGCCAACAAGTCAGGAAGAAACCGCTCAGTTCCAATCGTTTGTCGAAAGCCTGCGTCGTAACCCAGCGATGCGGCGGTCACAGATTCATTTTGATGTCCTCGTTTCGCCTCAACAACAAACATCTGGTTAAGCCACCGGGCCAGCATCGGCGAGGGAAGAAAACCATCGCCAAAGGGAAACTGTATCGGCATATTGTTACGCGAATTCGTCAGATCTATTTGAATTTCAACGTCGGAGAATCGACCGGAACGCAAGGCGATGTTACCAATCGGTGGCACTATCCCTACCGGCACTGGAAGTTAATCCCAAAGGGCCACGAACGAGATTTCAAACGCTTTGAGTTCCGGTTTTCATTTCTAACCCAATTGTGCAGACATTTGCTACGATCGAAGGGCCGTAAGCCAACCAGCGAAGATCACTCATGCCGTTAGAATACACCTATCGAGGCACCGTCTATGGGGCCTCTGTGAAACTAGCGAACGCCACCGATTACCGGATGGCTCGGAAGCGAATGTCATCATTGAGCAGGTTCCGTTGAGCGACGACGAACGACGAAAGCGTCTCGAATCGCTATTCGGAAGCTGTTAAGTTGACGCCGAAAGCGTGGACGAATTCGACAAGTGGAATGACCATCGTTTTGGCAAAGTTCATGCAGCACTCGGGATGCCTTGCGATCTCCGTTATTACCGTAGGCGAGCTTTGGACTTGGGTTTCTCGCAAATCGACTTCCGAACGCTCGAAAAATGCAGTCTCTGACTTTACCGACCTGATGGAAGTCATGGGGCTTGACTTCAGAATCCTTTGCCAGTTTCTCATCGAGTCGGCCAGAGAATCGCAGCACGGCAAAGCGTCCGGCGGGGCGTTTGCGGACGTTGACATCGGGGCCGGTGGGTCATGGATCGCCTTGGACAGCGACTTCTTTAGGCATCACGAACCCCATTTAGCCAGCAGCACCACGTCTAGCACCACCGCACCAGAACTTTTTTTTGCTCCGCGTTTTGCAAGGTTGTTTGTCTCTTGTCGGGAGGTCGGTATCTAGTTATCCCCTTGGGAATCGATTGCAGTGAATCGGGTCTAACAGGCCAACATGGTTCCAGGGCGCGATTGCACTTCGCAGCGAATCAACTGTCGATTCCCATGTGCAATCGTTGATGCCCGGTTGGCTTTGTTGCCAAAATCTTTCCGCTGTTTCAATGAGCTTGCGGCTGCGAGCATGCAAAAAACCGCTGGGCCAATGCGCGGGGTCGGCAATCAAATCTTGCTCGAACGTGATCGCGCTCAAAAAATAAAACACAGCCATGGCCGTGAACCCGCGATGCGACGGCAGCGCGTTGTACGAGCCCGACACAATTGTATCGATCCAATGTATCTCCGTGCGCAGGTCTTGGTCATATCCAAGGAGCCAATCATCACCGGCGGTGTTGGCGAGCAGGCGATCAGCGATGCGGCTGACGCCGCTGAGCCCGTGCGCGATCCCGGTGCTGTGCAGCGGATCGACAAAGCCGTAGGCACCGGGCAGGCTTAGCCATCCGCGTCCGGCGGCGCGGTTGCGGCAACGACTGAGCCGCCGCAAAAACAAAACCTCCCCCGGTGTACTGCAAAGTCTCGCGCCCTTCATCAGTGCGAATAGCGTGGGATAGTCGGCGATCAATTCGCTCCATGTCTGCCGGTTCCATCGATCGTTCGGCTGCACGATGCCGACGCTCGTTGTTCCTTGCGCGAATCGCAACATCCACATCCAACCGTGTTGCAGCAGGTGATGTTGCGCGGCGTCATCGCCGTCAAAAGGATCTGCGTCAGAATCCGTGGTGAAGTTTTGTGCGAAAGAAGCGACACCATCGAAATGAGAAAACATGGCACCGGTTTGCGTTCGCATCCAGGCGGAATCCGGTGTGCTACCAGTCCAAGCTGCCAAGGCGTTGCCGTTACCGCTGGCATCGATCAACCAATCGGCCTGAAGTTGAAATTGTTCCCCATCGGGTTCGAGCCCCGACGCGATGTCGCATTGCCAAGATTTTCGATCGGCTTGCCAATCGGCGGACTGAAGCTCGCAGTGGTCGTGGTAGGTGACGCCGTGCCGAACCGCGTGTTGGCAAACAAAGTGGTCGATGTCACTGCGAAACCACTGCGTATCACTTGAATCGTCATCGGAGCTGGCCGCCACAAGCAGTGACCGAGTGTGCAGCGGATCATCTTCAAACGGCTGGCAAACGTCATGCGAGTAGTAGCTGAATCCTCGCTTCTTTCCGCAGCGCAGTTGCGGGTATTTAGCTTGCCAAGTGCCCCAACTGGTCAGCGGCTTCAGCTCGGGCAGGTTCCAGCGCTCGCATAGGTGCCGGAGAATTAAATCGCCCGTTGGCGTTGATGACTCGCCAATGGCAAACCTTGGGTGCGAAGCCCGGTCGATCAAGACAACGTCTTTGCCATGTCGTTGCAAAATCAGGGAAAGCAGGCTGCCGGCAAAGCCAGATCCAACGACAATTGCAAAAACGCGTTTACCCATCGCATCGCCTACATTGGCAACCGATCGACGGCGTCGGCAACATCGTTTGAGATTGATTGATGCTTTCGATTCGTTCTCGGCGGGCTGACCGGCAGTGATCGCAATGGCCAACCAGGTCGTTCCAGCCCCAAGTATCTGCGGTGACTACGATTCCGGAGAAGCGGTCAAGCGTGGCGGCGAGGGTTTGTTCGAGTTGCCAAACTTCCGGTGGATTGAAAAGGCCCTGGGATTGCAGTTTTTCCACGATGCCATTGCCGCCGCGGGTCGCGATGATGCTGACGTGCCGCGCACCGCACTGACGAGCGAATTCGATGGTGTCCAGCGCCACCGTCACCGCGCGCTCTGATTCGACACCCGGTGGTTGTAACAGCACGAAGCACCGGAGATCGATATCATGTTGCGTGATCCAATCGGCGGCGTGGCGGAACTCATCGAGGGTGAACTCTTTCTGCAGCAGTTGCATCGCACTTGGGTCGACGGTTTCAAGTCCCATGGCAATCTCCAATCGACCAGACAGAAGGTCGCGAAAGCCGCAGATCGAGTCACGAATCCAACGCGGATGATTCTCGACAATCACTCGTTCGTACGGCGCACAGCACGCTGCAATTGCCTGCAAATCGCCAACGGGCACCGAACGTGGGTCAAAAAAATTGCTGGCGTTGTAAAGTTTGATCCAATCGGTCGCGGGGCATTGATCGATTGCCCAGTTCAATTGTTCGACGAGTGAACTTTTGCGTGTCGGTGCGTCGAGCGTGAATTGCCACAGATCGCACATTGTGCAACGAAAAGAACATTCCGCACCGACGAGGAACGTTGTCAAAACGGATGCGATACCGCCTTGGCCGGTCGCTTCGGACTCGATCGAAACGCCTGCCGGACGACGATCATCATGCACCGGCTTGGCGGCCCGCAACGATTCGATTTCGCGCCTCGTGATGGGGCTCATTGGCTGGCGGTACTGGCGATTGAATCGCGACTTTGCCAATACCGCTGGAACTCGTTGCGATACGGCAATTCGTCGCTGGGAAAGAACTGATTGAACCGATCTGCCGTCATCGCGCCATGTTGAAACCGACGTTTGTCGTAGGTTGGCATCGACATTCCGGTCACGAAATGGATGCCGCGAGCAACGATCTCGCCCTTGAGCGCGTACAGCTTTTGGTGGTCCCAATTAGTCAATTCAATAAACGGAATGCCTTCGGCGACTTCGATCACGCGCGTCGTCGCAAAAGGACTGAAGCCGATAAATCCGAAATGCTTTGCCGTCGCCGAGGTGCGGATATGGCCACGGCTTTGCCCACCGCTGTGAACCAGGGAGTGCTTGATCGCGTGAACTCCCCAGCCTTCTTGATAGAGCATCAAGTTATTGAGCACGCTGCGGATCGTCAGCTCAGGATTGTCTTCGATCGGATAGTCTTTCAAGTTCTCATCGCCGCCATCGCCATCGATCAGGTATTGCCAATCCGGATAGCGGCGGCGAATTTCTCGACACAGTGCCAGCGCCATCGTTGCACTTTGCACATCCAGCGGCTTGTAGTCTTCAATCACATGTATGGCGGTTCGCCAATTCAAATGTGCCGACGGTACGTCGATCACTTCGAGAAACATTTCCAAATCGAGTGACTGCAGAAACTCGACCGCTTGGCGTGAGTCATTGGTAATGCCGTCGATCGACAACGTGAACGCCTTCAGCCGCGCCGGTGATTCGCCACGTCGCAACAGCCGATCATACGTTGCCAAGAATACCGCACCACTATCCACACCACCGGAGAACATCACGCCAATCGGCGCAGCTTTGGGAATCCGATCAAGCCAAGCATCAATCGTATCGGACAAACGCACGATATACGCCTTGCCAATTTGGTCAAGATCGGGCGGCAAGCTGTTTCTCTCGGGCGTGAAGAATCGGTCGTATCTTGGGTTGGGATCGGGACATCCGACCAATTCGATTTGCACCAGATGGTGCGCCGGAACCATTCGTGTGTAAGAAGGATGAAATTGATCGAGCAACCCCTCGGCCCGCAGCACCTCGCGAATTTGTTCCATGCTTTCGGCGACGATCAAGCACGGTCCATCCGCTTTCTTCGCCAAAAAATACCGCAGCGGGCGTCCGATTGATCTCGCCATGCGGACGACACGATCGACTTGTGCACAAATGGCGAATTGACCATCAATCTGCGCGACCTTTTCGGCGTCACCGCTGGCGACCATTGCCACCGCATCATCAAGCGTCATGTTCAACATCAAGTTGCCCGCTGGGTCAAGCTTGTTGATGACGCGGTGAATGTAGGAGTGGGTTTGCATGACAGAAGAGCTTTCGTAACGTGAATTGGATGAAGACTTGTGAGCGGATCGGCGCTAGCCGCCGGTTCCGACCAGGCACTACCGGTGGCTAGCGCCATTCCGCTCACTGAACTTAACGCTGTTCAGTTAACCGTCGAGCTTGAACTCATCGGCCAGTTCGTTGTCGTCAGGCAACATGTATGTCTCGGCCAACTCGACGTCGTCCGCTGAGTCACCGCCAGTTGTTGGCCAGGTCAGCTCACCCGTTATTGGGTTCTCGACCAAGCCAATCGATGCGGCATTCGCGTCGGCATCATCATCGCGAAGTGACAAGTCGGCGTTTGGGTCATCGTCGCCGCGCAGGTATTGAATCTGCGGTGCATCGGCTTCGTCCATCCAATCGCTCGACATTTCGATGGTCGCGTGTGGATCAATCTTTTTCTCGGGCGGTGCTGGCTGTGTCGGCGGCTCGATAATTAGCGTCGAGTCGGTCCAGTCGTCACCCAGTTCAGACTGCTCATCGCCGGACTCCGGCTCATGGGCCTGGTCGATTGTTTGCGCGGGATCAAAATCGGTCGCGGCAACGACTGCCGCGGCAATTGGTGTCGTCATTTCTGCGTGCGAGTCGCCCCAGGTTTCGGTCTCGGGCGAACTGCCGGGAGTGGTCGAGGAAACGGGAAAGAGCGCATCGACATTGCCGCGCAGAATCTGCCAACCCAATTCGATCGCCTTGTCTTCGGACCAACCTCGCTCAACGACAAAATCGTCGGTCAAGATATCCGCCAGAACGCGGCGGTACATGTCAAACTTTGGCGCGATAAACTCCAACTTGTAGGCGTCGCTGTAGTAACCGATTTGTTTATTGCGAGGCACCGCTTCGAGTCGCGCGGCGGCATCGCGGCGAATGAACGACGGCGTGTTGCTGTACCACCAATGTCCGTTGGTGATCACGTTGGGAAAGATCCACGCATAGCTGACCAATTCCTGGTTCGTGACGCTGGCCAGCACGGAGATGGGAAACTTGACTGCGGGAAACGCATTAAAAAGATCGCGATACTGGATCAATGAAACGCGACTGTCATACAAATCGCGACCCTGGAACACGCCGTCTTCGTAAACACCGCGATTGACTCCGATCATCAAATCCATCGGCAGGCCGTAATGATCGCACAGTTCGACGATCGTCCAGAAAATTCGTTTTGACAGTGCGACCTTATGCGAAACGTCAGCCGTCGTGCCCAGTCGCAAGATTGCGTCGAGCGCCGTTGCGGCGCGACCATCGGAGACCGGGGCAGGGGAGAAGTCCGGTGGTAATGAGATTGCGCACGCCCGCGCGCCTCGCGAGACGAAGTGTTCGAACCGCTGCGTTAGCGATTCGCGCAGCGTACTGAGCGAACTCGCGTGAATTCCACTGCATGCGGCCAAACGATCACGAACCTCGCGCTTGCTGAAATGAAAGACAAGGTCGTCCGTGCGCAAACATGGGATGTAGGTTCGCGTATCAAAACCAGCCAGATCATCATCGAAGTCATTGGTCAAAAAAACCGCTTCGACGTTTGACTTGTCGAGCACGACTTGGCTCCAGTCGGCCAGACGCATGGTTGATTCCGCAGCATCGAGAACCGCTTCCCAATTGGATTCGTCAAGGGTGTCGCCCTCGAAGCCGAAGAACCGCTGGCAGATATCGATCAACCAAGCATGTTGGGCGGTGTTGGACAGATGTCCGAGTCCCTTGACGAGTCGTCCGACCAATTCGCGTGGCGACAATTCCGCCGACTCGATCTGGTTTTTCGGTGTGCCCGCCGAGTGGACCAGTTCGGTGTAGTAGTGATATCCGAGAATGTCAGCTAACGTCGTCGATGCCGGCGAGTGAGGATTGATGTGCGTATGCGGGTCGATCAGGCGAATGTCGCGCAGCGACTGCAGAATATGTTGTCGTGTCGAGGACATGGTTTCGATTGCGGGTGCGAAGTAGTAGACGATTGATCGGCGCTATGACAACGCGCCACGCGTGCAGGATAATCTGTTTCCGAGCATAACGGTAAAACCGAGCTTAACGTTATTTTTATCGCCGCGCGGTTCGTCTATCATAGGACTTCCCGCCCAGCTTCCCACCGACTGCTCTCAGGATCGCCGCGATGCGAAATTCTCCCTCCGGACGACGTTTCTTTTTGAAGGCGGCGGGGATCTCATTGGGATTGCCGATGCTCGAATCGCTGCCCCGAGCCGTCGCCGGTACGCCGGCCAACACTCGGCGAATGGTTTGCATTGGCAACATGCTCGGTTTCCATCCCGACACGTTTTTTCCAAAACAGGCTGGGTCGGGATATGAATTGCCCCCGGTGCTTGCTCCGCTGGTGGCACACAAGCAAGATTTTACGTTCATTTCCGGCTTGGACCACGGCGTCAAAGGTGGCCACTTTGCGATCCACGCGTTCCTCAGCGGCGTTCGCGCCGTCGATGCCAAATCGATGCCCGACAGCAACATCACGATCGACCAAATGGCGGCCGAGACCGTAGGCGGTGCGACGCGATTTACGTCGTTGACGATTGGTTCCGAAGATGGGCTGCACGGTGGTTGCCAAATGTGCTGGACGCGCAGCGGAACGCGCGTGCCGCCGATTACCGGTCCTCGTGAACTGTTTCGCAAATTGTTCGTTGACGAAAGCGATCAAGAACGCGCCGGTGCGGCGGCCAAGCTGGGATTGCAGCAGTCAATTCTTGATGCTATCCGTGGCGATGCCAACGCGATGCGCAAGAACCTTGGCCAGCGTGATCGCCAAAAGCTTGACGAGTATTTTACCTCGATCCGTGACGTCGAGCAACAATTGAAGCTTGGCAAACAATGGAACAGCGTCCCGAAGCCAGCGGCCACGATCGCGGAACCCGAAGACAGCGAGATGGTCTCGGACTTGCCGGTGCTGTACGACTTGATCGCGTTGGCCTTGCAGACTGACTCGGCGCGTATTGCCACGCTTGAAATTGCCGGTGGATTCAATGTCTCGGCGTTGGGCTTTCGCAAGGAATATCATGCGCTGTCGCATCACGGACAGGTGCAGTCCAGCATCGATGCGCTGGTGGCAATCGAAACCTATCAAGTGCAACAATTCGCTCGGTTTCTCAACAAGCTCAAAGCCACCCAAGACAGTCACGGCAGCTTGCTGGATAGCACGATGGTGTTGTTTGGCAGCGGCATGGGCAATGCAAATTCGCACGTGAATAGCAATCTGCCAATCGTGCTCGCCGGTGGACCATTTCGCCATGGCCAGCATCTGATGTTCGATCGCCAAGATCGCCACCGTCCGCCGCTCACCAATCTGTTTGTCTCGATGCTGCAACAATTTGGCGTTGAAACCGATCGCTTTGCGACCTCGACCGGAACGCTGCGTGATCTGGAGGTCAAGGCGTAGCGTGGTGCTTCATCACAAATCAGGCGTTCTTGCGATTGCGCTGGCCATGTTGGCAGTCGCTCCGGTGCAGGGTGATGAAATCACCTCGTTTGTGCGAACCTATTGCGTCTCGTGTCACGGCGAAACCAAGCAGAAAGCCGAACGTCGCTTTGATCGGGTTGACGTGAGCGTGCTCGATGAAAGCACGCTGATCGATTTGCAAGACATCGCCGACCAATTGACACTTGGCGAAATGCCACCGAAATCGGCGAAGCAACCGCCCAGCGATGCGGTTCGCCAGGTGATTGACCAATTGACAGTGGCCATTGGGCGCGGCCATGAAGCGCTGGCCAGTACCGGGGGTCGCGCCGTGCTGCGGCGACTCAACCGCGACGAGTATCTCAATACGATCCGCGACTTGCTGGGGATCAACATGACGATGTTTGATCCGACGACCAAGTTTCCACGCGACCAAACGGTCGAGCATTTGGATAACGTCGGCGATACCCTGGTAATGTCTTCGCACTTGTTGATGCAATACTTATCCGCCGCCGACGAAGTGATTGAGAAGGCATTCGCTTGCGAAACTCGCCTGCCGGAAAGAACATGGCAATTCAAGGGCAGGTTCCATCAGCAGCCTGAACTCGACAAGGCGCAGCAACACGCATTCGAAAACCGTTTCCTGTGTTTGTACGAATGTCCGCAATCCGAGCGACCCGAGGGCGCGATCGCACCGCTGCTGGACTTTCCCAAAGGTGTTCCGGTCGATGGACTGTACGAACTGCGTGTTCATGCTGCGGCGCTGAACCGATTGACGCCGTACGATGCGAAGTTGCTTGGCACCGATCCGTCCGAACCATTGCGGTTGGGTGTCATTCCGGGAAACGCGAAGCTGGGCACCATGCATCTGCACCAACCGTTTGGATCGGTTTTGGCCGAGGTGCCATTGGCCGACGCTATGCCCCAGTGGCACACGTTCACGATCTGGCTTGATGCCGGTTTTTCGCCGCGTTTTATTTTCCCCAACGGTGTCATCGACATTCGCGGCCTGTATCGTCCATTGGTTACCAAGTACGAAGAACTCTACAGCCCCAAGTTTCAACGCGCCAGCGGCATTGTTGAGCATCGAATCGCGCTGTTTAGCGAGGGCAAGATGCCGCATATTCGGATCGACGAAGTGCAAATCCGCGGACCACTTGCTGACTCGCCCATGACTCCGGTGCAGCGAATCGTTAGTGATGTTTTACTCGATGACACCCCCATCCCGAAGTTGCTCAGCGACTTTGCATCAACGGCGTTTCGGCGTCCGCTTCGAGTTGGCGAGATCGATCGACTGCAGCAGTTCTACGTCAATCAAGTCTCGGCGGGGCGATCCGCGCAAGACGCGTTTCGCCATACGCTGAAAAGCATACTTTGCTCGACTAGTTTTCTTTATATCGAGCCCGAAACGGTCGACGGCGCGGACGGGCAGCCGGCCATGCTGACGCCTCATGCGCTAGCCAATCGCTTGTCGTATTTCCTTTGGTCGTCGATGCCCGACGACGAGTTGCGACGGTTTGCCGACGATGGCACATTATTACAAACCGATGTGCTGCGGAGTCAAACCAGGCGGATGCTGGCCGATGCAAAGTCAGATGCGTTCGTGGTGCGATTTCTCGACAGTTGGCTGAACCTGCGCAGTCTTGGCGACATGCCGCCGGATCGCGGCAATTTTGAGTCGTATTATTCTCATGGACTGCGAGACGCGATGCGTCGCGAGACGTTTCTGTTTGCGCGTGACTTGATCGACCAGAACCAAAGCATCTTGCGCTTCATTAGCGCCGACTACGGTTTCGTGAATCGATCGTTAGCCAAGTTGTATGACATCGCGGACAAAGTTCCGGCCACAGATGGACATCAGTTTCGCCGCGTCACGTTTGCCGATGCGCGTCGCGGTGGTTTGTTGGGTCAAGGAAGCGTGTTGACGGTCAGCGCCAACGGCGTCGAGACATCTCCGGTGATTCGAGGTGTTTGGTTGCTTGAGAACTTGCTGGGGACGCCGCCGGCTCCACCACCGGACGATGTGCCGGCGATCGATCCCGATGTTCGTGGAGCACGTTCGATTCGCGACCGGTTGGCCAAACATCGCACTTCGCCAGCGTGCAACGAGTGTCACCAGAAAATAGATCCGCTGGGTTTTGCGCTGGAGAATTTTGATCCGATCGGTCAGTGGCGTGACGAGTATGAAAACGGCGGATCGATTGATTCATCGGGTCAGTTGCCCGGAGTTGACGCGTTCGCCGGCGTGACCGGACTGAAGCAAGTTTTACTGGAGCGCGAGGCATTGTTCGCGCGGCTGCTGACTGAAAAGCTGTTGGCGTACGGTTGCGGGCGACGAATTGAGCCGCTTGATCGACCGCAGGTGGACAGAATTGTCGCGGCGGTTCGTAACGAGAAATATCCGCTGCGGACGTTGATCGAGTGTGTTGTGGCTAGTGAACTGTTCCGCTCGCAGTGATTTTTCCGCTTACTTACCTTTTGATGTGGCGAGCGGAGGCATTAATTCTGCGGATATTAGGCAATGAAACTTACCACCGTCGGGTCGGCTTGCGCTACAATGTGAAGTTGGCGGTGGGCAAGCGTCTGGTGTCAGCCATGTAGGAGCCGATCGAATGTCAGCGGATCACGATCTAACAATCTCACAAATGTTTCATTCCGCAGACGATTTGGAACCGGCTGAGAGCGTCGCGGTGCCGCCGATCGTCATCAACGTGAAGAGCGACAAGTTAACGACGGGGCAGGGCAGGGCGGATCAAGAAAAATCGGCTGCGTCGGGAACGGGTTTAAGCCAAGCGGTGTTTTTTCTGCTGGCGATGGGAACGATGTTGGCGGCGGCGCGGTTTGCCATGCCGGGGATTGTCGAAGAGATCCGCTACGCCTGGCATCGGGGCGAACTTCGGGCCCAATATGAAACCAGTGGTGACGGATTGAAAAACGTCTCGCTGGCCGCGCTCAGTGACGCGTACCAGATGGTGACCGAGCGGGTTGGCCCGAGTGTTGTGCATATTGATGTGCAGCGAGCCGGTGATCCACTTCGCGCCGATATGGCGAGCTTTTTATCAGGCGGCGGCACCGACATGTTTATCCCGCTTGCTGACCAAGGCAGCGGCGTCGTGGTCGATGCCAGCGGTTACATTTTGACGAACCGACATGTGATCGCCGATGGCAATCAAATCATCGCTGGGCTGAGCGACGGTCGTCGTGTTCCAGCGCGGGTTGTTGGCACGGACCAGTTGACCGATTTGGCGTTGCTCAAGGTGGACGCCGACGGACTAATGCCGATTGATTGGGGCGATAGTGATCGCTGTAACGTGGGCACGCCGGTGTGGGCGGTCGGCAGCCCGTTTGGATTGGACCAAACGGTGACCTTTGGCATCGTCAGCGGCAAACATCGCTGGGTCAAAGCGAGCACGCGGTATCAGGATTTCATGCAAAGCGATGTCGCGGTGAATCCAGGAAACAGCGGTGGACCGCTGGTGGATGTCAGTGGCAGTTTGGTCGGCATCAACACCGCGATCGTGGGCGACACCTATCGTGGCGTCAGCTTCTCGATCCCGAGCAACGTGGCCAAGGATGTTTTTGATCGGCTACGAACCAACGGAAAATTTGAGCGTGGTTGGTTGGGTGTCGCTTTGGCAGATGTGCCCGATGAACTGCTGATTGGCGGTAACCACCGTCAACGTGGTGCGCTCGTTGCATCGCTGACTGGAAAAGAGTCACCGGCGAACATCGCAGGAATGCTCGCCGGTGACATCATTCAAAAGATAGACAACCAACCCATCACCGACATGGGACACTTGATGCGGATCATTGGGAACTTACCGTCGGGCACAAAGATCGCGGTCGTCTTGCACCGCGATCAACAATCGCTGACGCTGCCTGTTGTCGTTGGGGCACGTCCGGATCTTGAAGGTCCGTAACACACAGTCGCTCGAAGTTATCGACCCGAAAACGTGCGCCTTAGCCACGCGTTTTTTCGTCGTTCCAGTTCGATCAGATTACCGAACACACCGCTGGAGCGAGGTGCTTGGCGAACCGTTCGATAAACTGGCGCTGAACCTTCGGCAACCGGCGCGACGGACTCAATTGGCGTGCCGTCTTCGGACAGGGGCGCGGACTCAAGTGGCATCGGTGACTGCTCAATCGTGCTCGATCCCTTCGCAGCATGGTCGCTGCTCATTTCAACGCCAACGGGAATTGGCGGTGCCGAATCGATGGGAGATTCAGTACGGACGAGGACCGAAGGCGCGTCCGAGATGGGCGTATTGAAATAGGGTTGCCAAGCGAAACTCGGAGAAGCAAATCCGAACAGAGCAATCGATGCAAACGCAAATCGCTTGATCATGGGCGTTAATTTCCTGGTAGGTGGGAAGTGAATCAGCCATGTCCGACGCGACCAAGAGGGCAGGGCGGGTGCAGCGAGCGTCGGGACACTATTAACATGCCCCAACTTTGCCGCGGAGTCGCGAAAACGCGCCACAGAATGCAGGTTTTGGTTCACTGGCGTGACGGACCGATCGCATTTCGCGATCGTCATAGGCACGGTAAATTTATTCAAGTTCAGCAGCCGGCGTGGCTTGGCAAATTGGCCTGGGTTGACCTTGTCCGACTATAATCGATGCAGCTCGTCAGTTGACCATTCCACTTCACTATCAAGATAAGTCTCGAATGCCCCTCGCAAGTTGCTATCTGTTATGGTCACTGATCCGCCGCGAATCACTTGGCCTGGGCGTGACCGCTGCGGTGTCGTCGCTGTGTTTGGCTCCGATTTATGCCGATTCGGTGGGGTCGCTGCCCGGTGCGAAACTCGGCATCGCGTCCGAGAAACCGGCGTCGGGACCGTTCGTCGAAGTCGATGGCCAATTCATGGTTCCGTACAACGTTGCAATTCCGGGCAGCGATGTGACGTTTGAGATGATTCCGGTAGCGGGTGGAAAGTTTTTACTTGGCAGTGGTGCCGACGATGGTGAGGCGCGCGAAGATGAGGGTCCGCAGATCGAAGTCAACGTCGATCCGATGTGGGTTGCGAAAACCGAAGTCAATTGGGCCCAGTACAAGGAATACATGAAGCTGTATGCGATCTTCAAAGAGTTTGAAGGGCGGGGCCAACGACTCGTCGATCTCAATGATCTATCGGATGCGATCACAGCACCGACCGAACTGTACGAACCGACTTTCACCTATGAATATGGGTCCGAGCCGCAACAGCCCGCGGTGACGATGACCCAGTACGCGGCTCAGCAATACACCAAGTGGTTGAGCTTGTTGGTAGGCGGCCAATACCGTTTGCCGACCGAAGCCGAGTGGGAATATGCCTGCCGCGCCGGCACGACGGCTCCGTACAGCTTCGGCGACGACGCGAAAAAAATAGACGATTACGCGTGGTATCTCGATAACTGTCTCGACGGGTTGCCCGATGTGGGCGTTAAGTTGCCCAACGCCTTTGGATTGCATGACATGCACGGGGGCGTCGCCGAGTGGACGGTCAACCAATACACCGAAGACGGTTACACTTGGCTGGTCGGGCGCGATAATGTGAATGCGCTTGACGTAGTCAAGTGGCCCGAGGAGTCTTCGCCGTGTGTTGTCCGCGGGGGAACCTGGGAACTGGAAGCCGTTGAACTGCGTTCGGCCGCCCGTCTCGGTTCGGACGATGAGGCATGGAAAGAAGAAGACCCTAATTTCCCCCGAAGCCCATGGTGGTTCACATCGGACCCAGCGCGGGGAGTCGGCTTTCGGGTTTTCCGCTCGTTTAAACCGCTTGATGCCGAGCTTATAAAAAAATTCTGGGAAGCCTCGGCCGCGAACACGATCAACGAAGTCGAGACGCGAGTGCAAAGCGGTCGCGGTGGTTACGGGTTGGTGGATGCGGAGTTGCCGAAAGTCATCGAGGAACTTGAGCAGTAATCTAACACCAAGATTTAACGCCATCTTCACGATCCAGGATTTCTATGGGTTCCAATAGGCGTTTGGTGTTTCGCGGGCCTGAACGCATCGTCGATGTCAAAAATCGACGGTGCCGCGATGTGGCTGGATTGACTAGGCTTTGCGTGAAACTGTTGAATTCCCAGGTGGCTCTTGGGGTGACTCATGGAAACGAAAGTCGCCGATCAAACGTTGTCCAATCAAACTTCCACACCAGCGGTGCTCGACGAGCCGACGCGCGAATTCGTGCGTTTGGCGTTGGGGGCGGGCTTGCTTGAGCTGGCCGACATCAAGAAAGTGGTCGTATCGCTTATGTCGCAAGCTGATTCGATCACCCGCGACGGATTGGCAAGTGGATTGATTGGCGCAGGAATGCTGACGGCTTGGCAGGCGAAGAAGCTGATCGCCGGCCGAGGGCGTGGATTTTTCTTGGGCAGCTACAAGTTGTTGCGGCCCTTGGGCAAAGGCGGCATGGGCGTTGTTTACCTTGGTGAGCATCGCGTGATGCAGCGCCCGATGGCGTTAAAGATACTGTCTTCGGAATCCGCGCTGGATGCGCGGCGGATTCAACGGTTCGAGTCCGAGGCCAAGGCGGCGGCACAGCTTGATCATCCGAACATTGTTCGCGCCTACGATTTCGCGGAGGACAATGGCAAGTTGTTTATCGCGATGGAGTATGTCGAGGGGATTGACCTGCAATGTGCCGTCGAACGCGATGGCGTCATGTCAATTGATGCAGCGATTGATGCGATGAAGCAGACGGCCAGCGGCCTGGCGCACGCTCATGGTCGCGGGATCGTTCACCGTGATATCAAGCCAGCGAATTTGCTGTTGCGCGGCGATGGCGTACTGAAAATCAGCGATATGGGTCTGGCGCGGATCGGTTGGCAGGGCGAAGCGCCAAGTGATTCGGGACGTTCGCGGTTGCTCGGTACCAGCGAGTTCCTCGCACCCGAGCAAGCACTGGATAGTCGCAGCGTCGATGGCCGAGCTGACATCTATTCGCTGGGGTGTACGCTTTATTATTTGTTGACGGGACAACCGCCGTATCCCGGTGCGACCCAAGCGGAACGAATTGCCAAACATCAAACCGCACAACCGCCAGACATTCGATTGTTGCGAAAGGATTGTCCGGCGGCGCTGGCGGACTTGGTCATTCGCATGATGGCCAAACGTCCCGAGGATCGAATCCCCAGCGCGACCGAATTGTTGTCTCAGCTAACGCGGATCGGCGGCGGGGCAGGGCAGGGCGGTCACGGCACATCGCTTCGCAACATCGCACCGGCCAGCGACACCGTTTCGGACGCAACGCTTTATCAAGCAACGTTAAGCGATTCATCACTTGGCGGCGACGTCGAGATGGCGGTCGTCGTCGAGGACGCGGACATTCTTGACTTTGGATCGTTACCACCGGTTCTCAAGGCGGCTCCGACGGCGTCGACCGGTTTTGGACAAACCGCTGGTGGCTCGCGTTCACCGGCCCAAGCCAAGTCATTCGCCCGACCGGCTGCATCAGGCAGTACAACGGCGGCGACATCTGGCAGTCAGCAAATCATGCTCGGCATTGGATTGGCAATTGCGTGCTTGGCGTTGATTGCGGTCTTCGCCGTGGGTATCGTCTTGGCGCTCAAGCCCGAAGAGGCGAAACGTCCCGTGATCAAATCGGTGGAGAATGGTAAGGACAAACCAGTCATCATTATTGGACAGTAGGGTTCCGATGGACGAATCTCCGCTTACCGTGCGGTTGGTCGTCGGCGCTGGCACACACGCCGGCGTCACGGCCGAGATTCGCGAAGGGATCTACATGATCGGTCGCGATCGCGAATGCCAAATTCGGCCCAAGAGCCAATCGGTTAGCGACCGTCATTGCTTGGTTCAACATCAATCAGGCACTGTTCGAGTATTCGATTTGGACAGCGACGAGGGCACGTTCGTCAATGAAGATCGGCTGCGACCAAAGACGTGGCGGTTGCTTGATCACGGTGATCGATTGCGTTGCGGCAAGTATTGGTTTGACGTTGCAATTTATCGGCGCGAAGTTGAAGTCGATGACGTTGAGCCCGATGAGGTCGAAGAATCCGACACGGGAGACGATTTGTTGGCGATGCCGGTGGGGGCAGTGCATGCGGTGTCGATGACGATCGACGAGGATATTATTGATCCATTTGGCGAAGAGCATTTCGCAACGGATGTGCCGCTGGGCAAACCCGATGCGGTACCGACAACATCGAAGTCAGCAGTCGCTCTGCCGCAAAAAGACACGGCAAAGTCCCGCGCCAGCCGGTTGCCAAAGCCCAAGATCCAACATCATCGGGCTTCTCGCGGCGGCGGTTTTTCGCTGGCACTAGCTGGCCCCGATAGCTTGAAAATCATCTTGCTTGGATTGCTTTCGGTCAGTGTTGTCGGTTATCTGGGCTGGACGATTTACGGAATACAAAAAGGGCCCGAACCGAAAATTCTTCGCGGCGTCGACTGATTACAATCGGCGGCATCATGCAGCCGACTGAATCCGTCATTTCGACCACAAGTATCGAGGGCAACCGTTACCTGGCGTTGCTCAGCCGGCTGCGTCCCTTGATGACTTCGGTCGGTGTTTCGTTCGGGATTGTGGCGCTGCAGTTAGCGCAAGGGATTCTGCTTGCCAGAATGCTCGGTCCCGAGGGGCGCGGTGAGTATGCAACGGCGGTGCTCTTCGCCCAATCGCTCCTTTACGTCGGATTGTTTGGTGCGATCGAGGTCGTTTGTCGCCATTCTGCGGACATGACAGTGAGCCGGAAATCGCTGCGATCCTCGGCGCTCAAGTTAGCCTTCATAACCAGTGGCGTCACGACGCTGGGCGTCATGGCCTGCAACGCGTTTGGTCTTCCAGCGGGTAAGCAGTTTCTGTTGCCGCTTGCTCTGCTGTGTTCGCTGTCGATCTTTGGCCACCATCTGTTTTTGATCTTGTCTTCAATCGCTCGCGGGATGGGCGACTTCACAACGTTCAATCATTGGCGACTGTGGGCCGCAGCGGCGTTCCCAGTGATGTTGCTGGGTTGGTCGTTGGTCCTGCCGATGACGGTGACATCGGCCTGCGTGTTGTTCGTCATTGCTTCGCTTGTTTCGGCATTGCCATGTTTATTTCGGACACGCGACGAAGGCCATCCACGACCAGCACCTGAGGCGACGCAAATGCTTCGCGAGGGACGGCCGTACGCAGTTTCGATGTTGGCCACGGATGTGTTGGAACGGCTTGATGTGTTGTTGATGCTTTGGCTGGCACCGCTTGTCACGCAGGGGTTTTACAGCGCGATGATTCCGGTGGCGTATCCATTGACCGTGATTCCCAATACGCTGGGGATGTTCTTGTTCAATGTCGGGGCCAGGCAGGGCGGAGGTTTAGGCATCAGCCGTGTTAATCAGGTGATGGCGGCCTCGATCGCGATTCAAACCGTAATGACAATTGGCTTCGTGATCGTTGTCGGACCAGTGGTGCGGTTTGTCTACGGCGCGGAGTTTAATGACGCGATCATTTTCGCGATTTGGCTGGCTCCCGTGGCGGCGATCAAGGGGATCGTGCAGGGATTGGAAAGCTACATCAAAGGGCGCGGACGACCCTTGGCGGCCGTGGCCGGACGAATTGTGGCGGCAATCGCCATGTTGGCCGCGATTGCCGTGTTGTTCTGCCGTACGGGAGCACTTTCCATCGCTCAGGGGGCCCTGGTTGGACAGGTGGTGTGTTTGTTTGCGATGGCCTATATAGTTTACCGGGATGCTGCGTCGTCCGTCGACGACAATCTCGAGGTAAATTCTGGCAAGAATCCTGATCCCGCCGAATAACATATCAGTCAACGCGGTGTTCAAGACTGACACCGGTTCGTAGCAGCCCGTGTAGTCCAACATGCTTTCCCGATTTGTCCAGTCCGATTCCGCCGTGCAAGTCTTCGATCAAGCCGCGCCGATTGACCGCCCACGCGATTCGATGCCATGTTTGCCGGATGCAAACGTTGTGTTCTTGGTGAACTTTGTCGCGCCAAATCTGCTCGACGTCTTTCGCCAATTTGCCGCATGCGTCAAGCGATTTACGGTCATCAGTTCGGTCGCCATTGAAGGCAATCGCCAATGGAAACCGGAGACCGATGGCCTGGACGTCATTGTCCAACGCACCTGGACCATCACTCGCACGGCCAAGCATCCCAGTGGATACAGCGAACCGAACTACATTCACGTGCCGTTGGATACGCTGTCGCAACTGCGGCGGATCAGGCCCGACGCAATTGTGTCGCTCGAACTTGGCGCTCGAACGATGTGGTCTCAAGCATATCGACGCCTCAACCCTCATGCGGTTCACATCGCGGGTATTTTGGCATCGGAGCGAAGCGAAGCGGGACGCGGCGGAGCTCGTCGAACAATTCGCCGCCAGCTACTTCGCATCGTCGATGGTGCGACATTCAACGGCCCCAGTTGCAAGCGATACTTGCTCGCTCTGGGTGCCGACGAACGAAAACTGAGCCCCTGGGATTACGCGGCGGACCATCGCAAGATTTACTCGGGACCATTAGCTTTTCAATACGCAGTGGACAATCATCGGCGGCTGTTAACCGTCGGTCAATTAAGCGAACGCAAAGGAATCCTTCAGGCTGCCGACGGGATCGCGCGCTTTGCGGTGGCGAATCCAAGTCAGTCGATTGATTGGACCATCGTGGGCAGTGGTCCGTTGGGCGATGCGCTCGCCAAAATGAACCAACCTGCGAATGTGAAGTTGAAGATGCTTGGACACTGCGATACCGACAAACTTGGTGAGCTTTATAGCGGTCATGACTTTCTGTTGTTTCCGACGCTTGCCGATGAATGGGGGCTGGTTGCGAACGAGGCGCTCGCCTCCGGTTTGCCAGTCATCGGAAGCGTTCACAGCCAAGCGGTGGAAACATTGATTGTCGATGGCAACAATGGCTATTCATTTGATCCCGAGACCGAGGCCGGGCTGCCCGCTGCGCTGAAAAGTTGTTTCGCGGGAACTGCGGTTGAGTTCAATGCGATGCGAGCCAATGCTAGGTACAGCGTTGTTGATCGCACGGCGGAGCGCGCCGCTGACCAATTGGTCGAAGCGATTGCCGCTGCGATGCGTCGCCGTGGTCGCGACATTTTGGCTTCGCCGGGAGCCGTTGCGCCGTGATTCGCAGCACTGAAATGACCGAGACTCGATCACGACCCATTCGCGTAGCAGTTTATTTGGCGGACCAGAATCCGCATCGTGATCGCAGTCTAGGTATCACGTCGATGACTCGCTCGCTGCTTGACGAGTTGAATGGCCGCAGAGAAGTGTCGTTGACCATTTTGACCTCGCGCAGTTCGTTTGGTGCAACCGGGCGTCGCGAGTCCAGCCACCGATTACCGTTTCGCACCGATGGCTTGGTTGGGCGACTGATCAGCGACACAATGCATCCGCTTTTGCTTTATCCAAAAGCGGACCTGTGGTATTACCCCAAAGGTTATTTGTCACTTGTGTCGCGGCCATCGGTACCGGTTGTGGGAACGATGCACGATGCGATCATCCAGCATTATGCGGATCGATACCCTGAGTCACGTAGCCCGCGCCAGTTTCGCTACTGGATCAGCGTGATGAAGAACAGCTTGAAGCGGTCCGATGCCGTGATGACGGTTTCGCAACATGCCAAGGGCCAGCTCGAGCAGTTTTGTGATCGTCACCGGATCACGCCGCCGCCGATCCATGTTACTTATGAAAGCAGTTCGTGGGAAAGTAACCGCCACCAAAAATGGGACAAGGGCAGGGGGGCAGTTCACTTGGCGTCGATGGCACCGCATAAGCAAACCAATCGCTTGCTCGAAATGTGGGGCCAGCTACAACTCGCCGGTCGCGAATTACCGCCGCTGCGTTTGATTGGCCAGGTTGATCGCGCGGGAGAACGGGTGCTCGCTCAATTAAAACATGCCTCCATCGAACCGCAACTCACTGACCATGAACTCGTCGAGGCGATCGCCACCGCGAGAGTATTGTTGTTGCCATCGGAAATCGAAGGCTTCGGACTTCCCGCGCTTGAGGCTTATTACGTTGGTACGCCTGTCTGTTTCGTCTCGGGCACGTCGGTTGAAGAAGTGGTGACTCCCTCGGGCCGGTTCGGTGCGTTTGATCTGGCGAGCTTTGAATCGCTCGGTCAAGCCGTTGATTCGGCATTGAACCAGACTGAATCCACCTTGGTCGAGTTTTCGGAGTCGTTGTTCAATCGCTTCTCGACCGGCCGCTTTGCCGACCGCGTGATCGAGACCTTTTCGGATGTGCTTGAACAAGCCAACGACCGACATTAGGTGAGACATCATGCGAGTCGTCCATATCATCACTCGCATGATCATTGGCGGTGCCCAAGAGAACACGCTGTTCAATTGCCTGGATCTGCATTGCGACCACGGCGATGACGTATTGTTGGTCACCGGCCCGTCACTTGGTCCCGAGGGTGATCTGTTAAGCCAGGGCAGGGCAGGAGACTTGCCAATTAAATTAGTCGGCGAGCTCGTTCGCCAAATCGATCCATGGACCGATTGGAAAGCGCTGCGGCAACTAAGGTCAATCCTCCGCGATCAACAACCTGATGTCGTTCATACGCATAGCGCCAAGGGAGGAATGCTCGGGCGCCTGGCCGCGTTTCAAGAGCGAGTCCCGGTGATTGTGCATACGGTTCATGGCGCACCATTTCATCCCTATCAATCTACGGTCTCGCGCCAATTGTTTCGCACTTGTGAACGCCGCGCGGCACGCTGGTGCGACCGTTTGATTTCGGTGGCCGATGCGATGACGGACCTGCTGGTCGACGCGCGCGTCGCACAGCGCGAGAAGTTCGTCACGATTTACAGCGGCATAGATGTCGAGCCATTGCTTCATGCTGACCAGTTTCGCGATCAAACGCGAGCGGAACTGGGACTGCAGCCGCACCACATTGTCGTTGGAAAAATCGCGCGGCTGTTTCATCTCAAAGGCCATGATGATTTAATCACTGCGGCACCGGCGGTGATCGCCAATTGTCCCGACGTTCGCTTCTTGCTTGTCGGTGATGGTATTCTGCGCGAGGCATTGCAACGGCGAATTGATGACGCGAGGATGACGCAGCACTTTGTCTTCGCGGGGTTGGTCGATCCAGCGGTAGTGCCGCGAATGATCGGCGCGATGGATGCGCTGGTCCATACCTCGTATCGCGAAGGCCTGGCCCGGGCGCTGCCACAGGCATTAATTGCCGGTAAGCCGATCGTCAGTTATGACATCGACGGTGCTCGTGAAGTTACGATCAATAATGAAACGGGCTGCTTGGTATCACCCGGCGACACCGGTGAGTTGGCGCAAGCATTGACCCGGCTAGTCGGTGACGAGGCGGGTCGCAAGCGAATGGGCCAGAATGGCCGCGATCGCTTTACCGATCGCTTTCGGCACCAGACCATGACCCGTCAAATCCGCCGGCTGTATGAACAGTTACTCGCGCAACGGCGTGTTCGCTAGCGAACGAGAATGATTCGCGCGGCGACCGGCGACGGGGCAGGGCGGTGCCGACCTTTCATCAACGGCGACTCTTCAACTATCATGGCGATACAAATTGCCTGAGCCGCATTCCCGCATCGCCATTGTCAGTCCACCCATGACCAAGACTCGTGATTTCCTTGGACCTTATCGACTTGCCCGACTCATTCGCGCCGGCAATACCGCCGAGGTTTGGGAAGCGGTCGACGAAGCAGATCAAAAGCGATACGCACTGAAGGTACTTCGTCAAAAGGTTCGCGACGACAAAAACGAAATTTCGTTGCTCAAGTTCGAGCATACGGTGGGCAGCGATCTGCTTTCCAGCCCGCGGATTATCAAAATCCTTGAATACAAAGTCGAAAGCGGGACTCCATTTTTGGTGATGGAATTGTTCAGCGAGTTGAACATGAAGCAGGCGCTGCGTCGCGGACACGAAGCCTTGGCCTTCATGATGGATACGATCATCGTGCAAGCGGCCGAGGGCTTGTACCACATGCACCAAAAGGGATGGATTCATCGCGACGTCAAGCCAGACAATTTCCTAGTCAGCCGCACGGGCGAAACAAAACTGATTGACTTTACAATCGCCGAAAAGAAGAAATCAGGTATTGGCAAGATGTTTCACCGGTCACGCAGCACCACACAAGGCACTCGCAGCTACATGGCTCCCGAACAAATTCACGGCAAGGTCTGCGACGAACGCACCGATGTCTATGCGTTTGGCTGTGTGTTGTTTGAAGCCGTCACCGGCAAGCCTCCCTACACTGGCAGCACGCCGAACGATCTGCTTACCAAACACTTGAACGCTTCGATTCCTAGTCCGCTGGTTTACAACGACAACGTAACGCCGGAGTTTGCTTCGTTGATAAAGGAAATGATGGCCAAGAAGCCCGCTGATCGGCCCGAAGACATGTGGAAGTTTCTGAAAGTTTATCGCGGCGTCCAAGTTTTCAAAAAGCGCCCCAAGCCGCCCGAGGACAGTGTGTTCGACAACATGCCGGGCATCAAATCGGCAGACGATATGTTCAAACGTAATCACCAGAAGCCAGACAATGCCGCTCCGAAATCAGAGGGCGATGAAGGGGACGATCCCACGACCGAAAAGTCGCCGAAGAAGCCAAAATAAAGTACTCGTGAATTAGAATTGCCAAAAATATGGATGCCGGACTCGGACTGGATTTTGAAAGAGACATCAGCGAACTCGAATTGCAGATCGCCGCGCTCGAGCGCCAGACACAACGGTCTGACGAAGACGAAGTGAATCTGCGGACGCTGCGTCTTAAGCGGATTGACCAGCTTCGCGAAACTTACGCGAATTTAACGCCGTGGCAAACCGTCCAAGTCGCTCGGCATAAGAACCGCCCGTACACGCGCGATTACCTAAACCTTGCCTTCCAGGAGTTTGTTGAGCTTCACGGTGACAAATTCTTTGGCGACGATCGTGCGATGCTTGCCGGTTTTGCCAAGATCGATCGATTCAAGGTAATGGTGATCGGTCATCAAAAAGGGCGGACATACAAGGAACGAGCGGCCTGTCATTTTGGTTGCGCCCATCCCGAAGGTTATCGCAAGGCGATGAGCAAAATGAACCTGGCGGCAAAATACCGGCTGCCACTCATTTGCTTCATCGACACTCCGGGAGCCTACCCAGGAATCGGTGCCGAAGAACGCGGCCAAGCTCAAGTCATCGCCGAGAGCATGTTCAAAATGAGTCGGCTGAGAACGCCGATTATTTGCGTTGTGATCGGCGAAGGCGGCTCCGGCGGAGCACTCGGAATCGGCGTTGGCGACCGCGTTGCGATGCTCGAAAATTCATATTACAGCGTCATCAGTCCCGAAGGCTGCGCCGGCATTTTGTGGAAAAGCCACGAGCACGCGCCCAAGGCGGCGACCGCGCTGAAGTTCACCGCCAAAGATTTATCGCGCTTCGGAATCGTCGATCAAGTCATCGCCGAGCCGCTTGGCGGAGCTCATCGTGACCATCATCAAATGGCCACGCGATTGAAAACTTATCTGTCCAAAACGCTCGCCGAATTGGAGTCTCAGGACATCGATTCGCTGATCGAATCACGCTACGAAAAGTTTCGTCACATGGGCGTGTTCTTGGAAGAACCGGCGAGCGTTTAGTCGCCGCGGAAGCTACCGCAGACGCAGAGCGGAGGCCCGCGAAGCGGGTTTTCAGCCGCCCCGACAACGTCCGATAATGCCCCTTATGTTGTTTTTACTGCGTAATTTCCCCAGTAAAACACCACAATTGGGAAATCCTGCAAACCGCCGTCGGTTTGCCAGCGGTTAGCGATTGGCCGGTGCGTAAACACTGCTCCACGGTCGCTCGGCTTGCTGGACCGGTGGCTGGTAAGCGGGCTGCCCGGAGCGCGGCGGCTGTTGTGTTTGGTCGTTGAACCACGGCAGATCTGGCAAGCCTGGTGATGCATTGGCAGGCTGCGATTTTTGATTCCAAATCGCGTCGGGCAGCGCGCCTTCGGTGACCTGATTTACCCACGGTGCAAGTCCGCCTTGAGACTCGTTGCGGAATCGCTCGTCGAACTTTCGCAGGTACGGTCCAATGATCTCGCCGACCTCTTCAGGGATCACCGATTCGCTGCGATCGAGAACTTGGGCGATGTAGCGACCGCTTTTTGACGCAACGACAATCTCGCGGCTGGAGTCGCCCAAAAGCGTGACGGCGAACATGGTGATCAAGGTGCAATAAAGCGCGCCTTTGGCCAAGCCGAACATGGCACCGACTTGGCGATCAAACTCTTTTAATCGGAATCGATCGATCGTTTGGCTGACCATCCGAAAGGCGACCCAAATCACCAGCGATGTACCAACGTAAAGAATCAGCATCGCCAAAAATCGGTTCCACGGCGGATCGGCCTGGATCGATTGGCTCAACGGCTCGCGAAAGTTGTAGGCAACAAAGTAGCTGAGCACGATCGAAGTTATCGACGCCAATTGCCAAGCGAACCCTTTGATGGCACCGAACAGCATCGTTCCGACCAGAACGATTAGCATCAATATGTCGTACTTTTCCACCTACGGTGACCTCCGTGCCTGAGCCATGATTGGCCGATATCCGAAACGCAACGCTGACATCGTGTCGTCGTACTGCGTTGACTATAGCGACCAGCGGAACGAAATCGAAGATCAATTTTGTTGCGGTTGCGCCGATTTCACTGGCGTTAGACCAATCTAAATCCTTATACCCGCAGGACTAGGGAAATTGTTCGTGGCAGATTTCAAAACCCACATCACCGGCAGCACGATCGTCGGAGTCGGTTACGGCTACTGGGGCGTCGCTCTACAGGGTATGTCGATCGAAAGCGGCATTCTCGCTGGTGGCCTATGCGCGGTCGCCGGGATGCTGCCGGACCTGGACAGCGATTCGGGAATCCCGCTTCGCGAAACCAGCATGTTTTTGTCCGCCACGGTCCCGATGTTGATGATCGAACGGTTTCGCGATCTTAACTTTTCCCACGAGACAATGGCGCTCGCGGCGATGGTGATCTACGTAACGATTCGATTTGTCATCGTAGAATTTTTTCGCCGCTACACGGTTCACCGCGGCATGTGGCACAGCATTCCGGCCGCGGCGTCGGTCGGCGTGCTGGCTTATTTGGTAATGCCCTGTCCCGCCGAGAGCATTCGGGTCTACAAAAGCATCGCCGTGACTTTGGGCTTCATCGTGCATCTCGTGCTTGACGAAATTTGGAGTCTCGATTTTCGTCGCGGAATGTTCCGATTAAAAAAATCGTTCGGTACGGCGCTCAAGTTTTGGGGTGACAGCCCGTGGGCCAACATGACGGTTTACGCAAAGTTGATTTTGCTGGTTTACTTGGCCTGGGGCGACAAAGACATTCCCAACCGGCTACGCGAGCGTGCCCGGATGGAGATCCCGTACCTCGCGGCACCTCGCGACGATCCGCCGTTTTGGCAAGAGTGGCTACAGCGTCGATGAGTCAGCCTTCTAGTAGGATCGTCACCGGGCCGTCGTTGACAATTCGCAACTGCATGTCGGCGGCAAAGATTCCCGTTGCCACGGGCACTCCGGCGTTTTGGCATTGCCAGACGAAGTAGTCATAGAGCGACTTCGCCGCCTCGGGTGCCGCCGCGCTGGTAAACGCGGGCCGACGACCGCGACTGCAATCGGCGTACAGCGTGAACTGGCTGACTAACAACAGCCCGCCGCCGACATCGCGCAAGCTGCGATTCATTTTGCCGTTTTCGTCCGAAAAAATTCGCAGCCCGATTAATTTGTCGATCATGGTGTCAGCAATCGATACGGTATCGCCCTGCCCTACCCCAATCAAGACGACCAACCCCAAACCGATTTCGCCCACACACTCGCCGTTGACGATTACCGAACCGGCGGTCACGCGCTGAATCACTAATTTCACGGTCGCATCATCTTCGGGTTGTGGTTCAATTGAATCGCTTCATGTTAACATTGAAGTATGTCGCAACTATTCACTTGTCCGCATTGCCAAACTCAAACTTTGGTCGAGGATCGCTACGGCGGTCATGTTGGTCGCTGCGTAACCTGCAACGGCGTGATCGAGGTGCCGCGTTTCGCTGAGTCGTCCGCTATTCCAGCCCGCATCAATTCCGCAATCAGCCCGACTACCAAGCGTTTCATTGCGGCTTGTTTGTCGGTGCTAATATTCGCTGGGCTCGGCGGCATCGCCTTTCAATACGGCAGTCCGGCGCTGAATCGGCTGACCGCAAGCCGCGAGCAGTCTCAGACAATTCGCAACCTTGAAATCATCGCCAGCGCGCTCAACGCCTACGCCGCCGATCATGGCACCTACCCTGCCCCGGTTATTAGCGACTCCGCTGGCAAAGCGATGCACGGCTGGCGGGTTGCGATTCTGCCTTACCTTGGTGAACAAGAACTCTATGACCAGTATGACTACAGCGAACCTTGGGACTCGCCGCAAAACTCGCTCATCATCATGTTGATGCCACGCGTATTCGCCGCGCCATCCAATCACGCTGCGGGCAATCAAGAATCTCAATATCAACTGGTTAGCGGCAAGGGAACCTTGTTTCCCAGCAGCGGTCCGGTTGACCTCAAACAGATTTCCGACGACCCAACCAAAACGGCGCTCGTCGTCGAGGCATTTCCGCCGCTTTCAGCAACTGGTTTGCTGGCCGTTTGGACCGCGCCAATCGAACTCGAAATTCAAACCATGTCTTGTTTGATCGGTTCCAATCCCGGCATTGAAATTGGTGCCGTCACCGCAGACGGCGTGGCCTTGGCGACCGTTGCTGGCCAGGGCCATTTCTTGTCAGACCAAACACCACCCGAAATCGTGCGGGCAATCCTCACGGCCAGCGGTGGTGAACCGCTCGCCGATGACGTGCTTGATTGAGTATGTCTAATACTTGCGCGGCTGCACCAAACCTTGCACGCGGCTTGGTAATCCCTGAATTCGCAAGAAGCCCTCCGCATCATCTTGGTTGTAAGTACCGCCGCCTTCCATCGTCGCAATATCGGCATCGTAAAGACTGATCGGACTCGCTCGTTTCGTGACCGACACATTGCCCTTGTACAACTTCAGCGTGACTTCGCCCGTTACGATTGATTGTGCCTGGCGCGAGAACGCCATCAACGCATCCATCTTCGGTGTATACCAGAAACCGTAGTAAACCATTTCAGCAACTTCGGGCGCTACGCGATCTCGCAAGTGCATGAGGTCGCGATCCATAGTCAATTGCTCGACATACATATGAGCGTCGTACAACACGGTCATGCCCGGAGCTTCATAGACGCCGCGACTTTTCATGCCAACAAACCGGTTCTCAACCATATCGATCCGCCCTACCCCGTTGCGGCCGGCGATCTGGTTGAGTGTTTCAACGATTTGCAACGCCGATAACTTCTTCCCGTTGACTGACACCGGTACACCGGCTGCAAATGCGATCGACACTTTCTCAGGCTTGTCGGGAGCCTGTTGTGGACTGACCGTCATGCCAAAGTCGACCAGTTCAACGCCACAAACATCAAGCTCTTCGAGTTGGCCGGCTTCGTAGCTAATATGCAACACGTTTTCGTCGCTGCTGTATGGCTTTGACGTGCTCGCCTTTACCGGGATTTCGTTTTTCGCGCAATAGTCAATCATCGCCGTTCGCCCTGGAAACGCATCGCGGAACGGCTTCATTCGCCACGGCGCGATCATCTGAATTTGGGGGTCAAGCGCTTCGGCGGCGAGTTGGAAGCGACACTGGTCATTGCCTTTGCCGGTCGCACCGTGCGCATAAGCGACCGCACCGACTTCGCGCGCGACCTGCAGGCAAGCTTTGCTAATCAAAGGTCGAGCGATCGAGGTGCCAAGCAAATAAATCCCCTCGTACTTTGCTCGCCATGACAAGACTGGGAACGCAAAGTCGCTACACAACTCCTCCCGCACGTCGACGATCCGCGAGGTCAAGGCACCGCACTTTTTGGCTTTGTCGAGAGTCGCTTGACGGTCCTCGCACGGTTGTCCCAAATCGACGTACACCGCATGGACATCGTAACCTTGCTCTTGTAGCCAAACCAAAATCACCGACGTATCCAGTCCGCCGGAATACGCCAACACACAGCTCTTTTTCATTTGTTTCTTAGCAGGTTGAAAGACATGGAGCGGCAATCGGGCCATCTCCAATTGACATTGTGTCGCCAAGGGCCACTTGGTGGCAACCGCCCTGCCCTGCTTCGATTAGGCGCGATCGCAACTTCAGCCAAAGAGTCGCTGATACGTGCGCGAAAGCACGCGACGCACCGAAAACGATCTATTGGACTCGCCGCCACCATCGATTCGTGTCGTCGCGCTCTCGGCGGATTGGCGAATCGCGATCAACTCGCCGACGACTTCGACGGCCGACGAGCTTCTCGCCGTAACATCCTCAGAGGTCATTCGAGTAACTAAATTGTCAAACAACACGTCCCAGGATGGCACTGCAGAGGTTCCCAAAGGTTCATCTCCGCGCGCGACGCACGTTGGCGACATGTAAGTTTCATTGTCCGGTCGCGGCCTGCGCACACGCGGCAAATCGCCTAGTTTCATTGACTTAAAGGGAAACTCTTTGGTCCTGAGAAACCGAAATACGTGACCAAGTGCATAGACATCCGCAGCCGGCGACGCCGCTGACATATCGCCCCGCATCTCCGGTGCAATGATCGCTGGCATGCCCATCGCCTCGGGCAGATCCTGCCATCGGCTCGCCAAGAACAGCGGTCCGATCCCTGGGTCGAGCAAACGCCAGGTGTCGTTTGCGTCGCGGAGCCAACGCTCGGTATTCAAATCCAGGTGCAAAATCTGATTGCGATGCAAGTAGGCAATCCCCTCAGCCAGTTCGATCGCATCGACCAACAACCGTTGCCAATTGCTTTTCTCGGAATAGCTTCCTGACGTTTGAACGATTTTACCGAGAGACTTTCCGATGACGAATTCCGTTGCGATGACCGCCATGTCGCCATGGATTTTTATATCGTGAATGCGCGCGATGTGCGGGTCATCGAGCTTCACCAATCGGGCCATCGCTTCATCAAGCTTCTGCTCGCGGCCTGCAGGCGTGGCACCCAAGCCAAACAGCTTATTGACCGGAATGCCGCGCACCGATTCGATCCTACCGCTGGAAACCCGTCGGCATTTGAATACTTCGCCTTTCCAGCCGTTGCTAATCGAATCGCAAATGACGTGTTCGGGTAATCGCAAGTCAGCGACTGCCCCGGCGAGGACTTGTTGTACTTGATACTGAGTCAAGCTTGGATCGACACCCGCTGCGTTTGACTTAGCCAATTGGAACAAGACTTCATAAGCAGTGGATTGTGAGCGAGACTCCACCGGCATCATGATCGTTGAGGCGTCCTGTCGTGGCTGCAGCACGCGCTGGAGCGTTTCGTCCCACTGGTCTTCGGTGACCAGATCATACTGCAAAAGCTTTTCACGCAGCGATTCCAGCTCGTTTGGCTCGGGCGTCCAAACGGCCGCGTCGCCGAAAATACGATCCAACTCACCGATCAAGTCTTCCATGCTCTGCGGTCGCTCAGCGGGACTCCACGCAATCATCCGCTGCAGTATCGATTGCCATACCTGTGGAATAAGTTCCATTGAACGCAACGACCAATCTTGATCGCAGAGCTTGGCGCGCAGTATTTCCGCAAACGTCGAGCTGCCGTGCAGCGACTTTGCGGTCAACAAAAAATATGTGGTGCAGCCGAGTGAATAGATATCGCTACGCGCATCGGCCGTTCTTGGATCGCGTGCTTGTTCGGGTGCCATGTAGGCAACCGTTCCCATCACCGCACCGGTCAACGTCAATCGATCATCGGGTGTAAGTTGATCGTCGATTGATTGCAAATGCCGGATCACCGGCGACAAACTGTTCTCGTCAAGCGAATAAGCTTCTTGCCACTGGTTGTATTCGTCGCGCAAACGGGCCAAACCCAAGTCAAGTATTTTGACCGTTCCGTCATCGGTCAACATCATGTTTTGCGGCTTGATGTCGCGGTGAACAATGCCTTTACTGTGAGCGTGAGCAAGTCCGGCAGCGGCTTGGCGAATGATCGAATAAACCTCTTCCGGCGGGATCACGCCGCCGCTGGCCACGGTCTCCGCAAGGTTTTGGCCACTGAGCACTTCCATGGTTAGGAACAGACTTGATTGATGTTGATCGACATCAAACGTTCGGACCAAATTGGGATGCTGCAGCGAAACACACATCTGTGCTTCTTGCAAAAATCGGCCGTGCGAATGAGCATGCTCGACCAAATGCGGCAGCATCACTTTCATCGCGACTTGGTGATCGATCAGGGTGTGTGCCGCCAAATAAACCGCACCCATACCGCCCTGCCCTAGCCTTTTGACAAGCCGATACTTGCCCACGTTCATACCCGGCGTCAAACCCACAACGCTGGCCGACTGTGCAGTGGGTTTGACAATCGGCTTGGCCGCAGTGCCAGAAGCGACGTCAACCGTTTCCGTGACTGCTGCCAGTTCATGTGGTTCGAGTGTCGCTACAGGATCAAGCAGCTTCGTCGACTTTCGGTAGCCTTCGTTCGGTGTTTTGGTCATCGCTCGACGCCCTCAGTCCCCATTTTGCCACATGGCCCGCTGCGTGACTCTATTCCGAATCGGCCCGAATAGCAATTATTTGCCACTGGGCCGCCCCTGGAAATCAAATTTCGGTTGGTCGTAGTGGATCTTGTTAAAGATCCGGGCGGCGCAGGAACTTTAACAAGTTCCACTACCTGAAGGCTAAGCTGAGCAAGACTATTTAAGTCATCTCCCCTGCCCTACCCTGAGACGCTTGTTGCTATGACGCTTGATAAAGTCCTGATTGTCGTTGGTGATGCTACCGAAACCGTCGATACACTGTATCCGTATTACCGTTTGGTCGAAGCCGGTTTCCAGCCCGTTGTCGCGGCACCGGAGAAACGCCGCTACCAAATGGTGATGCACGAAGTGAAACCCGGCTGGACCATCACCAAGGAATGGGAAGGCTATTCGATCGATGCCGACATCGCGTTTAGCAAGATTGATCCCAAGAAGTTTGCCGGGATCATGTTCTCGGGAGGCCGGGCACCGGAATACATCCGCTACGACGCCGACCTCATTCGCGTTACCAAGCATTTTTTTGAAACCGGAAAACCGATCGCCAGCGTTTGCCACGGCGTCGAGATTCCGGCGTACGCGGATTGCGTGCGCGGGCGGCGGATGGCGACGGTGCTGAAGTGCCGGTTTGACCTGGAGGTTTGCGGCGGAATCTTCGTCAACGAGCCCTGCGTTGTTGACGGCAACCTTGTCAGCGGCCGGACCTACCACGACAACGGTCATTACATCGGCCCCTGGATCAAGTTACTCGAAGCCCAACGGGCTCATTTGGCTTTGCAGTTGCGGGAGGGTTGAAAATCGATATACTTCGGGCCCCGAAAGTCGTGGAAATCAATTATTTAGTTCAATCGCAGCAGTAAAAAAGAGCGTAACGATGGCTCGCCAGTGTGAAGTTTGTGGCAAATCGGTCCAAGTCGGCAACAGTGTGGAAATTCGCGGCAAGGCGAAGTACCTGGGCGGCGTCGGTACGAAAGTCACCGGAATTACGCGTCGTAAGTTCGTTCCTAACCTGCAAAACGTACACGTTACGATGCCAAACGGCACCAATACAACACTGCGAGTTTGCACCCAGTGCATCCGCAGCGGTGCGGTTCGCAAGACCGTCAAGATGAAGCCGTTTGACCTGGGATCGGGCCAAAAGAAAGCCGTCAAAGCACCCGCCTGACATTAAGTTGAGTTCCGTTGTCGGTCGGACCCGTAGAGCGCCACATGAGCATGTCTGTCGAAGAAATTCGCTCGCTTGCTGTGCTCGCCCGGCTTGAATTTTCGCCTGCGGAACTGGAGGCTCTGGCTCCCCAATTCCAGCGCATTCTCGGCTTTGTCGAACAGCTTTCCGAGCTCGACACCGAGTCGGTCGAGCCGATGACGACGGCACTCGATGTCGTTAATTGCTGGGAAGCCGATGAGGTCCAGCCTAGCTTGCTACTTGAGCAGGCACTGGTAAACTCGCCCTCGAGCGATGGCGATTGTTTTTTGGTTCCGCCAGTTCTCGGAACCGCAGCAGCAGGCCAAACTGGGATGGACAAAACGGGGACTTAGTGGAACTCGGACTACTCAGTCTGCTGCCGCCGCTCGTTGCGATCTGCCTGGCAATCGCACTTCGACAAGTCGTCGCCCCGCTGCTACTGGCCATCTTGTCGGGATCAATCATCCTAAGTCTGAAAGTCGATGGTTTTGGTGCGCAAGTCGTCGCTACGATTGCCAGCTTTGTCACTTTCATTTGCAACTCGGTGACCGACCACGACCACGTTCGCGCCCTGGTGTTCAGTCTTGCCCTGGGAGCGATGGTCGGTGTCTTGGAAGCCGGTGGCGGAATGGCGGCGCTGGTCAATCGTTTTGCCGCGCGGGTCAAAACGCGGCGCGGTGGCCAAACCTTGATCGCGGCACTTGGTCTTGGCATCTTCTTTGATGATTACGCCAACACGCTCTTGATCGGCGGCACAATGCGAACGACAGCCGATCGGTTCGGTATTTCGCGCGCGAAGCTAGCCTATTTGGTTGATTCGACCTCCGCACCAGTCGCGGGCTTGTCACCGATCAGCACCTGGGTCGTCACCGAGGTCAGCTATGTTACCGCCGGCTTGGCTGCCGCAGCAATTACCGACGTCTCGGCTTTCGCGCTACTCATCGCGTCGTTACCGTTTCGGTTCTATCCAATCTTGGCGCTCGTGATGGTGTTTGCCGTGTCGATGACCGACCGCGACTTTGGACCGATGGCGGATCAGCAACCCCAGCCGCCGGACAGCGACAAAAGCACCGCAGCAAGCACTCAACCAAGTTACTTTGGATTGGCCGCAGTCGTTCCCATCGCAGGCTGTGTCATTGCCGTGTTGGCCAGTTTGGTATGGTCCGGTTGGCAAGGTGCCGGATCGATCGACCATCTTGTCCAGTGGCTGGGAGCGATTCTAAGTAGCGGCGACAGCTACGGTGCACTGATTCACGGCGGCGTGGTGGGATTGTCACTTGCGCTGGTGATGCACCGATGGCTGGGAAATTTAAGCTGGCAGTTATTGTTTGGCGGTGCGTTTCAGGGTGCCAAGCAAATAATTCCGGCGATGGTCATTCTGTGGCTTGCCTGGGCGTTGTCGGCCCAAACTGATACCGAACAATTGAACACCGGCGGCTACATTGCCAGTTGTCTGGGCGACCGAGTTCCGCCAGTCTTATTGCCAACGGCGGTGTTTCTGGTTTCGGCGGCAGTCGCGTTTTCAACGGGCACAAGTTGGGGCACGATGGCGATATTGACTCCGATCTCGATGCACCTAGCGATTCAAATTTCCGGCGGCCAGCCCTACGACGCGATCGCCATGGGAACACTCGGAGCGGTCTTGGCCGGTGCGATATTTGGTGACCACTGTTCGCCAATTTCCGACACCACGGTGTTATCCGCGCGGGCCAGCGGATGTGATCACATCACGCACGTCCGCACCCAACTTCCCTACGCGCTCGTCGTTGGAGGGATTAGCATCCTTTGTGGCACCCTGCCCGTCGCCTACGGAGTTTCGCCTTATCTGTGTCTACTAATAGGAGCCGGCGTTACGGTCGCAGTTGTATTTGCACTTGGAAAAAAGCCACGGCAATTCCAGTAATCGAGATCGACCAGGTAAGTGGAATCGAATTACATTAGAAGATTGACTTTAAGTCGAAGAATCTTCTTGACCAGACCCACGTCCACAGCTTCCTCAAGTTGCCCAGCGACTTCAACACAATAGTCCCAGTCGATTGTGTTGCCTTGCCTTTGTACGATGCCCGAAATGTCTTGGTCGTCTTGCGGCCGGCCAGCAAGTGTTTTCATCAAGATCAGATTTTCAGCCGAGGCAACATGAACAAGTTGTTGGCCAACTCGGACCGGATCGGCGCGGCGTACAACCTGTTGCTCAAATCCAGAAACGCCAACCGATAGGTCAAGCGTTACCGCTGTGGCGACGTGCTCAATCGCCAAGATATCTGATTGATACACAACCGTTTCGACTTAGGGAAAAGACGGTCGAAATTGTTTAGGGTTCAATTCCCGAAGAAACTCGATCGCACCGGTGACATCGAAAACTGCGATCAGATCAACGTCCTCGGTCGCTCTTAACCGTCCGCGCAATGACGCGGCGAGACCACCGGTCAACGAGTAAGAAATCTTCTTGGCGTTTAATACAAGAACAATCTCACTCAGAACTGTTTGAAGTTGGCTGTCCAAAATTCAGTTTATCCAGTGCCTGATAGATCTCTACCAACCGGCGATGCTGACGAATTTTTTCGTCCAAACGGGCCAACGCCGCTTCGCGGCCGCAACCTAATTCAGCTCGTGCGAGAAACCGTGTCAAAGTAATCCGCGTAACGCACGAACCACTGCTTCATCGAATCGTCCACGCGATCTTCAACGCGTCGCGGATGATTGTCAACGGCGGCTTGGTAGGCTTGCCAGTCTTGTTTTGGGGCAAAGGGCATTGCACTAGGCGATGATCTCGCGACGGTTTTTGACATAGTCCCAGAGGACAAAGCGATCCAGGTTTTTGCCATTGGTGAAAAAGACGCGGCCACGAGTGCTTTCGGCCAAGCGATACGCAAACTTGACGTCCTCCTCGGACTGTGACCAACTGGGAATCAGAAACAAGTTGATCGTAATCCCCTCCTTCATGCACAGCTTGGCCTCACGCATCGTCGCCTGTTCGGTCTTGGGATGCGGCGGGTATAGCATATACAGGGTTTGATCCTCGAAGTGCGCCGTGGGTAGCCCGTCGGTAATCAACACAATCTGGCGATTGGGTGTGTCAGTATTGACCAAGTTTTGACGCGCCAGCTTGAGCGAGTGTTGGATATTGGTGAAGTGCGGATGAATCATCTCCTCGCTGAGATCCGGGCGACTCATATCGGCGGCCAACTGGACCCACGGATCATGAATCGTCACCGGCTTGGGCATCATCTCAACGATCTCGCCAGGCTGTCTCAGCTTAGCGAATGTATACATCTCGATGAACCGCAGGAAGTCACCGGGAAATTCACTGTTGATCAATCCCTGCAGCGCCAGGGCCATACGTTTGACGTGAATGTATTGGCCGTCATAGCGCATCGAACCGCTCATGTCCATGATGACGCAGGTTGCACACTTGGGATGGTTGCGCGTCTTATGAACGACGATATCTTCACCCCGCAATCGCAGCGGTCGCTCGTTGCCGCTGCGTAACATTGCATTAATGATCGATTGCGGGAAATCCATGTTGGCAACACTATCGCCAAACTCGTACGGCTTGGTTTGTTGCAGCTCGACCGCACCCTCGCCGACGACTTCACCCTGGTGACGCCCCGAACGCGAAGCCTGCAGCTCACTGAAAATGCGGGCCAACAAGCGACCTTGAAATATCTTGTAAGCCTTGGGCGTCAACCGAAAACCGCCACCTTTTTCGCGTTCCAATCCTTGCCGTTCGGCCTGTTCGCGAAGCAGGTTTTCGACTTGACGTTTGAGCTCTTCGAGCTGCTGCATATCGCTTGGCTCGGCGAACTCACTCATCAATTCCATATCGATCACGCCAATCTGCGCCGTCTTGGCGGCTTCTTCGATCTGTTTGAGCAGCTCGTCGATCTTCTCGAGCTCTTCCTTGATCTCCAAAGCCTCCGGAACGGTCATCGACTGTGTTCCGCTGAACGCATACTTCGTGACGAGTTCTTGAATTTGGTGCTTCTCGATCATCCGTTGGTGAACGTTTAGCAACGATTGAGCAAGCGGCCCGTTGTCATCACCGGCGCGATACCACAGACGTTCAAGCTCGTAAGGTTGTTCGTGGCGAACGGCATTGTCGAAACGTTGCTGAAACTCTTTCGGGACACGAACCTGTTTCGCGGAGTTGCCAAGTGCCTTGCGAGATTTCTTTTCGACCGCTTTGGTTTCGTAGCTTTCAAGAATCTTGCGTTTGCGTTCCAGCAACATCGCACGAATCATATCCAAGCTCGGACCCATGCCCGCGATTTGCGACGGATCCAGGCGGATCGCGCGGGCGAGTTCTTCGTCGGTCAATTCACGAAACCCACCGTACATCATCGCGTGTTCAAACGCCGGGCTGACGAGGTCCGGTGGCGGCTGCGTGGGGCTGGGAAAGCTGGCCGGATCGTACTTTTGATACGAATGAATAATGCCACCGGGACGATACGTCATAAATAATGCCAACGGGTTTGGGTGTCGGTTAGGTTTCGTATTCCATCTTGCCGTGTCGTTCGCTGCGGCTGATCTTATCCATGCTGTAAAGACCGGCCAGCACGAATTCGACGCAACTGGCACGCACCGCTTCATTGTCGCTGGCATTGACCTCAAACGCCTTGTCCCAAGCTGCGGGGACGCGTTTGAGTCGTTGAGCGTACTCGGCGCTGGACAACATGTCGCCGACTTCCACTCGCACGCCATGGCGGAAGACTTCCGCGATGTCGCCGAGCCCATGCTCCTCAACGTACTCAGCAAAGACCACTTGGATTGCATTTGCAATCACGTGCTCGAGCACCTGCTTTTCGCTCATCTGGTGGCTGCCCATCAGATCGAGTTCAAGCTTGCCCAGTGAACTGCTTGGCAGGTGTCCCAGGTCGCTGATCCGCGGCACCGCGGGACGTTCGCCAAGCAACACCCCACGGTGTCGAGCCGACGCAACCATCGTGCGGAAATTGGCCAACGAAAACCTAGCCGATACGCCAGACGCTTGGTCAACATACTTACTGCGCCGCGCTTGGTTGGTGATCTCTTCGATCAATTGGTACATGTAAAACGGAACCTGCACCGGATAATCGCCACCCAAATCATGCTCTGCTTCCTGGCGAAGGATTTCGATGCCCTGGTCACGATCCGCTGGGTAATGCGTTTGGACAATCGTGCCGATGCGATCCTTGAGCTGAGGAATGACTTTGCCCGAGCGGTTGTACGTCGATGGGTTGGCCGAAAACAGAATCACGACATCAATATCGAACTGAATCGGATAGCCGCGAATTTGGACGTCACGTTCTTCGAGAATATTGAACAAGCCAACCTGCACCAGATCATCGAGTTCCGGCAATTCGTTCATCGCGAAGATGCCGCGGTGCATTCTTGGGATCAAACCAAACGACAACGCTTCCTCGGCACCCATGCTGACGCCACCGGTTAATTTAGCGGGATCAATTTCGCCGATGATGTCAGCGAACTTGGTGCCGGGGCTGAGCCGTTCGGCATATCGTTCGTCACGATGCCACCAAGCGATCTGAACATCTTCGGGATCATGCGTCGCGATCAGACGCTTGCCCAGCTTCGTGATCGGTTTCTCGGGGTCTTCGTGAACCGCCAGATCCGGGTGATCGATGTACGGCACCCAGGGATCAAGAAACCGCGTCAGCAATCGCATGATGCGACTTTTCGCTTGGCCCTTTTCGCCCAGGAACAAAATGTCATGGCCTGCCAACAGCGCCAAATTGATTTCCGGGATAACGGTATTGTCGTAACCGACAATGCCAGGAAACAAAGTTTCGCCGGCGGCCAGCATTCGCAACAGGTTATCTCGCAGCTCTTGTTTGACCGTTTTGCTGGTCCAGCCAGTTGAGCGTAATTCCTTCAGATTGGTTGTTTCGGGGGCTGCGACTAACGTGCTCATTCAGATTCCGATGGCCTGCGGGACGAAACGATAAAACTAACGACCGGCATTGTACGCAAGTCGCCAAGCAGCCAAGTGCCTTATCGCGCCGCAATCACACGAACTCGTCGCGTCGTGGGAAAATTCGCCGGATGGTCCGCGTCATTTGCCGGGGGATTCCAAACCGGAACCACTGAAGCGCTGAGCGCATCAAAAACCTCTAGTGATACCGAGTCCGACCCGCCGAGCGCTACCGTCCACCGAACTGTCCAGTTACCAGCGGCAAGGTCGGCTCGATAAACGACATCGCTGCTGGATAGATGCACATGAGCGGCCGGCAATAATGGCTTGTCGCCGATGGCCAATGATTGAGATGCTGCCGTTGCCGCGTGAAACGAAACGGCGGTGGGCCGTTCCAGGTGAATGACACCAACCAAATCAAGCGACATGGCACCCGAATTTGACTCAAGCGACGACGTGACTTGATGCACCGCAGCCGGGGTCAGCGGTGTACCGGGTTCGTAATGAATCAACAAACCCGCATCGCGACCTTGCATGGAAAGGCGTCCAACCAAGCCCGGTTCGCCACTCGTCGATGGTGCCATGGCAATGATTGCCTTTGGTTTGATAACAGGTTCCGCAATCAAAGCCGCATGCTCTCGTTCCAGGTCTGACAGAATCTTCGCCAACTCGAGCGATTCTGAATCCGTCGATTTGCCCTGATTGGTTTTCAACAACTCGATGAGGTGCAGACAATAAGAATCTCGCATCCAACCTTTCGATTTATCGGCAAGCGCTGTGTATCCCTTGGCCAATTGCACTAAATCTGCAGTCGCCGAGATCCCGCCAATCAATAGTTCGATGTTGGCCAAGTTGGCCGAACGTGGATCGCTGCCGGCGGCCAAATGTGGCAGTGCCCGGACCCAATCGCGGCGAACCAATGCCCAATACCGACCTGCGGCGTAGCGGTCTCGGGGAGCAGGAGTATCGGTTGTTTGGTCGACATCTTCTGCCGTCTGGTGCAGACGCCGCATCGCATCTAACGTGCCTTTGGTTTGCGCAAGCCACGCCAGCCGGCTGGCATCGCCGGAACGTTTGGCGAGAGCATCTAGTTCGCCCGCCAATAGTTCGGCAGCATCGAGTTCGCCAGCTACGATCGCTTGCTGCAGCCACAACACCGTCCAACGCGTGGTCTTGGTTTCAATTTGCGGCCAATCGGTTTTATCGATCGCCGCAATCTCGGCGGCAAGCGTCCGCCTGGCAACGGCTAATTCATCAACGAACGAACGGATCACTTTCGTTGGCTTATCATCGGCTTGCGCAAGCGGCTCATTCACGCTCAGCACGATCGGTTCAACGTCAGAGGAAATCGGCACCAACGGCATGCTCAGCGATGGACGTAACTCATCCGCGAAATCAGTTTCGCGGCCAATCATCTCGCTGATCAACGCAACCGGGCTAACTGCGCGCGACAAAGCTTGCGGCGGAGTATCTGGCAAAGGCTTGGCAATCGATTCAATGGGTTCGCTTTGCTTGGAAATCGCAGGTTCGTCCAACGTCACCCTCGGCGTCACCCTCGGCGTCGGCGGCAACGTCACTGTTGGCCGTGGTGGCAACAAAGTTGTGCCTGGAGTTGGCAACACCGACGCAACCAACGGAGCGGGATCATTGAGCACTGGCGGCAAAGCATCGCGCGTTAACCGCCAACTTGCCAGCGACACGGACACAAAGGCAATTGCCGCCGCGACCGCAACGGGACGCTGCGCGAACAAACTGCGGGCGTTCCATAAAAGTCGCCGCAATGGCCGATCAACCAACAGGTCATGCGACTGCAACGTATCACCCCAGCCATCGATTGGTTGAGTTGCGAAATAACCGTCAATGACCGGGTGCTTTGTTTGACGACGAGACCGCGCGACAGTCTTCGGCAATAAACCATTCCCGACGAACTCGCCAGTACCAAAGCCCATTGTCGTTTCAATTGTCGTCTGCTGATTGCCACGCGTCTGCGCGATTCGAACCGCCTCATCGGCCAATTGCGGATGAATTCGCCCAAGCATCATCCGCTGGATTGAGTCGTCGCGACATCGCGGATCCAACAGTCGGTAGCCAGTTGCTACTAATCTTGCCAGCTTGCGTTCGACGACGGTGCTGGGGTGAGTCAAATGCAATGTCGCTAACGGCAATGCCGATTTGGCAACTGCCTTGCGTATCACCGCTGGACGAAATTCCATCGGTCGCAACCCGATCGATTTGAAATCGTCGATCTGCAGTGTTGAAGTCGCTGCCATCGATACATCCGTGATTGGCGTTAAGTCAGATGTGGTTCGTTCCACTTCTTCATCTCTCGTTGAGCATTTCGCTCGGTGACCCATCCACTCGAATCGCCCAAGCTCTGGAATCGCCCAGGCACTGGAATGGATCGGGCGATGGCGGGCCAATAACCGTTTTGACCTTTGGAATGGTAGTTTGTAGGTGGATGTCTGTGTTGGTGGGACGTGCCCTATGGTAGACACGATTTGGTCGGCTCGGTTCCGAAAAATCGGTTGGGTAGCCTATGTTAAACGTCACACACCTTTGCGGCGTGCGCAAGGGCGGCGATCGGATCATTCCATGTCGGAATAAATTCTTGAGCGAGGTAACCCTGGTAACCAGTATCAAGTATCGACCGAATCACCGCTGGGTAGTGAATTT
>JBGSVE010000109.1:0-26109 GCA_041753075.1 Pirellulaceae bacterium
CCGCCCTTGGTCCCCGCGAATCGTTGGCGAGAGCGCGAACCGCGCAAGCGCCCAAGCGGCTGCCGAACTGTCGGCGATTGCCAGACGACCGTGATATCCAGCCTGGGCCAACACAGCTTCGGCGGCCGCAATCACCTTGGCCTCGTCACCAAACCATTGACCGATGCCGGTGATGTCCAGTAGCAGAGTTTGCGGTTGGTCGGAGTCGATGCCGGCAAACGTCGGTGGCGGTTCGATGGCGACAAGCGGGCTAACCGCTAGCTGCACCTGAGTTGCCAGTTGCTCCAAGGCTTCGCCGTCGGTCCACTCAGCTTGCGTTTCGTTTTGCAATCTTTGGCGTGGCCAATCGACAAGCCAAATCGCTAACCATCTTGGTTGCATGTTGTGGTCTCGGGGGTGCGGACGAAGCGACAATGCGGTCAGCGGGCGGTTGGCCGGGGATGGCGAGTTGCGAATCGATTTCGATCCATGCGCTGGCACCTTCGTTGCCGCCGCGACAACGATCGACCGTGACTTGCAACGAACGGTTCGCGCCGGTGAGCATCGATCCGTTGGCCACATGCCAATTGATGTCCGCAAAACTGGGACGGCCACGAACTGCGGCGGGCCGCACGAACAAGCCGATCGTCCCGCCCGCTTCAGCCGATAATTGTAACCGCCGCGCGTCGCGATCGTCCAACCAGCCACCGATCTCGGCCCAAACTGCCGCGATCGCATCACAGCGCAGCGCCTGGTCGAGTGCCCAGATGAAATCGGTGTGATGATGTTGGTCGCCCTTGGTCACAACCACCATCCGGTCAGCCGGAACGCCCAACGCGATCGCCGCCGGAGGATAAAACGTGCTGGGCCAGATGCAGTTGGGCCAATTGAAAATCACCATCGGTCTGCCGCCCGACGATTCGGTGCGCAGCACTTCGGCGGCGGCCAAGAATGCCAATGCCACCGCACCGGAACCGTTCGGTTCGGCGCTGGTCCACTGAACGACCGTCCCACGGCGCAGACCACCGTGAGGCAACATGCGATCCAGCACCGCTCCGCCGGTCGAGAAAATCGTCGCGGATTCAAACGCGATTTCGCGCCCTCGCGACTCCATCCGCTGGACCTGAGTGCGTAATTGGTCGAGACTGGGCGGGGTGGCCATGATCGCATCATTCCATTTAACGCAACATTGCTAGCTATCTGTAATTATGTCCACAATAATGGAATCGCGTACACTATTCAAGAGGGGTTTTTGGCGATGATGCAGAAACTACGTTGGTTCGTGCTGCTCGTTGGCGTGATCGTCTTGCTGTCGGCGATGTACCAGAACGCCACGCCGGACACGGTGAAATTGTTTTACTTCGAGACCACGATGCCGAAATACGTGCTGTTGTTCGTCACGGCGGCGTTGGGGTTTTTATTGGGCGCGATCACCACGAACCGGATGCTCAAGCGTTCGCCGAAACCAAAAGCCACCGCCGCGAAACCGGGCAAACTGAAGCCGGGCCAATCAAAACCGGGCGAACCGCTTGCCATGGTCACACCCGACCGGAAGACAACTCCGTTTTAAAGGGGTCACGAGTGGGCTTGTAAGCCGGGTTCTGTACCGACAAGTCAACTTGCCGATGGTGACCATTTATCTGGGACGGCGATTGCTCGACGCCTCGCGCGACCTACCCGAATGTCGATAACGAGACGAGCCGCCTCGTGGAGCGCGCCCTTGCGAGCGAACTCCTGCACTCTGTTTGGTCTAGCTCCGGATGGGGTTTGCCCAGCCGGCCAAGTCGCCCTGGCCGCTGGTGCGCTCTTACCGCACCGTTTCACCCTTACCACGCACCGTGGTGTCGCCGAAGCGAGCCCCAGCCGTTCGGCGGTTTGCTCTCTGTTGCACTATTCCCTGGTCTCGCGACCGGTCGTCGTTAACGACCATCCTGCCCTGCGGAGCCCGGACTTTCCTCCCGCCACGTTCTCAATGAGAATATGACAAGCGATCACCCCACCCACTTGTAACCCACGACAACAATGCACGATAACGCCCACAAAATCAACGGGACACCGAATCCATGAAACTACTTCGACTTCCATTAACGTTTGTGATCGCACTACTTGCCATCACCATCCCACCTAACGTTTTCGCACAAGACAGCGCCGTCGGCACGTTGTCGCAAGAGTTTCGCTTCGCGATCCCTGATACGGACGAATCGCTGCTTGGTGACGGCCCAATGCGTCGCGCCCCGTGGTTCCGCAAAACGTGGAACGATCGACGCGAAACCTTCGCTGCCGACGCAGCGGACCACCAACACGCAATCGTATTTTTCGGTGACTCGATCACTCAAGGTTGGGGCGATTTGCTAGAAGCCTCGTTTCCAGGCTTGAACGTTGCCAATCGCGGCATCAGCGGCGACACCACGCGCGGCATGCTGAATCGATTACAGGAAGACGTGCTTGACCTTGAGCCCAGGGCGGTCGTGATGCTGATGGGAACCAATGACCTACAAGAAGCCGCCTCCGCCGAAACGATCGCGGGCAATGTGAAGTTGATCGTCGCCGCGATTCGCAAGTACGAAAATGATGTGCCGATCGTGTTGTGTTTGGTCATGCCCAGCAGCGCCACGAAAGAACGACCCAAGGCGATCATCAAGAGTCTGAATGACCAATACGAGTTGCTCGCCAAGACCGATCCAAATATCACGCTGCTTGATACCTGGTCGTTGTTCGCCGGCAACGATGGTGACGCAAAAATTGAGGAGTTTCCCGATCTGCTGCATCCCAATGAAGTTGGTTATGCGAAATGGGCAGCGTCGCTGCAGCCGGTGTTTGCGACGTTGGAATTCACTGAAACCGACGATGCTGACTTCGCCATCGAGCCAGGTTTCACGTCACTATTCAACGGCCATGACTTGACCGGCTGGGGATACCGTGCCACAAACCCGTCGACGATCGAAATGGTAAAAAAATGGAAACAACGTGATCGCGGTGCACCGTCGCTGCCAATCGTGCCCGAAGCGATCGAATTCAACGGCCAAACTTCAACGCCCGAAGGCCGGTTTGTGGCCAAGCATGGTCGCTTGATCGTGACCGCACCGCAGGAAGGACGCCGCATCCAAAAGTTGTCAACCGTTGCTGAGTTCGGCAGCGACTTCGAGTTGAGATTGGAATTCCGCGCCTTGCCAATGGCCGACAGCGGTGTGTTTATTCGCGAACCTCAATTGCAATGTCGCGATTTTGTAACCGCTGGTCCCTACAAGAATCTAAGAATGTACCGACCCCAAGACTGGAACGACTTGGTTGTGAAGGTCAGGGGCAACGTGGCCCACTGCACCTGCAACGGCGAAGTCCTGGAAGCCGCCTTAAAAGTTCCCGACTCGGGCTCGATTGGACTCGAAGGCGACCGCGGCCAAATCGAATACCGCCGCTTGCGGATCAAAATGGAATGAGTCGACTATTCAGCACTTCTCGGAGCATTACTCGTCATGGCAAATCAGAGACCCATTGCCCTCGCCACTTTGTTAGTAGCAGTTTGCTTTGCGGCATTGCCATGCAAAGCGCAACTCATCCAGGCCGACGACCCGTTTACACTTGTTTTGATCCTTGCCGATCTGAACGACGCCGACAAAGCGATGGCAACGCATGATGTAAACGAAGATGGCCTTCTTGATGACAAAGAACAAGCCACACTTCGTTGGCCGAAGTCTGGTCGCAGCGATGACATCAATCGCGACGGGAGACTGACGCACCTTGAAATTGCAATCCACTTTGCAGCGCAACGAAAGGAGAACGATGTCAAGCAAATCGATCGAACCGTCGTCACTCGCGCCATGCAAATGTACGACAAAAATCGAAATGGCCAAATCGATCCCGACGAAATCACTTCGGCCTGGCCGGATGATCCCGATGAAATCGATGTGGACAAGAACGGCATCCTGACGCAGACCGAATTGGCAAATGCATTCGCGTTTCGCCGCGTAGTGCGTGAAGAGATCGGCATCATCGGAGTCGATCAAGGATGGGCGATAAAAATTCGCAACCGCTTTGACCAAAATCGCGACGGCGGACTTAACCCCGATGAATGGAGCAACACGCCAATGCCCGATTCACCGTCAGCGTTTGATGAAGACAAGGATCAACGTTTGACCGTGCTTGAGATTGCTACGATGTTGGCCAAGCATCGCCAGAAGCTAGGACTCACGGCAAATGATCAACTCGCTGCACGCGCGTTGATTGCGTCCTTTGACAAAGACTTCAGCGGTGTGGTCTCCGCCAGTGAATGGAAGCCAGTGGAAACGCTGATGTCCGACGAGGTGAGGCAACTCAAGGAGTTTGACAGCAATAAAGATGACGCCATTTCATTATTGGAAATCGAAACCTTGCTGAGCAAACGTCGCGACGAACTTGGCTTCACCGATCGCGACGCCGAGGCGGCAAAAGTGATGATCCGGCGTCACGACGACAACCACGACCTGCGAATAAGCGCCAGCGAACTGAAAGAATCCAGCGGCAACGGATTCCTCGGCAAAGAAGATTTGCCTCAAGTCGACCGCAACCAAGACGGCGTGATCGATCAAGAAGAACTTGCCCGCTATTTAGCGCGGGAAAGTTCTTCAAAATAGCCACTACAGTAAAACGCTTAACCGACTGGTTTCTCGGGATCAGCGATTGATCGGTTCGAATCTTCAGTCGGAATGGGACTGCCGTGCGGATCAGATGCCGGGAACGCGGTTTGTCGTTCCAGCTCATCACGGAATCGACGGTCGGTGTAATGCTCCAACCGTTCGGCTTGAGGGTGAATTCGATCGCTGGCCATGCCCGCCTGCTCGACCAAATACTGCTCCCACAAACGGTGTGAACGAACCAGTGAACGCGCTTGGTCGCGTCCCTTTTCGGTCAAACGAAACCCTTCGCCTTGGCTCGTTAAATTGCCAACAAACTTGTACCAGGCAACGATCAAAACGCTGCCCGTCCTTGAACCGAACAACTCGTAGCGAACTTCTTGCGTCGTCATTGACCGCGCCGCGCCGCGTTCTTCAAGCCGATACAAGTACGCCAAGATGTCGTCGCCGAGAATTCCGAATTCGAGGCGTTGGCGGCGCACAAGCGTGACCAGCAGCCCACCACGCGGACCGAAGATCAATGCCACAACAAACAACGCACCGCTCGCGAGTGCCATCATGCCCGCCGTCGATGTGCTGGCATAGCCAAACCAGCGCGGCACCGTGATGGCGCTCAAGTGGCCAAGCACCGCCGACGCGGCGGCCAAGATCACACTGAGTACGATCATCCACGGCAATCGATCGGTCAGCATCAGCGCCGCTGACGCCGGGACGACAAACATCGCCACCACGAGAATATTTCCCACGCTCTCGAAGCTGGCTACCGCCGTAATCGCCACCAACGTCATCAACGTGTAATGCACTAGTCCTGATCGCAATCCCATCGTGTTGGCCAGCGCCGGGTCAAACGAAGTCAGTTTCAATTCCTTGAACATCACCATGACAAACACCAAGTTCACTAGCGACACCACCGCCAACACGACCACGACTCGCGGCACCTGCCAACCCAAAAGCGCTACCGTATCAAGCGGCGTAAACTCGATCGCACCATACAGCACACAACCGGGGTCCAGGTCAACCGAATCGGCTGCTTGCACAATCATCACCAACCCAATTGCGAACAGCGTAGTGAACACAACGCCCATCGCCGCGCCTTCGTCAACCTTGCCAAAACCGCGAATCCACTCCGCCAATACCGCAGTCATTACGCCCACGACCGCCGCGCCGACAAACATCGGTAAACTATGGCGACTGCCGGTAATCAAGAAAGCCGCGGCCAGTCCCGGCAGCACCGCGTGGCTGACCGCATCGCCTAACATGCTCATACGCCGGAGCACCAGAAAATTGCCAAGCAACGCCGCTGCCACGGCGCATAGCATTCCGGCGACGATAATCCAGCCGTCCAATTCCCACAACCAACCGTCGGGCAACATCATGGTTGGCTCCCCGACAATTCTGCGGGGGATGTCGCCAGAGGAATCGCATGGGGACTGACGGGAACAGGTAGACCACCGGTCGATTTGGACAACAACGACTCCAGTTCATCGATCATGACCGGCTCCAGACAATCCTCGATCCGTTCGGCATCGCGATCGACTCGTTCGGTCGCGACGTCGGCGTGTGTGATCAAATACAATTCCCACAACCGATGTTCGCGGGTCAACCGTTTCGCCTCGAGCAATCCGCCGGTTGTCAAGGTGACATCACCATTGCGGGTCCGCACCAAACCTTCACGGCGCAGTCGTTGGAGTTCGCGGCTGAGCCGCAACGACGACCACGACCTGGATGCCAGCAAACGCTTTACCGCCACCCATTTTCCGGCGACATGTGCGTCAGGTCCACCGTCTTCTGATTCGAGCAATTCAAAGATGCCGCGCAGCGCGTGGCGGCGGTCAATTCGTCGTCGCAAACGCCAGCGCCTCCAAAGTTGGGCAATGACGCCGCGTTCGCTGCCTGCCAACATGCTAAACACAAACACGATTGCCGAGGCGATCACGATCAGCGCACCCGACGGCAATCGCGGCAAGATCGCGCTGGCCAGCGAACCGGTCAAACAACTCGCCGCGCCAATCGTCGCCGACAACACCGCCATCCCGAGCATATCGGTGGTCCAAAACCTTGCCGCCGCCGCCGGAATCACCAACAGTGCGATCATCAACACCAAACCGACGGCTTGCAGTCCGACGATGGTGACAAGCACAACCGTCGCCATCAAAATGAAATCTAAGCCGATCGTCGAGTAGCCTTCAGCCAACGTAAAGCCGTCGTCGAAACAGAGCAGTTTGAGCTCTTTGTAGAACGTCGCTAATACAATGAACGATAACGCTCCGGTGGCAGCAATCCACCAAGCGTCTTGCGCAATGATCGAGGCCGTCTTGCCGTAAATAAACGACTCCAAACCGGCGGCGTGACCTTGAGCGCTTTGTTGGGTCAGTCCAAGCAGCGCCAGTCCGCCGCCGAAGAAAACACTGAGCACGATGCCCAATGCCGCGTCTTCTTTCAATTTTGTCGAATTGCGGATCGCCACGATTGCACCCATGCCGACCACACCGCTGATTCCGGCACCGATCAACAATACGGCCAGTGACTTGCCTTCGAGCCCCAGCATCGGTGCGACCAAAAACGCCAGCGCGATACCGGGCAATGTTGCGTGACTCAGCGCATCGCCAAGCAACGCACGCCGCCGAAGTAACGTGAACGAGCCAACCAAACCGGCGGCGAGCCCCAACATGGTCGTCGCCAAAACCACAATCCGCGTGTTGTAATCGCGGAGCGACAATACGCGCAACAGATCGCTCCCATCGGCGAGCAACAGTGCTTCGATCGGGTCGATCGCCATCATGCCCCCTTCACGCGCCGACGCATCGCTTCGGTCGCTTGGTCCAGCAACGTCAAGCGACCACCATAAGTCTTCTGCAGATTCTCGTTGGTGAACACGTCTTCGGTTTTGCCATGAGCGACGACGCGCATATTCAACAACACAACGTGATCGAAATACTCGGGCACGGTTTGCAAGTCGTGATGAATCACTAGCGCCGTCTTGCCCTCGCGCTTCATCTCCTGCAGGATTTCGACGATCGCCTTTTCGGTTGCGGCATCAACGGCGGCAAACGGTTCGTCCATGAAATACAAATCAGCGTTCTGGACCAACGCGCGAGCCAGAAAGGTTCGTTGTTGCTGGCCACCAGACAATTGGCTGATCTGGCGATTTTCAAATTCCTCCAAACCAACGCGTTCCATCGCGGCGCGGGCGGCGGCGAGATGCTTTTTTCGCACCGGTCGCAGCCACCCGATCTCGCGATACAAACCCATCGTCACGACGTCGAGTGCCGACACGGGAAAATCCCAATCGACGGTTTCGCGCTGTGGCACATAGCCGACGCGGTGTCGGTTGTCCTTGTACGACTGGCCATACACCTTGACCCGTCCCGATGCCACCGGAATCAAATCCATGCAAGCCTTCAGCAGCGTGCTTTTACCGGCACCGTTGGGGCCGACGACGCCGACCAGCGACCCGGGTTGGACCGCGAACTCAACATCCCAAATCACGGGTTTGCGATTGTAGGCGACGGTCAGGTCTTCGATTTCCAGCGGCAGGGCACTCATGGGCTGCTTTCGACTTCGTGTACAGATAGCAAGCCGCTCATGCCGCGCGGCGGTGCGTTGCCGCCAAGCGAACGGGCAACGATCGTCAAGTTGTGATCCAGCATACCGATGTAAGTGCCCTCGTAAGTATCCGCCGCACCCATTGCATCGGAAAACAGTTCGCCGCCAATCACGACGCGATGACCGCGCGAGGCCGCACCATCAACCACGGCCAAGATGCTTTTACGCGGCACACTGCTTTCGACAAACACCGCCGCCACGCGACGGCTCACGATCGTATCGACAAGCGTATTGATCTGTTTTAGCCCCGCTTCGGAATCAGTCGACAAACCTTGGACGCCATAAACTTCGAGTTCGTAAGCGCGACCAAAGTATTGAAACGCATCGTGCGAAGTAATCAGCACGCGGCCCGATCGCGGAACGGTTGCAATAACTTCGACACCGTATTGATGCAGCGCCAGTAGTTTCGTTTGGTAGGTCGACGCCGCCAAGGTGAATTGCTCAGCGTTCGCTGGGTCAAATTCGATCAACGCATCGCGAACCGCAGCAACGCACTTTGCCCACGCGTTGACGTCCATCCAAACGTGCGGATCGCTGTGCCCACTGGCGTCGTCTTCGGTTAACACGCTCGCGGGATCGAGCACTTTGGTAATCGCGATCACGGGCTTTCGTCTGGCAACCTTCTCCAGCGTATCGGTTAACTTGCCTTCGAGCAGCAGACCGCTGTAGAAAACCATGTCGGCAGCAAGAATATCGCGAACGTCATCACGGCTGCCGCGATACAGGTGTGGGTCAACGCCGGGGCCCATCAATTGGCTGACGGCGACACGACTTCCGCCAACTTCGCGAACAATATCCGCGACCATGCCGACCGTGGCAACGACTTCGATCGGCGAATCGGTTTGCTTCGGCCCATTGGCCGCCGCGTCGAGTTTAACCTCGCAGCCGATCGTGGCCAACATCGCGACGACGAATAGTGTTCCAACTAAATTGACAATCACAAGTTATCCTGGGAATCAAGTAGTTCACGCGCATCCCGCATGGCATCTTGCCAGCGTCCATCCAGCGCCGTGTCGACGATTTCGCGAATGTGATCGTGTTCGCCAGGCGGCAATGACGTTTTGCTGAGCAAGGTTTCGACCGCCTCCAGCCGACGCGGGTCTTCGAGATTGCAAGCGGCAAACAACGCCTTGGTTAGTTCATACGAATCGCTGCTGATCGGTGCCGGTCGATTAGCCAACCAATACCAAACCACAAGTCCAATGAGTGCAATCGGCACCAACGCAACCATCAACGGATGCGACGGTTTCGATTCGGTTATTTTGCGAGCCTTAATCGACTTCAAAGTGACTTAATCTCCATCAACTCTTAACTGCAGTGGACGCATAAAGTGTTCTACGACGCTCCGCCATCGTAGAACACTGGTTCAATACTTTTCTTTATCCGTGACTTCATGTTCGGCGATGCTCGACAATTCCGAGAACACCAATTGATTGACGCCATCAGTGATGAATTTGACCGATCCATCGCCGATCAGCACATTGCCGCCGCCGGGATGCTCCGAAATCATTTGGCAAACATGCTTGAACGGATGATTGATCGGGTGCATGATCGGAAACCCAGTGATATCCAATTCGCCGCCGGCCGGACCGCTGTGAACAAACAACAACGTTGCCGCCGACTCCGATTCGTTCTCCGGTGTAACGATTCGTGGATGAGTGAACGCACCGGGCACGATCCCAACCCACGTTTTGTCGGCGATGCTGGGAGAATGCTCGCCGGCGAGAATCGTGTTGGCCGAACCGTCAAGAATGTCGCGAAAGCCAATCTTGGAATTGCGGTAGAACGGGCCGTCGGCAACTTTCGACACGTCACCATTGATCGCGACGATTCGCGTCGCGCCGGTGTAGATGTTGTCAAAAACTTCACCGCTGGGTACCGCGCTGGTTTCGCCCCAACAGGATTCTTGGCCGTGGTTAACAACATAATGCGATCGACCGACACGAATCGGTTGGCCATCAATGAGAAGCGGATTGCCCGCTTCGTCACGCAGCTCAAACGGTTCATCGCCACCGGTTGCAGAGGGACACAATAACGAGTCAATCCGCGTTTGGATCGCGCCCGCGTTTGCCAAATCCCACACCGGTCGATCGTAGCGTATCGCTTCGGCGACAGCGGCTTGTTCAAGAAACGGCAGAATCTGCGCCGCCCATCCCCAGCCTGGACCCGCGTCCCAGGTATCGGGATCGATTCGCATCGCCGCAGGACCGTTGCCATCGCGAGTGGGAAAAGAGTAGTATCCGGTTGGCAATTGGTTGTAGGCGGCGTGATAATTGTGCATCGCCAAACCGATTTGCTTTAACCGATTGCTGCATTGCATTCGGCGAGCGGCTTCGCGGGCGGCCTGGACCGCTGGCAACAACAAACCAACCATGACGCCGATGATCGCAATCACAACCAATAGCTCGACCAAGGTAAAACCGCTGCGGCGACGAACCATTGATACGACTCCTGTTGGACGCGAAGCAATAAGTTAGCACATGCTAAGTTTTAAAGTTTACCCATTGCTAAAATTCTTGCAAGACCTCGCCGGGAAAAATTGGCGGATTAATAATTGGTGATAGCCCAATGAACGAATCTCAACCCATCAAGCGCCGCCACCGCAAGACGCGGGCCGATCACGCGTCGGAGTTGGCGGAGGATTACGTCGAAGCGATAGCCGAAATCTCGGCGGCAAAAGAAGTTTGTCGCGCCGTGGACTTGGCGGGCCGCTTTGGCGTCAGCAGCGTGACGGTCAATCGCACGATCGCGCGATTGGTCCGCGACGGCTACGTGACCACCCAACCATACGCGCCGATCGAGCTTACCGATCTTGGTCAAAAACTCGCACGCCAATCCAAACGGCGTCACGAAACGGTGTTTCAGTTTCTGTTGGCGCTGGGGGTCAGCGAATCGGTGGCGGCGATTGATGCCGAAGGGATCGAGCATCACGTTAGCCCTGAGACATTGCGCAAGTTCCAAGCCTACATCGAGCGACACGGTTGATGCACGGGGCTCCGCAATTGTTCAGCTCGCGTTCGATTGACCTATGGTGCGGTCGCGCCTCGGCAGCCGATCCAGGTGAGTTGGAATCGTGCTGCGAAGCCGCGTTGTGCGACGACGAACGATCCGGTGCCCAGCGGTATCGGCGGCTGACAACTCGCAATCAACACATCGTCGGTCGCGGGATGGCGCGGACGCTGCTTGCGGGCCAAGGCGTGTTGCCACAACAGATCCAGTTCAGCTTCAACGCCCACGGCAAGCCCGATGTGATTGCCCCCGAGACCGTCAAGCGTCCATTCAATATCGCTCACACCGAAGGCTTGGTTGTGTTTGCGGCGTGCGACTCGGGTCAAATCGGCGTTGATGTCGAACGTTTGTCCCGCGCAACCGATGTCAATCTATCGCGGCGTTACTTTGCCGCGCCCGAGGTAGATTATGTAATGAGCCAGGACAGCGACGAAGCGCGCACGACGGCGTTTCTACGCGTTTGGACGCTGAAGGAATCGTTCATCAAAGCGATCGGTCGCGGACTATCGATTCCGTTGGCCGACTTTGCCTTCGAGCAGATTGATTCGCCGCAACCGTCGATTCGGATGCTGCGGCCGGGACTGGGCAATGCTGACGACTGGCGTTTTGCCTGTGTCTCGCCCGCTGATGGATACCTGGCCGCGATCGCGACCAGCGACTTGGCGATGCGTACGGGAATCGACATTCGCGTTTGTGACTTTGCCCAGCGACTGGCGATGGAAAATTTGTAGAACGATTGTCCCAATCGTTTGGGTTACCAAGCCGGCGGTATCGGCCAAACGATTGGGACAATCGTTCTACAATCTGCAAAAGCGTTAGAATGGAGTCACCGTGAACCAACTATCACCCGAAGCGATCAGCCAAATCCAGCGGCTGGACTTGCGCGCCCGGATGGTCGTTAAAGGATTCCTGCAGGGGCTGCACGCCAGTCCGTTTCATGGGTTCTCGGTCCAGTTCAGCGATCATCGACGCTACAGCCCAGGCGATGATCCGAAGTTGATCGATTGGCTTGCTTACGCCAAGACTGACAAGTATTACGTCAAGCGATATGAAGCCGAGACCAACCTGACCGGATACCTGGTTATTGATCTCAGCGAGTCGATGGGTTTTGCGCAATCGCAAACGATGACCAAGTTTGAATACTGCGTTTGTTTGGCCGCCGCGCTGTGTTTCCTGATGACCATGCAACAAGACCCCGTCGGCTTGCTGACGTTTGGTGAAACGTTGCAGGCGAGTTTGCCGGCGCGAAGTCGTCGTGGTCATTTGGCCGATGTCTTGGCACACCTGACGCGGTTAACACCACACGGCACCACCGATTTGCCCGGTTGCTTGAACCGCGTCGCGTCGATGCTGCGTCACCACAGCTTGGTTATGTTGTTTTCCGATTTGCTCGGTGATCCTGCGGAAACATTGTCGGCGCTGGCGCGATTGCGACACTCCGGCCATGATGTGATCGTGTTTCATGTGCTTGACCAAGCCGAGATTGATTTTCCGTACAGCGGTCCGATCGAGTTTGAGGACCCGGAGTCGGGCGAGTTGATCCAGGTTGATGCCGGTGGGTTTCGCGACGAGTATTTGTCGGCGCTCAACGCGTTCCGCGAGACATATCGTGACGGCTGCGGTAAGCTACAGATTGACTACGTGTCGCTCAGCACGGACATGCCGTTCGACAAAGCGTTGACGGAATACTTAATCAATCGCCAGGCTCGTTTCTGATGACGTTCCTCAGCACCGGATTGCTCGCTGGATTGTTTGCTGCCGCCATTCCGATCGCCTTGCACTTAATTGCTCGGCAACAACCGCGCCGCGTCGTTTTTCCCGGTACACGGTTCGTCAAGGCATCGCTCGATACCCAGCGTGATCGATTGAAAGTGCGCCGGTGGTGGTTGTTGGCAATGCGAATCTTGGCGCTGGCGGCACTGGCAATCGCGCTGGCTCGCCCGCAAATACACACGACAACTGCGGAGGCATGGTTTCTGGTCGCGGCGATCGCGGTGATCGGGTTGATACTGCTCGTCCTCGCGACTCTGGCGGTGTTTCGTGGCCAATCCAAACCGCTGCGGTATGGACTAGCGATCGCCGGTTTGGTTGCGCTCATCGGATCGCTTGGTTTCGGTGGTGCGACCTTGGCCCGCGCGCCGTCGGCGACCGTGACCGATCAATCGCCGATGGCTTTGGCGATTGTGATCGACAATTCAATCCGCTCGACACGCTTGGTTGACGATGACGCCGAGTTGTTGGAATTGATGCGCACGGCGGCGAATCAAATCATCGCCGGACAATCTTCGGACAGTTTGATTGCGGTCATTGATCGATCGCCCAAGCCAGCGACGTTCGCCATGAATTCGGCGGCTGCGTTGACGCGAGTCGAGCGATTGGAACCGGCGTATCGCGTGCGTCCACTCGCCGACCAAGTCCGCGCTGCGATTGCGCTGGTGCGTTCCAGCGAACTCGAACGCAGATCGGTGATCGTCGTGACCGATTTGAGCCGCACGTCGTGGAACGAAGCCCAATGGCGCGCCGCCAATTTCGATTCGTTGCTGGCCCAATCACCGCCGCTGAATTTGCAGATACTTGATCTCGGTTCCGAGTCGGTGGCTAACTACTCGCTGGGCCAAGTTAAGATCAGCGATCCGACGCCGCCGCGATTGGCAAAAACGAGCCTCGACTTGATCGTGCAATCACCACGCACCGGTGACACCAAACCAAAGTCGTCGGCGGTTCAGCTTGATCTGTACGACACCGACGATCCGTCGAGCGCGGGGTTGCCGGTGGTGCGTGATGGCAAGATCGTATTGCCGCCGCTGCGCAGTGTTGACCGCGCGTCGGTTGAATCGACCACTGCAGCCGAGCGCGTGCTATTGTCGATGCCGCCGCTGGAAGTTGGCACGCATCACGCGGTCGTGCGGTTGATGGTTGATGACGAACTGGCGGCGGACAACCTGCGGTTCTTGACGCTGGTCGTTAGTCCGCCGAAGCGACTGTTGATCGTTGGATCTGATCGCGTCGAGGCCGAAACTCTATCCGGTGCGCTCAATGTGTCGATGAACGTTGACGATTCGCTTGCCGAATACATCATCGAGACCAGCGAATTTTTGCCGGTGGGCCAGGCCGGTTGGTCGGCGTTCGATGCGGTGTTGATGATCGATCCGGTTGCGGCATCGCCGCCTGCTCAAGCCGACATTGAATCTTACTTGAAATCCGGCGGCAGTGTGATCGTGTTCCTTGGTCCGGCGATGACGGTCGAGGAAGGTGTCCCGTCGTTTGTGCGGGGCGTGGTTCTGCCGTGGCGGATTCCCGCGCCGGGAACTTTTCTGGAAGTGCTGCGCAGTTCCGATCCCGCCGTCGATTCGCTGAGCGATGTCGCTGGCGGCGTGCCGTGGAACCAATTTCGTGTTTCGCAGTATTGGCAAGTTGAACGGGAGCCGAACGATCAAGTCATCGTTCAGTATGCGGGCACCGGTCACGCTGCGATTTTCCGGCGATCCGTTGGTGATGGTTCTTTATTGGTTATGACCACGCCGCTGCCGGCGCTGGTACCCAGCACGCGAGCGTGGAATCGATTGTTCGCGGGCTCCAATGCATGGCCGGCATTTATGTTGGTTCGCGATATGGTCGATGCGATGGTTTGGCGGCAATCCGGCGGGCATAATCTATTAGCCGGTCAATCAACCCGCGTGCTGTTTGATTCCAATGCGGGCAAAGCTGATCCGGTGGAGGCTCGCGCCCAGATGTTTCCACCGATCGGGCCACCGGTGCCAATGCGTGTCGATGGTGGCGCGATCACCGTCACCGATGTCGATGCGCCGGGCGTTCACTGGTTGCGAACCTCCGGTGCAACCAGTGGATTTAGCGTTAACCTGCCAAACGAGGATACCGACCTAACACGAATCGATCCGTCGGTGCTCGACAATTGGCTTGGCAGCGGCCAATACAATTTGGTTCACAACGTCGATGAAGTTCGCCAAGCCGAGGGTCGCGGGCAACCGACACGGTCGCTGTACGCCGTGATTCTGCTGGGCATGATGGCCGCGTTCGTGCTGGAACAATTGCTTGCCAATCGCTTCTACGCAGCACGGAGCGGAAACGCATCTGCCGCGCCTCCGATTGCCACCGGCGCGGCCGAAAAGTGGGCGGCGGCGCGATGAATTCATGGTTGATCGAGCCGATTTTTGCGTCGCCTTGGGTGTTGGCAATCGTGACCGTCATATTGCTCGCCACACCCTGGTTAGTACCGGTGGCGGGCCGCACGGTCGAACCGAAGCAGCAGCGGACGATTGCGTGGTTGCGCACCGCAACGTCGCTGGTATTGCTGTTGGCGGTGTTTCGGCCGGCGCTGGTTCGCAATGATTCGTTGCCGACGCAGGCAACGTTGGCGCTGCTGGTCGATCGATCGCGCAGCATGACGTTGCCCGCTGATGAGAAACGCCTGCGGTACGACGTGCAAAATGAATTACTCGCCAAGTTGCAGGCGGCACTTTCGCGACTCGACGATTCATTGGAATTGGTCACATTGACCTTTGCCGGTGACGCCAACGTCGTTATACCCGACGAGGCCTTCAGCGAGGCGATGAAGCAACCACCCAGCGGCATCGCGACTGACATCGGTGCCGCCCTCGCCGCCGCAATTCAAACCGCAACCGGCAAACCGCTCGCCGGTATAGTGCTATTGGGTGACGGCGTACCGGTGCAACCCAGTTCGCCCGACGGAAAATCTCCGGCCACGGACCCGCAGTCCAGCGCTCGCTTGATCGCCAGTCTCGACGTGCCGCTGTGGCCCGTGCCGATTGGCCCACCGGCGGATCGCGACCAAGTTCGCGATGCTGAGTTGGCCGAATTAGCGGAAGCGTTCGCACTTTTTTCGGGCAATGAATCGGCGGTCAATTTTGTCGTTCGCACGCAATCGCTGGTCGGTACCGAACTCGACGTTCGCATCTTGCTCACACCCGAGTTTGGCGACGCAAAGCCGCTCGAAATCGCGACTAGAAAAGTCACGCCAACGCAAGCGACGGATTCCGTGGCGATGTCGATTCCGATCACCGCACCGGCTCCGGGGGCGTATCGAATGGAGGTTCGCGTTGCTGCTCAGCCCGGCGAGACGCTGCTAACCAACAATTCGCAAGTCGCATTTGTCGATGTTCGCCAAGGCGGTGGTCGCGTCTTGTACCTCGAAGGCCAACCACGACCGGAACAATCATTCTTGATGCGATCGCTGCGCAGTTTTCCGGATTTGCAGGTCAGTTACCGCTGGATCGCCGGCGATACCATGTCGCGGTGGCCGATTGATCTGAGCGGTCCGTTGTCTCCGAAAAATTACGACGTGATTGTGCTTGGTGATTTGCCCGCCGCGGCGATTGGTGATGTGCAAATGCAGTTGATTGCCGATCGCGTCGCCGGCGGTGCGGCGCTGGTTGCCATCGGTGGAGCCCAAGCGTTTGTTGCCGGAGAATACGCGTCATCGCCATTGGCTGCGGTGTTGCCCGTTAAACTCGACAACGGTGACGCTGATTTCTCGGGTGACGTTCGTGCGCTGCCGACTCAGCTTCATCCGATCACGCAATTGGCCAGTGGTAGTGTCCTTGCCGCACAAACCAAAGCTTGGAATTCGCTGCCGACGATGATCGGCGCGAGTCAATTCGCCGAGGCAAAGATTGCACCGGGCGTCGAGGTGTTACTGGAGACCGCAGACGGTGATCCGTTGTTGGTCGTTGGCGAGTATGGCGGTGGACGTGTGGCAGCGTTTGCCGGTGACAGCACTTGGCGCTGGTGGCGTCAGGGCAAGAGCGTCGAGCATCGCCGGTTCTGGCGGCAAATGTTGTTATGGACGATGGATCGCCAAGCCGACGCGACCGATGGGCTGGAACTTGAACTGGCCAAGCGCCGCATCGTTGCCGGTGAGTCGCTGGCCTACACCGTGATCGATTCAACGCCCGATGGACCGCCGGCGGTGATTTCGATTGTCGCGGCCGATGGCACCCAAACTCCGGTGCAGGCGGATGTTAGCGGCAATCGCGGTGATGCGCGGACGATGGAAGGAAACATCATCGACTTGGTGCCAGGTTTGTATCGCCTGCAGGTCAAACGCGACGGCGGTGACGAATCAGCGAAGGTGACGAAGTCGTTCCAGTTCTTGGACCAGGACGGCGAGTTGCGAATTCCGTACGCAGATCATGCTTACTTGCAGCAATTGGCGTCACAAACGGCGGCGTCCGGCGGGGCGATGTTCTTGCCCACGGAGATTGATGGGTTGATCGATTTGATTTCGCAACTGCGTCGCACGGCGCAGTCACCGGTTGTCAAGAAGTATCGGTTGGGTGATACGCCACAGACGGCATGGCCGTTATTCGTTGCGCTGGCCGTCATGTTGGGCGTGGAGTGGTATCTGCGGCGGCGCTGGGGTTTGGCGTGACAGTTTAAGGACGGCCAATGTCGTCGAGATACTTGCTGGTGTCATTCGTGAAGGTGACTTCGCGATCGTCGCTGGTGAAGCGAAAGCGTTCTTCGGGCGATGGTTCGATGCGCCGCGTCGCGTACAGTTCCAGCAGACTAATCAAGCGCCCGGCCGGCGCGCCATGAGGTGAACCTTCTACCGAATCGCTGGGGTCCAGGTTGTCTTTCAAGTTTTTTGATACGGGCGTGATTTTCGGCGCGATCGGCACCGCCGAGTCGGGTGAACTCCAGAACTCGATCCGAATCGGTAGGCCGACGCCGAAACCGGTTGCGTCGCCCGTAGCCGCGATCGCGACGCGCACTTCGGCGGGACACAACGGAGCCAAGTCATCGCGACCCGATATTGCCTTTAATCGCACCACCGCTGCGGCGGTCAATTGGCCGCGCAGTGTCCAGACCGGTTGTCGCTCGACGGTTCCTTTGCCGACTCGCAAGTCGTAGTCGCGGCTGATTTTGTCCAGGAGTTCGACGATGCCGCCGACTCGCAACCGCGCCGGCAATGCGCTCAGGGATTCCGCTTGGCCAAGGCGCGCGAAGGTTGCCAAGCGATCGCGCTGGAATTCGTCGATACGGCCAATATCGATTCGGCTGATCGCGATCCACTCGCCAACCTGGGTGCGCGTCCAACACAGCTTGCCGTCGGATATTTGTCTCATCGATTGGCGCGTATCGCCATCGTGAATCGTCATTTCGAGATTGAACCGACCGCTGCCGCCGCCAGATTGTTCGTAATGGCCAACGCCGACGACTTCACGACTGGCGACCCAAATTCGTTGGCGCAATTTTGCGTCGAAGGCATCGCCCAGAACCAATTGTTCCATCGTTCGGCTGACCAGCAAGGTCGCGTTGGCGTCGGCCTGGTCACGATGCATCTCGTCGCCGTGGGCTGATTGGTTTGGCCAATTTAGCACCGCCAGCAACAGCCAAATCAACGCAATTTTGGCGAAACCGAGCTTTCCCAGCGGTCGTTTGACCATCGTTTTGGCGAAAAACCAACTTTGTCGATCGAACTTCATGGGCCGGTTATGCGGGTTTTGTCAAAGATTCCGAACGTAACGAACCGATGCTACACCGGGCAGCAGGTGCGGAAGCAAATCAATACTAGGCACTGCGACGACGGCGCGTAAAGACGAACCGGCCGAAGCAAGCTTCCCAGCACGGAGAGAACGATTCAATCCGTTTGAAAACACAAGGATGGCCGACCGAGGCCGGGGGAAACGAATGAGACGCCCAGTCACCCGTTTAACGCTACTGGCCGCGGCGGCCGCCATGGCAACCGGCTGTGTTCCAGTCCGACATAATCTGCCGCCCGAACAACGATTGCTCGAACCCGGCCCCGGTGTCGGCGGGCCTGGGCCCGGAGTGCTCGGACCGATTCCGATGTCTCCCGGCATGATGGGCGGACCAATGGGCAACCCGATGATGGGCGGCATGATGGACCCGGCTGCGATGGACGGTGCTCGCATGTACGATCCGTCGATGGGCGGTAACTACGGCGGCCAAATGATGCCAGCGGGAATGCCAATGGGCGGACCAATGTCGGCGGTTCAAGGCGATAGCGAAATCGCGATGGCCAACTACGCCCAATGTGGACCAGACGGTTGCGGACCAATGGGAGCCGGTGGAGTTTCATGTTTGGGCGGCGGGATGGGCAACATTCCGCCAGGCGGTGGCGTGATGGGAATGGGCGGCATGATGCCGGCGGTTCCGCCAACCGTCCAAGTCACCCTTGGCAAACCTGACTCAATGCAGGTTCGCTATGACGCAACCGGTGCGGGCCAGTTTGACAGCGAGCCGTTGATCGTGCCCGCTCGCCAAAACTTTCCGCAAGGCGGACTGTATCGATTGAAGTTGACAAACATCCTCAATCGCGAAGGCGTCGAGTTGTATCCGACGTTGGAATTGGCCTACGCTAATCCACGCACCGGAGCTTACTTGGCACACAATTCGATCCCCGTTCAATTTACCGAAGAAGACTTCGACCAAGTGTTGACCGGCAACTTTGTGACCAAAGTGATCTACTTGCCCGATCCGGATTATCAAGGTCCAGCCTTGGCCGGCATCGATACGCTTGTGAGCACTCGGCTCGATCCAGGTATCGACCCGATCATCGAAGCGGATCGTCGTGGTTCGATCTTGGCGATCATTCGCTTAGGTGATAAGGACATCGAAATGGCGGGCGGTTCCGATGGAGCCGGTGCCGCGATGGCGATGGGCAGCGGTGTACCGGGCTTGCCGATTGCGTTCGCTCCGTCGATGACCGATGGTTGCGGTGCATGTGGACCGGGTGGTGGCTTGGGCGGCGTCGGTCCCGGCGGCAACGGCAACGGCAATCCAATGCCACCAAGTTTGCCTGGCATGATCGCTGGCGTAAATGCACCCCAATATGGAATGCCGATGAGCGGCACGCCGATCGGATTGCCTGGGCCGCCTCATATCCCGCTAGGACATCCAGCGAGCTTGAAGCGGCACGTGATCAAGAATCACACCCAGATGAACATTCCTCAACCGGTTGATGAAGTGAAGATCGGAGTTCGGATGGCACCTGGATACAGCTACCCCAATCCGGTTAGCCGCATCCACATGACCGAACAGAATGTTCATCCAGGCATTCCGCAAGGACGCCCGCAGTATGACAAGGCCAGCAAACGGGTTCAATAATCCGAGTGCGGCAAAAATCGAAACGGCGTCTTCAATGCGAAGACGCCGTTTGCATTGAACGAAGTGATTTCCGATTTTCGATTTCAAAACACCCTCCACTGAAGTAACGCGGATGCGATTGGCTCGGACAAACATTATCGGTGGACTGGCCCTGGCAGCCTTCGTCGTGGCTTGTTCGACTTCGGCGGCACTTGCCCAAGGTTATGGCAACAATGTTGGCGGCTATGCACCCGGCTCGGCATTGCCGCATCCCTATCCCAACGGCAACGTCCAGCGCCTGTTCAGCGGCACCGACACGCCGGGTGCGGTTGGTGCGGCGCGGCTGCAACGCTGGGGCGCGGTGATGGGCCATTTTCAACCGGTTGCGTTTCGTGGCCCAGGCTCGACTCAATTCTCGTTGGCCACCGACGGCGTGTTTCAACCACCAGCCGACAAACCATTGCTCGCCGGACTTTTGATCGGTGCGGTCTATCGTTTCAAAATAACATCGATTCCTGGGTACGAAGGCGAAGAGCTGTATCCGACGGTCGAAGTGATCGATCGCACGTATCCACCGGAAAGTTTAGCGGCGCGGTTTCCGGTGCCGATCAACTTGGACCTCGACGACCTCGAAGATGCACTGCAAGGTCGCCTGGTGACGCGAGTTGTTTATCTCGAAGATCCAGACAACGCCGTGCCGCTTGCCGAAACGCCGGAATCAAGCCGCGCGATCGATGTACCGGGCAACGAAGATCCGTTGGCGGTCGCCGATGTGCTGGGCAAACCTGTCGCAATCGTTCGCATCGGTTCATTGACGCCGCCCAGTTCCGAGACGCTGTTGCCGCAGTTCTTCCTTGGCTACCCGCCGTGGATGCCGCTGTATCCGGCTGAGAATGCACCTGACGGCACCATCGCTCGACTTCCTCAATGATTTGTCACACCATGACGCGACAACATTTCAATTCGCTGACGTTGCTGGCCACCGTGGTCGCCTGTTTGGTCGGATGCGCTTCGCCATCATTGACGCGAACCAGCCAAAGCGCCGTGGCACCAATGCCGGCCTTGCAGCGCGAAACGCCAATCGCACAAAGCCTCGCGCCCACGGTTGCTCAAGTGACTCACCTGGGTGATTGCGAACCGATGAGTTGCGGACCAAACGCCGCAGCCGGCGCGTGTGGCGCAGCAGGAGCTTGCGGCGGAAACTGCGGCGGGTGCCAATCAGGCTGCCAAAGTTGCAACGTCCAGCCGTTTGGCTACATGCCGTATTCACCTTTTTACTTCAATCCGACAATCGTCGATCCGAACGAATTCATTTGCGACGGTGGTGACCAACCGGCAAGCGCTCGTGCGCGAGTCGGTGACCAAATCATCAACGTCGAACCCGAAGACACGGTCGTTCGCTACACAACCGATCGTGGCGAAGTCCGTGTTGATGCCAGCAACAAGGTTTGCGTTTACGCACCGCGCTTCGCCTCGGTGCGCAAAGTCACCGGGGCTGAATCGGGCGAGTATGCCGTCGGCGCGATTGGCTACGATCGACCAATTGGACCGATCAACGCACAGCTCAATCAACCTGGACTCGCCGTCACCGGACGCGACCAACCGCTGCGTCCGACTTCGGTCCGCGGTCCTGATGCGATGCGTGCACGCGATCGCGGTGTGCCGGTCGAGTGGGTGTTGCAACCGGAAATGGCGCAAGACGTATTGGCAGTGATCGAGAACCTGGCGCTGGTTCATCGCGGACTGCTGCGCGATGCCGAAAAGCCTTGGCTGGCCAAAGCTGCACACGCCGCGATTGTCTGGTCGGTCGATACCGAAGTCGCCGTCACGGTCAATGATCTTGCTCCGGTGACGTTGACCCGCGACCAGAGTGCCGAGGAAATCGTTGTTTACGATTTCCCCAACGGCAGCTTGCGAATTTGCAAGTTGGCGGACAAGGCCGATGCGTTACCGGGCGAAGAAGTCACGTTCTTTATCCGCGTTGACAATACCGGTGGTTCTCCGGTGCACAACATTGTCATAACGGACAGCCTCGTGACGCGACTGGAATACGTGGCGGATAGCCAAAAGGTTTACACTGAGGTTGCGGTCACAAAGGACAAGGACGGTGCGGCGCTGGTTCCCGATGGCAACGCGCCACAGACCACGCGCGAGGAAGTCGCGGCGACGTTTGGTACGGAAATCAACGACGACGAATCGTTGCGTTTGACCTGGAAACTTGGACAAAGTCTGAAGGTCGGCGAAGGTGCGACAATCGAATTCAAGTGCAAGGTCCGCTAGGCTCAGCATTGTAGAACGGTTGTCCCCAAACGTTTGGGAACTTAGGCCACATCGCCAAGACTGAGCATTTCGCCGTAGCGATGTAGCACTTGAGCACGCAAACGCGAATACGATTCGTCGCTCAGTTCGGGGTCCGCGTCGATCAGTTCCTGGGCAACCTGTCGAGCCACTCTCAAAATGCCTTCGTCGCGAACGAGATCGGCGATTCGCATCGCCGCCATACCACTTTGCTTCTTGCCTAACAATTCTCCTGGTCCGCGAAGGCGAAAGTCAGCCTCGGCGATTTCGAAGCCGTCGGTTGTGTCAGCAAGGATCTTCAACCGCTCGATTTCCTCGGGCGAGCCACCGGTGTCGGTGAACAAACAAACGTGGCCGGGATGCGACCCGCGGGCAACTCGACCGCGCAGTTGGTGTAGCTGGGCAAGACCAAACCGCTCGGCACCAAAAATGGTCATCACGGTCGCATTGGGCACATCGATCCCAACCTCGATCACCGTGGTGCTGACTAAAATCTGCGTTCGTCCTTGAACAAACCGCTGCATCGCCGCATTCTTTGCTTCCGTCGCCATTCGTCCATGTAAAAGATCGATTCGATAGCGGCGCAGCGGGCCCGCGATCAACTCCTCGTAGATCGCGGTCGCCGATGAAACCTCGTCGCTTGACTCACCGGCTACGTTCTCGGCGGTGTTGTCGAGAGATTCGGATTCAATCCGCGGTGCGACGACAAATGCTTGTCGACCTTCGTCAATTTTTTGACCGACGAATTGCCACCATCGTTCGCGCCAACCGTCCTCAGACAAGTAGGTATTGAGCACACCGCGCCCGGGCGGCTTTTGTTTGAGCGTGCTCACATCAAGATCACCAAACATCGTCATCGTCATCGTCCGCGGAATCGGTGTGGCGGACAGGACTAAGCAATGCGGATCGACTCCACCGCGACGCAGCGCCAGCCGTTGTTGGACTCCGAACTTGTGTTGTTCATCAATCACGCATAGGCCCAGTTTGGCAAACGGGATGTCGCCATAAAGCAACGCTTGGGTGCCGACGAGCACGTCGATTTCGCCGTTGGCGGCCTGCGCTATGGTTGACCCGCGCTCGGTGGCGGACATTGAACCGCAAAGCAGTCCGATCCGCACGCGACTGCCGGCCAGTGCCTTGGTGAGCGTGCGATGATGTTGACGCGCGAGCACCTCGGTCGGTGCCATCATCACGGCTTGATGTCGGTGAGCGATCGCCAGCAAGATCGCGTACTGCGCAATCACTGTTTTTCCGCTGCCGACATCACCTTGAACCAGCCGGTTCATCGGAAATTGTCGCGCCATATCGCGACCAACTTCTTTCATTGCGTTATCTTGGTCGCCGGTCAGCTCAAACGCGAAGCGATTACGAATGCGGGCATCTAACATCGCGGTTGGTTCCAGCGAAGGAGCACTAAGGTCGGTGGTTAACTTTCGCCGCCGCATGGCCAAGGCAAGTTGCAGCACCAGCAGTTCTTGAAACACCAACCGCAACCGCGCCGCGGCCAGCGATTGGGCATCGGTCGGTTGATGCAGTTCACGCAGCGCCGTGCCGATGTCCAACAGCGGCCGCGCGACTTCGACCGGTTCACCGGCCAGCGCCCCAGCGGCCAACTCGCGCAGCGCCGGGCTAAACGCTTCTTCGACCTGTGACGACAATGCTTCGGCGACGCGCGGCATGACGCGCCGCATTGTCGTTTGCTTCAAGCCATCGACCAGCGGATACACGGGCAGAATCCGACTGGTCGGCAGCGGTTCGTCGTCGCCAAGAATGGTCACGGCCGGATGGACGAATTCCATCCGAAAGCCAGCCAGTCGCGGTGTCCCCGAGACGATCACGCGTGCGCCGCGAAGTAACGTTTCCACTCGAAACGGTTGATTGAAAAAAACCAGCCGCACCGCGCCGCTTTCGTTCTCCACCAGTACGCCGAGCATTGATTTGCCCGACGCGCGACCCGAAATTTCGACTTCGGTGATGCGACCAACCAGCGACGCCGGTTGTCCGGCGCGCATCTGGGCCACCGCAGTTTCAATCGCCGGCCGCTCATACGCCCGCGGAAAAACAAACAAAGCCTGGCCAGCGATGCGAATGCCCAAGCGGTGAAAACCATCGCGACGATCGGCACCCACACCGGGAACATATTGAATCGGCGTCGACCACTGGATTCCAGGGCGATCGGCTTCGCAGGGTCGGTCGGTTGTGGAAGATTCGGTCTCGGCCATTGAATCTCTAGGATATACTTAGCGGTAGTTTACAAAACTATTAAACACACGTTGGGGTAACGATTTTGAAGCGGGGCCACTGGAGGAGCCGATGGTCGCTGGTCGGTCCGGCGGCACTTGGCGTGTTCATCATCGTTTTACCACGATTGATCAGTTCCCAGTGGGTCTATGGTCCGCTGCTGGCACGATTGCGGGCGGAAAATTTTCATTTGCGGGTCGAGGATGTGTCGCTGCGCTGGTTGACGCCGATCAAGTTGCGGGGCGTGTCGCTCGAGCAAGATGATCGGCCCGGCAAGAACTTGCTTAGCATTCGCGAGATCAACGCCAGCAAAGGTTTGTTGGGGTTTTTGCTTTCGCGTCGCGAGCTTGGACAATGGAAATTGGTCGAGCCGGTGGTTGATATTGAATTGATACAAGACGGCTCGAATCTGAAAGACCTGATCAACGCGATCAAGGGCCAGCCGAATGCTACGGACGAGGCTGATTCGGGCGGGCCAAAATCTACACCGCAATTGAATGTCGCGTTACTGGTAAGGCAGGCTTCGGTGATCGTCCGGCGCAATGACTTGACCAGCCCCGTAGTGGTTGTGCCGCCGCTGGACGTTGATTTGGCGTACGCGTCAGCGGGTGGCTCAACGACTCTGGAGATCGGTCCAACGCGGTGGCTTGATCACGTCAAGTTGACGCCCGAGTTGATGCAGATTGGGCTTGAGTTCGCGTTGCCAACACTTGCCAAATCGGCCTGGCTGGATGGAGAAATTTCACTCGACAGCGGTGCGATCAAGATTCCATTGGATCAACCTGCGAATTCAATTGGAGATTGCCAGATCAAGTTTCACAGGGTCCGCGCTGGCGTCGAGGAACCGGCGATGATCGCGGTCCTGGGCATGCTTGCCAAGTTAGCCGGTCGCCAGTCCGATGGCGAAGTATTCCTTGTCGATGGCACCCAAGTCGTCGTCGTCGTTGGCGATGGCTACGTAACGCATTCGGGAACGAAATTTGGGCTGCCAAAGGTTGATCCAAGGTTGCAATTGGCGAGCGCCGGGCGTGTTGGTCTGGTCGATCGATCGCTTGACCTGACGATCCAATTGCCGGTGCCGCTGGAATGGTTGGCGCGCAATGAAGATGTCAAATCGATTGGCGTTCCGATGGTCAGCTTGCCGGTAACGGGCACGCTTGATGATCCGGTGGTCCAGTGGGTGGCGATGCGCGAGGAATCGGCTGAGTTGTTGGCCCGGATCAGGTTACTGCTGGGCGACGAATCACCGGCGAAGGCGGCGATGGTCGGCGCGCTC
>JBGSVE010000110.1:0-6661 GCA_041753075.1 Pirellulaceae bacterium
GGTTTTGATCGGGAAATACCGGCGGCTAGCGCCGACCTGCTCACCAAACTAGGCGATGTCCAGGAAGCGCGGTTTCCCAAACAGTTGAGACAATTGTTCTACAATTTTGCACGGATTGTCTTGCCGCAGGTCACTAACTAGGTGACGACTTTTGCGACACTCAATAAGACCATCATGCGACTGACCCTGCGAACGCTTCTTGCCCACATCGACAAAACACTCGAACCCGATGATGACGCGGCAATTGCGGCCAAGTTGCGGGAGAGCGAGTTTGCGGCCAATTTGGTCAAGCGAGTTGCCGCCTGCATTGCCAGTGATCGATTGACCGCTCCGTCGCCGGTTTCGACCAGCACCGCCGACGACGCAAACCGGATCGGCGAGTATCTGGACAGCGTCCTGTCGGCCGAACAGATTGCTGAGATCGAACGGCTTTGTTTGGAGTCCGATGGGCATTTGGCTGAAGTTGCGGCGTGCCACCAAATCTTGACCATTGTGCTGAGCAATCCCGCTGAGGTGCCGCCCAATCTGCGGATGCGGTTGTATGACTTGGGACGCGGTGGCGCTGAGTCGGTGACGCGAACGACCAACGGCAGCGTCGGCGGTGCGGTCAGTCCCACGTCGCCGCTGGCCCAGCCCTTTGCAATTGGTGGCGAAGCGATCACTCACGCGATCGTGTCGGACGAGTCCGTGCCAACGCAGGCAACCGCCCGGCGAGCGGGTGTGCGTCCCGTTGGACCCGATGATTCCGGAGTCTCCGATGCACCGACTCGTTTGCGTGAAGAAGTGCGTCCTTATCCAGGCACCGGGTCAAACGATCCCGCGCTGGCTGGTTCGCGACGATTGAAAACAAGCGAGGCGGCGGAAGTGTTCGGGCGCTCGTCGCGAGTGATGCCGTGGTTGGTCAGTTTGGCGCTGTTGGCGTCATTTTTGTTTGTTGCCGCTCAAGCTTTCGCACCGCTATTGCGCAAATCGAACACCGACGACGATCGCATTTCAATGACGGACACACCGCCGATTCCGCCGGGCAGTTCACCGGCTGAGGACGCGGCGACCATTTCTCCCGGCGACGATCTGGGCGGAAACGGTGACGACGCGCCGTTAATTGAGGTCGAGGCCAGCGAAGTGCCGCCGATGGTTGACCTTGAACCGCAACCCAAAGAGCCATTACCAGAACCAACGATGTCACCCGCGGTGGAGGAAGTGACAGATGAATTGCCAATGCCTGCCGAATTGCCAATGCCTGCACCGGAGGCCGTTGTCGCTGCGTTGCCCAAACCCGAACCGGTGACCGCAACGCCGGAGGTTGATTTGCCGCCGCCAACGCCGCCATTGATGGAAGAACCGGCGAGCGATACCGAAGATGAAACGCGGCCGCCGATCGTGCTGGCCAGCGACGGGTCGTTGTTGATGTTGCGAAAGGTGGGTGCCGAGAATCATGTCTTGGCGCGAAAGCAGCAGCGGTTGGCTTTGGGCAGCGAGCTGGCGTGTCCGCCGCTGTATCGCGATCAATTGTTGGTGCTCGGTCAATATGACATGACGCTGGTCGGGCCAACGATTCTTTCGATCGATGCGGCTGACGATGGCGCGGTGCAGGTCACGCCGCAGGTGGGCCGGATGTTGGTCGCACAAATGCCCGCGCCAACGGTCGCACCGGAAGCCGCCGCCAACGCCGACACGTTCGCCATCCAACCGATGGAGATATTGTACGGCGACACGTCGCACATGCTTGCCCTGACTGACGAGCAAGCGTTGGGCGCGATTTGGTTAACGATGGATCGAGTGCCCGGAGCCGATCCCGAGGATGAATCTTCGCTCGACGATTCGATTCATGTGATGTCGGTTCAGGGTGTGATGTTGTGGACCACGACGGGCGGAACCGAAATCCGCATCGATACGGGTGAAATGCTGACCTGGTCGCCGGGCGGGACCGCACAGAAAACAATTCCCACGTTAGTGCCCGACTGGATAGAGCCTGCACCGGAGAATCCGTCCTCGATCGAGTCGTCGGCTCGAAGCGGATTGTTGGGGTTGGTTCGCGGCGATGAGTCGATCGAGTTGAGCTTGCGCGAAGCGGTCGCTTACCGTCGCGCCGAGGTCGGTTCGTTGGCGGCCCAAACGTTGTTGCTGTTGGGCCGCCCCGAAGTCTATTTCGGCAACGGTGGCATTTTGGCCGACGTGAAGCAGCGGGCGTATTGGCCTGAGCATTTCGCGGCGCTGGAATCGGCGATCAATCGCGGACCCGAGCTGGCGGGTTTGGTGCGAGATTCGATTAACAGTATGGACGCCGCCGACGCCGACGCGTTGTTTCGAATGCTGTGGTTGTTTTCAAACGATCAATTGTCCGGCGGGTCGGACGAGTTGCTGGTCCAAAGCCTGGACAGCTCGAATATGGCGGTGCGCGTGTTGGCGGCTGAGAATTTGCGCCGCGTGACGGGGACGACGTTATTCTTCAAACCCGAGAACGAAACGGCGGCGCGGCGCTCGCCTGATATTAAGAAGTGGGAAACGCGGCTTCGCAAAGGCGATATTCGCTGGCCCGAGTGATGTCCAGTAGATACCCTGGTCGAGGTTCGATAAATTGGCACGCATCGCAACACGCGAAGTAGCGCCGCCAAGCAAATTATCGAACGCGAAGGGAACCTTTCGGATGGCTCACACGATTGTGATTTTTGGGGCGTCTGGTGACCTTACCAGCCGCAAATTGATCCCGGCGCTTTACAGTCTGCACAAAAAGAAGCGGCTGCCCCCGGACACCCACATCGTCGGTGTGTCGCGAAGCGAATTTGAGCACGACCAATGGCGCCAGTCGCTGCAACAATCGACCTCGCAGTTTGCCGGTGCGTTGTACGATGAGGCGAGTTGGAGCACGTTCGCCGAGCGCGTGTTTTACCAATCCGGTGACATCGGCCAACTCGAAGATTTCAAAAAGCTGAAAACGTTTTTGGCGACGATCGAACCCGAAGGCAAAGCCGATCGCGTCTATTACCTTTCGACCATGCCGCAGCTTTACGCAACGGCAGTTGAGCAGCTTGGTGCCGCCGGATTGGCCGATGACGCCGACGGTGCGCGGCGTGTGATTATCGAAAAACCGTTCGGCACCGACTTGGCTTCGGCCCATGAATTGAACCACCGGGTTCATAAGGTCTTTCGCGAAGACCAGATCTATCGCATCGATCATTACCTGGGCAAAGAAACGGTCCAGAACCTATTCGCGATGCGGTTTGCGAACAGTATTTTCGAGCCGTTGTGGAATCGCAACTTCATCGATCACGTCCAAATCACAGTCGCCGAAGAAGTCGTTATCGGCAGCCGTGCCGGTTACTACGATACGTCGGGCATTTTGCGCGACATGTTCCAGAATCACATCTTCCAATTGTTGATGATTACGGCGATGGAGCCGCCACCGCGGTTCGACTCATCCTTAGTGCGCGACGAAAAAGTCAAAGTTCTGCACAGCGTTCGAGCCATGACCGGCGGCGATTTTGCGTCGCAAACCGTTCGCGGCCAGTACGACGGTTATCTCAAGGAGCCTGGTGTTCCGGCGGCCAGCCAAACCGAGACGTTCGCGATTTTGAAACTGTATATCGACAATTGGCGTTGGCGCAACGTGCCGTTTTACTTGCGCAGCGGCAAAGGCATGTCGTGTCGATCGTCACAAATCGTGATCCAGTTCAAGCAACCGCCGCATTTGGTGTTTGGTTCCAAGCTGCGCCAATTTGATGCCAATCGCTTGGTGATCCAAGTCCAACCGGCCGAAGGTATTCAAATGCATATTCAATCCAAAGTGCCTGATACCGATATGAAAACTCGCACCTCGACGCTCGATTTTCGCTTCAACCAAGGTGACGCCGGTGGCATGCCCGACGGCTACCAACGGTTGTTGCTTGATGCGATGAATGGCGACGCGAGTTTGTTTGCCCGCAGCGATGAGGTCGAATTGTCGTGGGGCATCATCGATCCGATCATCGCCGCGTGGCGAAGTCCGGCAGCACCAAAGTTACTCAAGTACGACCCCGGCAATTGGGGCCCGCCGGAAACGACCGAGTGGATGGCGAAGCAAAAGCGCGATTGGTTTGACGTTTGTCCAATCATTGATTGATTCACGATACAACCGTTGCAACCCGAACGCATCGCGACCGCGACGGGATCGTCGCTGTTGATTGATGTGATCGTTGTGCGATGACACGGAATCATGTGGCACGATTGCCGTGTGAGCATTGCAACCAACAAACCACGCGAAGCGTTCGCCGCCGATTGTCTGGCAACCGGTTTGGCGGTGATGCTTGCCATGACCGTCGTCCAGCGCGGCATCGGATTCTTACGCGGGATTTGGTTTTGTCGTTTGCTCGATGACAGCGTCGTGGGCCAATGGGCGATGGCGTTTGGCTTCATCACAGCCGTCACGCCGTTGATGATGCTGGGTTTGCCCGGAGCGATGCCGCGGTTTGTCGAACGTTACCGCGTCGCAGGTCATTTGACAAAGTTTCTCCGCCGCGTTGTGATCGGCACGTTGGCGGGAACCTCGCTGGTGATCGTCGCGATGGCGTTAGCGCCCCAGTGGTTTGGCCAATTGATTTTTCGCCAAGCCACCGGCGTGGGGCTGGTGTGGGCCGTCGGCACCGCGGCGCTCGCAACGTTGGTGTTCAATTTCGTCAACGAGTTGGCGTCGTCGCTGCGGCAAGTTCGCCTCGTCTCGATGATGCAATTTGTTCAAGGCGTTGGCTTCACGTTCTTGGGCGTCGGTGCGATCTATGGCGGCGGCGGCTTGCTTGAAGTCACACTCGCCTACACGGCCGCAACCTTGCTCGCGACCACTCCCGGCCTGTGGGTTCTGTTGCGGAATTGGCCTGACTTGCCGACCAGTGAATCGACGTTTGAATCAGCGACGATGTGGCGCAGTCTCTTGCCGTACGCAATCACATTATGGCTAATGAATCTGCTGACCAACGCGTTCGAGCTGTCGGATCGTTACATGATCTTGCACTTCTATACTGGGGATGACGCGGCCGCGACATCGGCAGTCGGCCAATATCACAGCGGTCGCTTGATTCCAACGTTGTTGACAAGCTTGGCGGCGATGTTGGTCGGAGTGTTGTTGCCGTACCTGGTTGCCGATTGGGAAGAAGGTCGTCGCCAATGGGTCCAAGAACGATTGCGGCGAGTGTTGTTTTTGGTATCCGCGTCATTCACGTTGTGCGCCGGGATCGCAATCGCATTGTCACCGATCCTGTTCGACTCGTTATTGGAATCGCGGTACCACGATGGATTGGCGATTCAACCCGTCGCGTTCACGTTTTGCATTTGGGGGTCGTTGGTGACCGTGGCGCAAACATTCTTGTGGGTGCGCGAACGCGGAAATTTAATCGGCGTTGTGCTCGCACTCGGCTTGGTCACCAACCTCGGACTCAACGCCTGTTGGATTCCGACATCGGGATTGGCCGGTGCGGTGTACGCAACGCTGGTCGCCAACGCGGTATTGCTCGTTGGCACGGGGCTGATTCTCCGGCGTGTCGGTTTCAAACTCGATGCCAGCTCGTTGTGGGTCGCGCTGTTGCCGCTGTCGCTCGTCTTCGGCTGGGGCGTTGCGGTCGCGGCGTCGATTGCGTCGCTGGTGCTGTTTCGTGACGCCGGGGTCTGGATTAGCGAGTCGATTGCGATGGGGTCTGTTTCTCGTCGGCTGGCCCGTTAGGATTAACGGCTTCGCAATTCATCCAGGCGGCCCGTTTCGATGCCAATACGAACTCCACCAGACCAGCACTCACGCGACCAGCACTCCGGCGACCAACACTCCGGCGATCCGAGCATTCAAGATGGTTACGTCACGATCGACGGCGTTTCGTTGAAGCTCGGCCATCCCTACGAGGGCCAAGGACAATGGATCGGCCAGAACGAGGTGTTGACGCAATTGTTGGCTTGTTGGTTGACCGTCGACGATACCGACCTGCCGCTGACGCCGCGTTTGATCGGTTCGCCGGGCGTGGGCAAAACCCAACTTGCGATCGCTGCGGCGAAGACCCAGGGGCTGCCGCTTTATATTTACCAATGTACCGCCGATACGCGCCCCGAAGATTTGCTCGTCACACCGGTGCTCAGCCAAGGCGGCTCGATTTCGTATCACGCCTCGGCGCTGGTGACGGCAATGATCACCGGCGGCGTGTGTGTGCTGGACGAAGGCAACCGGATGAACGAAAAGTCCTGGGCCAGCCTCGCACCGTTGTTCGACCAGCGTCGCTACGTCGAATCGATCGTTGCCGGAATCACAATCAAGGCGCATCCAAAGTTTCGCGCCGCCGTGACGATGAATCAAGATGAATCGACGTTCGAGATTCCCGATTACATCCTCAGCCGTTTGCAACCGACGTTGGCCGTTGGTTTTCCAGACAAGCAGGACGAGATGGCGATCCTGCAATATCACTTGCCGTTTGCCGAAGCGGAGATGTTGGCGATGACGGTCGAGTTTTTGCAACATTCGCACGAACTCAAGCTCGATTTTTCACCACGCGACGGAATTAATTTGTTGCGTTACGCGATCAAGCGGATGATGCAAGATCCGACCCACCCGATCGCGCGCGATGTGGCTTGGCGCGAGGCGTTGGAAAAATGCTTGGGCGAAGACGCGTTGGATTTGGAAGATCTCGCCGAGCGCAAACGACGCACCCTC
>JBGSVE010000111.1:0-4314 GCA_041753075.1 Pirellulaceae bacterium
TAACTTGACTGGCTTCGGCACGCTCGATACGCCCAATGACATCGCCCTGCTGTCACTGATCAATGGTTCGATCAATGGTATCAGCGCCGTTCAGCCGATCACGCTCCCCGGATATTTCAAAGGCATCGGATCGCTGAACAATGTCCAAATCACTGGCACGTACAGCCCTGGACTCAGCCCCGCGCAAGTTGTCAATGGCAATGTTGCTTATGGAGCCAGTGCAAACACGATCCTTGAAATCGGTGGCACGACCCCAGGCAGTGGCGGCCATGACCAGTTGATTCATCCAGGGTCCGCATCGTTTGGCGGCACACTGACGCTTCAAGCGATCAGCGGGTTCGTTCCAACCGCTGGACAGTCGTTCGTTGTCATCAGTGTTGGCAACACAAGCACGGGAGCGTTCAGTGGGCTCGCCGAGGGTACGGTCCTGGCGAATTTTCTCGCTTCGGGACTCGACGCGATTATCACCTATCAAGGCGGTGATGGAAACGATGTCGCACTCATTATTGATGCCGACTCGGTGGCACCAGCGATCCAAAATGTTATCGCGAGTGGATCGGCTTGGGGCAATGCGTTGGTCGATACGATCGATGGCGGCGGCATCGCGTCGGGAAATGGGATTGGCTATTTGCTTGCTCCCGAACAAGTCATCCCCAACAGTGGCGTCGACCGAATCTATATCCAATTCAACGAACCGGTGATCGGCTTCAATGCCGCAAACGTCAGATTGTTGGGGGTGTCATTGGCGGACTACGCAAACATTAATTCCGTCGCGTATGACGATGCCAACCGACGGGGCGTGATCAGCCTTTTGACGCCCATCGTAAACGACAAACTTCGCATTCGGATCTCCGACCAGGTCACCGATGTGGCAGGCAACCAGCTCGACGGCGACGGAAGCTCAGGTGCCGGTGGCGTCTTTGATTTCCGGTTCAATGTATTGGTTGGTGACGCCAGCGGCGACGGCAATGTCAACGGCGGTGATTTGACGGCGTTCGCAGTCTCGTTCAACCGCAACGCCGGTGATGGTTTGTTTGATCCCGCTGCTGACTGGAACTCCAATGGCAACATTGATGGCGGCGACCTGCCATTGTTTGCCGCGCGTTTTAACCAGTCGTTGCCAAGCGGCGAACCGAGCATCCCCATGTTCTCGACTGCGCCGCCAACAAAGCTGCTAAAGAACAGTTACCTGGTCGACGATTTTTACAGTCGACTAGGAACCGAGAAATATTGACTGCGCCGGCCGCGTTGTCCACTCGCTTGGTGAGCGGTACGGCGCTAGACGCCGGTGATTTACGCGGCCGGTGACTAGCGCCAAGCCGCTCATAGCGATTACCATTTACCGGCGCTGCATCGCGCGATCATCGGGTGTGCGCCCCAGCACGATGTCGAAGTTGCAGGCGAATTCGCCAATCTTCGAGTCGGCCACGGGGTTGAAGTCGCCCATGATCAATTCACGATTAACCAAGTCACCGGCATTACGGAAAACGCCATCGCGGTTGTTACCCTCGTGACCGCGAATCATCAACTGCGTAGTCAACAGTTCGCGATCGTTCTGTTTAATCTTGATATGGATGTGAGGAGCCGGACGGCCGGGATAAGGCACCGGCTTGATGGTGCGGAAGCGGTACTCGCCGGTTGACGCGGTTTCAAAGCGACCAAAGCCTTGGAAGTGCTGGTCTTGCTGTTGCTTCTTGCGGCCGCTGTCGGCGCTGTGCAAATACACTGCTTTCGCATCACATTGCCAAATTTCGATCGTCGCACCGGCCACAGGCGTACCCGCCGGAGTCAAAACCCGTCCGGTCAAATGCGTGATCTGGCCAACCGCCGGCGTGATGCTGTCACTAATCAGAATCAAATCATTGTCCTGGTCCAGCGGCAGATGATCGGGATAGAACGGACCCTCGGTCAATCGCGGCGTTGGCGACATCAATTCCTCGGCGAATAAACCGCGAGTCGTGAACAAAGCCAAACCGCCGGCGGCAAGCATTTGGCGACGCGAAAACGGTAAGTCGTGCATTTTTGAAATCCTGCGAGACGAGAACAACACGAATCCTGAGCAAACGCTTCATCAAACCAAAGTTTAGGCGCTAGAGTTTCCAAATAAAAAAAGAAATTCTTTTTCGCAACAAATAAATCGAGAAGTTGCCAACTAGATTGCGGGTGACAAAATTCTTACGTCGTCGTATTTTGTCCCGCGTTCAAACTTTTGCTGGATACCAAAGTAGACTCCCGAATTTAAACCAGCGGGTTTGCCCTCGGCGGTAAGTCGGTTGTTTTGGAACCAGCGAACGGTATCGCCATCCACTTCGATCCGCTGTTGGGCCCACTGTTTTCGCAGCGCTTGGCCAACCAACACCGCTTCTCCTAACGCACCGCGAAGATAGGCATCGTCGACGGATGTATCGGTACCGGGCAGTTGCCGATCGTAGCCAAACTCGATGCCATTGTGCGCGACGGCCGGGGTCGACGCACCGACGACAAAACCGATGTAGTCGTTGTCGCCGGCCGCTTGGCGAAATTCGATTCGGTATCGCTTGGCACTTGCGGGAACCGGGACGCCGACAAAGGCAATCGAATTTCGCGATCTTCCGGCCTGAACGGCATAGGAGTCGATCGTGCCATCGGCCGCATCAGGAATGCAGCAAAATCCGCGCCGCGCATCGTCGGCATTGGCGTCAACAATGGTCCACTTCGCTAGCGCACAGCCAAACGGAACTCGCGTCGGGTAACCCAATCCCAACGGTTCGGGACCACTGATACCGTTTCGCATTCTTTCCCCCCGCGATGATTCGTCAAAGGAATTAGAGGACACGATTGTTGATTCTTTGAGCGGTGTGACCAACCACACGCCACCGCGATTGCCGCTGTCGCTGCGCTCCGGCGCGCTGAAGTCGGCGACATAGGTCCGACCGTGGTCGCCGTGTACCTCGTCCAGCGGCGCACCGAACCGCAGGATGCGGTCGCGCTCGTCGACAAACGGTTGAGGATCGCTTACCTGTAAACCATCGTCGCTGACTTGATACGTATGAATGCCTCGCGTCGCGGTATAAAAACAAAACATCAAACGTCCTTGCAATGGTCTCGCAGTCGTCCACTCACAAACCCCATCGGCGCTGCTCCCGTTGTCCTGCTCCAAATTCCTCACCAGCAGCGATGGATCAAAGTTCGCTCCGGCATCGTGCCGACCGGCAAGCCCGGAACCTCCCACGGGTCAACGCCCGCGGTCGGATTGCCATCCTGAAACACCCATTGGTCACGTGCCGGATTGGGGTGGCCGTAATACTTGCCGCGAACGATCCGCAGCATCATCTCCGCTGGACGTGCGCTGATGGATGGCAATGCTTCGTGCCCCGGCGTCATATCATTGGTATTGTTCATGTTTATTCCCGCGAACAGGCTGCCGCGTGAATGCCAACACAAGTCGTAGCCTTCACGAATGCCCGTCGCAAACAGTTCGATCGCTTGCGGTGCGGTGTCCGCCGCGAAGTCGCAGACGTCGACCGCGCCCTTGGTAAACATTGGATCATCGAGATTGATCGCCAGTCGGCAAACCGGTGACTACCGCTTGGTCGCGGACTTTTTCATCGACAAATGTAAGTTTGGCGATATATCGTGGCGTCATCTGATCGGCATACGTCAAATTCAACTACACATTTTTGAAACCCATCGCTGGAATGTGCCGGATTGCCGGTTCGTGGTGTTGGTTACCAAAACCATCGGTGCAAATGGTGGCGATGGCCAAACGGGCGCCCGCAGCACCAGGAAGGCCGCGCGGTGTTTCACTCCCCTGTGTAGTGTGGAGCCGTGTGGCGATGGCCGTGGCGCTGATTCCGCCAGCAATCGTTTGCAACATTTGACAACGTGAAAAGTGATGTCTCATATTAATCGGTCTCGGATAGCGACGGCGACGGCACCGGCGCGGTTGTTGACGTGCAGTCTTTGATAACTGTTTTGAAGGCGGTAATCGATTGTATGGGGACTGAGTTCAAGCGAGTCAGCCGCCTCACGCTTGGTCAGCCCGCGGACCATCAAGTCGAGGACTTCTTGCTCGCGATCATTGAGGCGTTCTACGATCGTCGTGGCAAGTTACGAGCAACCGTTTCGATTGCAGGGCGGCCTGAAGCAGCCGAGGATCGTCGTCGCTGCGGGGACTGGGAAGGCGACACGATAGTCAGTCCCGGCAAGCCACGCGGGCTGGTATGCAGCACCGATCGCAAGCGCGGCTTACTCAAACTCAACAAAGTCAAGAACCTTCGATCCAAGACGGTAATCACGAAGATGCGTGAGCAAATTAAAAGATTTCCGGAGCCG
>JBGSVE010000112.1:0-3843 GCA_041753075.1 Pirellulaceae bacterium
GTCTCGGATCAGAGAGGCTGAGAAAGCATCAAAATGCCGAAAAACAACGAAAAAAGCCGACGTTTCGCAGTTTGCAAAACGTCGGCTTTTGTTGTTTACCCCTGGCGGTCAGTTTCCTAACCAAACAGAGAAGTTGCGGGGACAGGATTCGAACCTGCGACCTCGAGGTTATGAGCCTCGCGAGCTACCGGGCTGCTCCACCCCGCGGTGTATATGGCTTAATGACCACTTTTAAATTGTGCATCTAATGTTCTCTCACGTCAAGTGGGATCGGCGACCTGGTGACGCTTTGCAAGGTAAACTATTTGATTCAAAGTGCGGTGTTTACCCTTTGCTGACCAATTGTTTTCGTGAGAATTAGGGCGAAAGCAAATTTGCGCCGAATTTGCTTTACCAATCCAACGTCAGTGCCAACGCTGCGGCGACTCTTAACACGGATTTCCCTTGTCGTCTTCATTTCCGCCGCCTGAATCTCGCGATCTGCCTGACGCAGCAGCGAGCGGTTCGCACGGATCGAATTTGCCACTGCCGCCGATCGTGTCGGTTGGACGGGACGCGCCGATGGTGTCGTCTAGTCCTTCTCCACCACCACCACCGCGTGCGACGCTGCCGCCACCCAGGCCAGCACCGATCGCCAAATCACCACTGTCCGGCGCGCGACCCGATGCAGGAATGGGGACCGCAGGCGGTGGCGTCCGTTGGAAAGGTGAAGTCCAAGCGGTCGGTGACAAGAGCGAAGCGGAAGAGCCGCAACGACGATTCGATATCACGCGCGCCATGCCGTCGTGGTTGTTCAGTCTCGTCGTGCATTTGATTTTGTTGGTCCTGTTGACGTTGCTGACGACACCGGCGGGCCAAAATCTTGGCCGCGTGTTGTTGACGATTGGCCAAGCGGATGGCAAATCCGAAGGTGAGCTTGCGGAGTTCTCGATCGACGAAGTCTTGTTACCAAGCGAAGCCGAATGGAACGATTCGGAGTTACAATCCGATGTGCCGATGTCGACGATCGACGACTTGAGTTTTGAACTGAGCGCCGAAGCGATCGCCGAAGCCATTGTCCCGTTGGAGTTTGGCGCCGGAGAAACTGGTATCGCGGGCGCTCCGATGGTTGGGGGGCGAAGCGGTGCGATGAAGCAAACGTTGCTGGCGATGTTTGGCGGCACGCCGGTCACCGAGGGCGCGGTGTCGCTGGGGCTCAAATGGCTCGCCAAGAACCAGACCAAGGATGGGTCTTGGTCGTTGGTCGGGCCTTATGATGATGGTGGAAACAGCGAGAATCGACCGGCGGCGACGGCAATGGCATTGTTGGCGATGGTCGGCGCGGGGAATACGCATTTGACCGGTGAGTATCGCGAGGTGGTCGATAGAGGATTACGCTGGCTAGTTAAACGCCAGGACCGCGACGGTTACTTTGCCCGCGACGTTCGCGACCACCAGCAAGCTTATGCCCAGGCTCAATGCTCCATCGTAGTATGTGAGCTTTATGCGATGACTAAAGATTCGTGGCTGCGAAGTTATGCGCAGGCTGCGATCGATTGCGCCGAGAATTGGCAAGGCGAAGAGGGCGGTTGGCGATACTTTCCGGGATCCGGCGGCGACATGTCGGTGACCGGATGGTATGTAATGGCGTTGCAGAGCGGGGTCGCCGGCGGACTCGAAGTAGACCGAACAGTCTTATACCGTGTCCCTGAATTTCTTGATTCGGTGCAATCTTATGATGGTGCGGGATATTCCTATCAACCACGTGGAGCGGCGAGCCAAGCGATGACGGCGGAGGGATTATTATGTCGCCAATATCTTGGTTGGCCGAGAAACCATCCGCCGCTCGTCGCCGGAGTGACGTCGCTTGCTAATAATTATAAGTTCAACATCCGTGACCCTGATTTCTATTATTGGTATTATGCGACGCAGGTCTTGCATCACTATGGCGGGAAACCTTGGACGATTTGGAATGCGAAGATGAAGGTGGATCTGCCCGCCGCCCAAAGTCGCACTGGCCGAGACGCGGGCAGTTGGTCCCCGCAAAATGATGATTGGCGAGCCGCCGGTGGGCGATTGTATTCAACTTGTATGGCGATCTATTGCCTCGAAGTCTATTATCGCCATTTGCCGCTCTATCGAACTGAATTCGATGGTGAAGCGATACCAGGGGTAGCCGAGTAGGAACCTAGTTCTCCAAATCAACCGTTTCGGCTGATGCGAATTCCAAGTGGCAATGATTCGCCGAACAAAGTCGCTTCTTCGTCGCGGTTGAGCGAACCGCCATCGCGCACCAACTCGATGGAATGAGTGGTTGCACCGAGTCGTTCGAGCCAATTGATCGCCGCGTATCGCCCAGGACCGGACAAGTCGCGAAAACGGTCACCGGTTAGCCTCGCCAATTGCACCACTGCATTTTCCATCGCTTTGCCTTCGATTTCTGTTGCCCGCAAATCGTCGATCCAGCGCTCGGCCTGTGCGGCGGCGACGACGGTGTTCAGCGGCCCATAAACGGGTTGCCGATTGCCGATGCGACCAATCGCCCACAACAATGCGGGACGAATCGGCTCCGCTTTTTTGCGCACCAGCTCGCTGATCGCGATCTCGGCCAGGTCGATTTTCAAACTTGCTGAGATCCGCTCGAGCGAACCAATCAATCGCCACAACTCGGCTCGCTCTTGGTTTTCAATTCGCAGCGACTTCAGCTTCAATTGATTGATGATCGGATCAGCGAGCTGTTGCTGTTGGCCGCTGGTCATGCCACCGGCGATTCGTCGCCAAAGTATCAACGACTCGGCGCGCGATTGCGGTGCCGAAAACACAATCTTTCCGAATACGGCTTTCCAGGTTACCGCGACGCGCCAATCATCGACGGCGACGCCGTAACCAGGTCGCAGACAATATCCGGCGAGGTTCAACCAGCGGGCTTCGTGTTGCGGCGACAAGCTGCGGGAATCATTGCTATCGATTAACGTATGCGAGAGTTTTCGCAGTAACGATGGCGGCCATGCATCACGCTTCATCTCGGTCGCCACTTGCAAGCGGCTGACCAATTCGCTTGGCTTGATGCCTTGAGCGGAAGCAAATGTTTGCTGGATGATTGACTGGCAAGTGACGACCGTTTGTTCATCCACAATCCCGGCGGCTTCACCGCTGGCGTCATGCGCGACACGGTCGGTTTCCAAGGTACTGCGGATATCAAAATCGAGCTGCCATCGTTTGCCGGTATCCAAATCAACGCACCACAGTCCGACCGTGCCGATCTCACTCAGCTCCGACTGAATCGCGACGCGAATGACTTGATCGCTGCGCCGCTTGCCGTTGCTCAGCGCCGTAAAGATCGGTGGCAAACGTGTCGCTTCGCCGGCGGTGATTGCCACCAGTTCACCGGCCCGGTCAGCCAACCGCGTGCTACTTGACCACAATGGAAATTGAACCGGCTGGCCCAATTGCAACTCCAACGGATGCTCGTTGGTTTGAAACCGCTGGCCCGTTTCCGCGTTGCCGGGAATCAGACAAATCGCTTGCGGTGGATCCGTTGTAACTTGCATGTAGTACGCACGTCCCAGGTTCGCGGCGATCTTTACACCTTCACCGCGACGGACCATTGCGAAGTAAGCCGCACCGCGGGCAACCGCTAAATCCAAACGCGACGAGGCCAGCAGTTCGGGTCGCCATGTTGTTTCCCGGCTTTGCGTGAACCAGCGTGACAGCGAATCGGTGATGCGGTCACGTAGCGCCGCCGATGCCATGACACCACCATTAAACAACAACCAAGCCGGACGATCCGACGACGAATGGTCATCGCCGGACAACCCGCTGCGTCGATGGTCGCTAAGGAACGCCGCCAAGTGACGTGTCACC
>JBGSVE010000113.1:0-6512 GCA_041753075.1 Pirellulaceae bacterium
GACACGGGAGCCATGCCTCCAAAATCCGGGTTCCTCGGCAAATCCACGACAAAGTCTGATGGACCTAAAATTTGCAGGAAGAAGTTATGGGCGATGGAGCGAGAGGAGAAGGGCATCGATAGGTGGGTAGGTTTTGACGGGAAGCGATCGCCTAAACGGTGTACCCAATCTCGCACATTCGATGAGGTGACGAAGTTGTTTATCGAAAAAAAATGTCAAAATTGTCTAGGTGCACCCGCAGAACAACGTCCCACACAATTGAGACAAATGCTTTACATTGCAGGATCACTCGGGAACTGGTGAATTCGTATGCTAACGTCCGTGTGGTTTGGTAAATCGAATGTCGATCTTGATCTGAAAGCGAAGTCATGAGCGAGTATCGATGCGTCTGTTTTCGTGCCATCGACAAGCCGCTGGATCCAAAACAGCTTGCCTTTGCCCAGCAACAATCGTCTCACAGCGAATTGTCAAAGTGGGCGATGAGCGTTGAGTATCACTATGGCTCTTTTCGCGGCAATGTCGATGGTTTGTTGCGCGGTGGTTTCGACGTTTATCTTGCCTACGCCAACTACGGCGATCGTGAAGTACGGATACGTTTACCAGGCGGCCTTGCGTTTTCCCCGTCAACGGTTGAACCGTACCTATCGATCGAAAGTATGACTTGGAAGCAAGACGCCAAAGGCAACGGCGGAATGCTATCAGTGGCACCGTTCCACGAATCAAACAGTGTCGACGAAGTTTGGGATTTTGACACGTACCTGGAATCGCTCGAAAAAATTCGTGAGCAATTGACTAAGGGCGATCTTCGTGCGTTGTACTTGCTGTGGCTGTGCGCCGCGTACGACGACAACGAAGACCCTGCCGAGATAAATGAGCCGCCCGTGCCGCATGGTCTTGATCAGATGCCTGCTTGCAGTATCGACTTACTGCCGTTTTTCGGTCTCGATCCGCTGGCCTGTGAGGCTGCTGCGGATGGCGTGCCGGAACTCACTGAGGTCAATGATGGTGTTGATCCCATCGAGACTTGGGTGAATGCGATCAGCGATCAACGATCCAAAGCGTTACTTCGGCGATTACTGAATGACGAGCCTGAAACGGTGAAGGCAGAATTGCTGGCCGAGGTTCGAGCAACCGGAGCCATAGTTGATTGGCCAATGTCGTTGCGCGAGCGAACGCTTGAAAAACTTTTTTCATTAACCGACAAGCTGCGAAAGAAAGAAAACGAACAGCAGACGAAGGAGGCTGAAGCGAAAGCCCGGCGAGTTGCAGCCAAAGCGGACAAAGAGCGGCGAGCTCGGATGGAAAAAATGAAAGTAGCCCCAACGATATGGCTGTTGCAAGCCGAAAAAACCGCAGCCGCAGGAGGAACTCACAACTACAAAGCCGCAGCCGAAATCCTCGCCGAACTTCGCGACGCCATCGGTGGTGAAAAGGGCAAACAGCTCGCATGCAAATGCGCTGTGAAGATTGCCAAAGCACATCCCACACTCAACATGCTCAAATCATCGCTCCGCAAACAAGGACTTTTACATTAGCTCTTTGTTTAAGTCGGCTCGGGGTGCTGGAAGTCTGAGCACCATACGCATCCGGTTAAGCGGCATCCTGAAAATGAGTGTTAATTAGCGAGGACTAGTGTTCCGTCCAGACCGTTTTTTGGAACACACATCTTCGCTAATTAACACTAACTGGTGCTTGGTTTTCTTTGCTTGATGCGTACGGGGTTAGCGGAGTCTGAACCGTGGCCGGTCTAGCTAGGGGGCGGTTACGGTTTGGGTTGGACTCACCTATCACCAATCGGAAGGGTGAGGAGGCCCACTGATTTACATTGCAGGATTCAGCCGGTGTTGAGTCCGTACTGCAGTCCATCGTTGGCGTAAATGCTTTTGCCACCGTCGACCGGCAGGATCACTCCGGTCATGAATCGATTGATGCACAGAAACTCGACCGCGTGGGCGATGTCATCGGCGGTTCCGATGCGCTTGAGCAAAACGCTGGCGATGATTTTTTCTCGAGTCTCTTCGTCGATATCGTCGGCCAACAACACAGGACCTGGTTGAATGCAATTGACGCGAACGTTCGGATTGCGTTGCGCCAGTTCAACGGCCAACGAACGCGTCATCGTCTCGATCGCCCCCTTGCTGGGAAAATACGCCGCGTGATCGAGATACGGACGGCACGTTGCCCAGTCACCGATGTTGATGATGGCACCGCCGTGGGTTTGCGAAACCATCTGCAAGCCGGCCGACTGGGCCGCAATGAATCCGCCGAGTGTGTTGACGTCAAAGTAGTTGCGCAAATCATCGGCGGTGACTTGTTCGAGCGCGAGCGGTTGCCAAATCGCCGCGCTGTTGACAAGGATGTCGATACGACCGAAGGACTCGATAACGCTGGCAATCATCGCCTTCACCGCTACTTCGTCCTGCATCGCCGCTTGCACGACGGTCACTTCGACGCCGCTTCCGTGCAACTCCGCGGCAAACGCTTGTGCTGCATCCTTACTCGTGTTGGCATGGATTGCAACGCGGCAGCCGAGTTTCGCCAACCGCGCGAGAATCGCGCGACCGACTCGCCGCGCGGCGCTGCCGGTAACCAATGCGACCGGATGCTGGCAACCAAACGTTTCCTGAAGCGTCACTTCGCGATCACCGAATCAAGCAAAGCGACCACGTCGGCATGGCCGTTATTGGCGGCGAAATCTCGCGCCGACTCGCCGTCAACATCGACCGCGTTCGGATTGGCACCGGCACGCAACAGTGACTCGACGACTTCAAGCTGTCCTTCGGCGGCGGCAAACATCAAGGCATCAAAATGCTCGTCGTTGTCGACGGGATCAATTGCTGCGCCCGCTTCAATCAATTGATCGACACAGCGAATGTAGGGTCCGGTCGAGGCAAACATCAGCGGTGTCCGACCGGCGTTATCGAGATGATTGATGTCGGCTTTTCGCTCGATCAACAATTCGACCGCTTCGTGTTGACCTTCGAAACAGGCCAATTGCAACGCCGTCCGGTCGCTTTCGTCAACGGCATTAACATCAACGCCGCGTTCGATGGCATTGAGCATCGCTTCGACGTCGCCACGCATCGCCGCCTCGCGAAACTCTTCTGGCGATGGAGGCGTTTTGGACTCGAAATCGGCGCGTTCTTTGGCCAGCCGCGTCGCCAAGTCTTCGCGCTTGCCGCATCCCCAGGTCGCACTGAGCGCCACAAACATGACGACGAGCGTCAATAAAGTGTTAGGCATCTTTTGCCAGGAATTGACTCTGCGGGTGCTTCGCAAAAAAGGTATCCGGCACTTCATTGATGCAGTTGAATTCATAGCGTGAGTGTAACCAATCACCGTCACTTTCGCACGCCGCGAAAAGGCTGCGGCTCGGTGGCAACAAGATCATTGCCGAGCTGATTTTCGCTCGCGGCGATTGTTGGAATCACGATCAATCGGCATTTTGCTCCCGGTTCAATCCGGCCTAAATCGCGGCGACCCAGCGCGTCCGCTCCGTTCATCGTTGCCATCGCCAGCACGGATTGCCAATCCAAATCGGGACGATTGCCGAGCAACCACCGGACCTCGCCCCAGATCGATAGATCGGGGTTGCTGGCGAGCGAATCGGTACCCAATGCGACTCGCACACCGGCGGCAAGTAGCTTGGCGACCGGATGCGTCGGGTGCTGAAAAAACGCGTGGGTTCGGGGACAATAAACGACCGTCATCTGCGGTTCGCGCGATAAAAAATCAATCTCCGCCGAATTCAAATGGTTGCCATGGACAACGAGCGAACGCGGCGCGCCGGCAAGTTGTCGCAGCAACTTCAATGTCGCGTCATGGCCCCAGGGAAACAGATCGCCGAGTGATTGCTGCGGTGCGGACGAGGATTGCAGCAATCGATCGAGAATCGGCATGAACGGACCATTGCCATGCTCGATCAGCGCCCGTTCGGTCTCGCTTTCGGCCACGTGCATTGCGAGCGGAAGATGGTGTCGTTTTGCCAACTCGACGCAGCGCTCAACCAGTTGCGGTGGCGTCGAATACGGTGCATGTGGACTGACGCCACCGCTTACTCCGTCGCGGCCCGCCAGCCGCTTGATATGTTCTTCGGCGGCATTCAAACGTTCTTGACCACGCGTCTTACCAAGGCCCAGCACCTCGGCAAAAGCAACAACGTCAAGATGTCCGTTGATCGGGTTAATTCTGCCGGACCAAGGCGTCGTCGCGATCTCGCCCAGAAGTCCCGTGCCGATCGCCGCGGATCTTTCCAGTCCGCTGCGGATCGCGTCATCCGCATCAACATCAATGCCTCGCGCGGCGATCACTTGACCGATCCAATCTTGCAATTCGATTCCCGGATGGCCGATCGGTTCGCTCAGTTGGGAAAACTCGAGGTGCGTGTGGGCATTGACCAGTGCCGGTAAAATCGCGATGTCACCCAAGTCAATCACGCCGCGCGGCGGCGATTGGAGCGGTGTTCCCAATTCCACAATCTCGTCGTTGTCGATCGCCAACCAGCCACCGGCGATCGGCGGACGACTAACCGGCAGCAGCCACCGTGCCCGATAAACCTCGACGCTCACGAGCCAATCCTGCAACGTTCGATGACTACGCATTGGTCCGGTTGCCGCGGCGTTTGGGCCGATCGTTTTTTGCGCGCCGCCCCGATGTTGTGGCGGCTCAGTTGATTGGACATTGGTGTTTGCGTTGGACCGAAGGCCAATGGGTCGGCGGAATGATCATTGAAACCGAAGCGTACTTGGCCGCCGGCGATGAGGCCAGCCATTCGCGGTGTGGAATCACAAAACGCAACCAGTCGATGTTCGGCGATGCGGCGATGCTGTACGTGTATTCGATTCATGCCAAGTATTGTCTCAACGTCGTCACCGAGCGACGCAACGTCGGCAGCGCGGTACTGATTCGGGCACTCTGGCCAACTTACGGGATCGAACTGATGCAGCGGCTACGCGGCCAAACCGACCCGCGCCGATTGACCGCCGGTCCGGCAATGATCTGCCAGGCGCTGGGCGTGACCACTGCCGATGATGGAATCGACTTGATGACGTGCGATACGATTCGCTTCGCCCGCAATCCACGTCGCGACCTTGTCGTACACGCCGGTCCAAGAATCGGCATCAGTCGCTCGCGAGACCTACCACTACGCTTTGTTTACAGCAATTTTCCGTAGTGCTTTGCCCCGATTTTGCATTAGAGTTCGACTGTCTACCGGTAATCGTCGGGCCTGCGGCCTTTGATGTAATCGCCGAAGCCGAATGGAGTGGGTTTGTATTTGCCGACTAAAGCGACATTCAACTCAGGCGTAATCTTGTCCTCGCGTCCGACGCACCACAGCGACGCATTGAGCACCAATCGTCGGAGCGCTGCGTTTTCCAAGTCAGTTGCCGCGCCCATCGTCGTCGTAAAAATGCGACCGCCTTTGTAGCTTCGCGTCCAAGCAATCGGCATCATGGGATCATTACGCTCGCCCGTGACTGGCACATCCGTGGGATTCATTCCGGCGAGTATTTGGCCGCGAATGATTGTGTGCGCATCGCCGGTGAGCGGCAATCGCACGCCGTAAACATCACTTGATCCCCAGATGTCGCCGTCTTTGATTCCCGTTGCGATTGCGTGCGACTTGTCCTCGACAATCCCGCGGGTGCTTTCGAACTTGTGTTTGCCGTGATGCGAAATCCAAGTTTCGCCGAGTACCTGGCGACCAAAACCCTGTTGGTAGTCCGCGCCTTTGTATTGCCAGTGATAATGCGCGTAGGCTGAATCGCTCAGTGGAGCGAATGCGTGCGTCGCGGTGCGCAGGCCGACAATCGGTTTGCCTTGTTCGACGTAGTCAACCACATGCTTTAGTTGGTCATCCGGCAAGGCCCGCATTCGCGTTGCCAGAATCATCAAGTCGGCGTTGTCGAGTGCTTCCAAGCCGGGAATGTTGTCCAGTTGATCGGGATTGATTTCGCCAGTCTTGGGGTCAATCGCAAACAGGACGGTGCAATGAAAACCGTGATGCTCGGAGAGGATTTTGGCGAGTTGGGGTAATGCTTCTTCGCTGCGATATTCCTCGTCGCCCGAAACCAAAACCACATTCAAACCCTCACCCACGCCCTGGCCACCGGGATAATCGAGCCATCGGTCATCGGATAATGCAAGGACTGAGATGAGACCAAAGATTAAGAGTAGGTTAAGGCGTAGCATGGCTTTCGATCGATCGTGGGAGGAAATGACGAGTAGCGTGTTGCTCTCACGATTCCTAGCATAGTCGCGACCGCGAACCGACGTCCACCACAACGACGCTAGCAATTCGGTCGCCGGGTGTTCCTATTGTTCTCACCGCCGTCCGCTGGCTATCGTGCCAAACGGGTTATTTGCCCAGGATGTTTTTTACCCGGTCATGGATGACTCGGCGTGCCAGCAGACAACACATTTCGTCGCTCGACGACACCGATTGAGCATTTGCGATTCGTCCGTCAAGTGATTGCGGCCGAGGCGTCGGCGCTGCGCACCGTTGCCGACAC